>NZ_JBIALD010000037.1:0-71874 GCF_042873115.1 Streptomyces sp. NPDC005017 | reverse complement strand
CCCCATCCGCATATCGCACACCACACGGATACAGCCACTCACCCACGCCCATCAGGGACTTCGCAAGAATTCACCCCGACGAGCTGAAGTCAGTATCGCAGAGCTGCACGACCGGGGCATCCCGGTCGTGCAGCTCGACTCCGGTGACTTTCCCGCATCGTTGTCGGTGGACGCCGAGATCACCCGACAAGGCCTCCGGGGCCGCCTGCTCACCCCGTCCAGGACAGCCGACCTGGCCGCCGTGCGGGCCCTGTACTACCGCCGCCCGACCGGCTTCGCCTTCCCGCACCTGAGCGAGCAGGACGCCCGGTTCGCCGTCACCCAGGCCCGCTACGGCCTCGGGGGCGTACTGGCGTCCCTGCCCGGCTGCCTCTACGTCAACCACCCCCACCGGGCCGCCGACGCCGAGTTCAAGCCGTCCGGCCTGGCCGCGGCCGTGGACGCCGGGTTCGACGTCCCGGACACCCTGATCACGTCGTGCGCCGACTCCGCCCGCGCCTTCGTCGAGAGCCGCTCCTCGGTGGTCTACAAGCCGCTGTCGAACCCCGTCTACCGGATCGACGGCGTCTCCTGCGCCGTACGGATCGCCGAGGTCGCGGCCGACGGCATCGACGACCGCGTGGCCGGCACCGTGCACCTGTTCCAGGAACGCGTACGGAAGGCGGCGGACATCCGGGTCACCGTGATCGGCCCGCACGTGTTCTGCGTCCGCATCGACTCCGATCTCCTGGACTGGCGCACCGACTACAGCCGGCTGCGGTACACGGCCGTCCAGGCACCGTCGGGGATCGAGCCGGCGCTCTACCGGTACCTGGACCGCTTCGGCCTCGTTTTCGGCGCCTTCGACTTCTGCCTGGGCACCGACGGGCGATGGTGGTTCATGGAGTGCAACCCCTCCGGCCAGTGGTACTGGCTGGAGACCGAAACGGGCCTGCCGATGCGCGCAGCCCTGGCCGACCTGCTGGAGAGGAACCCGTGAGCGAAGGACAACACCGGCAGCTCATCGAGATGCTGGCCGCGAGCGGCGCCGTGCGGACGGACGCCTGGAAGCGTGCCGCCGGGGCCGTACCCCGCCACGAGTTCCTGCGCGGCGGGTTCTTCCGCCCCGTGCCCGGTGCCACGCCCTCCGCGTGGGCCCCGGTGCGGGAGGGCGAGGACGGCTGGCTCGACGGCTGCTACACGGACGACTCGCTCGTCACGCAGATCGCGGGCACCATCCGGCCGGAAGACGTCCGCGGCGAGATCATGCGCGAGCCGTCCAGCTCCAGCACCCGGCCCTCCCTGGTGCTCCGGATGCTGGAGGACCTCGACGTCACCGACGGCTCCCGCGTGCTGGAGATCGGCACCGGCACCGGCTACTGCACCGCGCTCCTGTGCGCGCGCCTGGGCGAGGAGTCCGTCACCTCGGTCGAGTACGACGACGAGGTGGCCGCGCGGGCCGCCGGGGCCCTGGGCCGGCTCGGGATGCACCCCACCCTCGTCACCGGGGACGGGCTCCTCGGCCACTCTGAGAGAGCGCCGTACGACCGCATCGTCGCGACGTGCGGTGTGCGCGCGGTCCCCGGGGCGTGGGTCACGCAGACGAGGCCGGGCGGGCTGATCCTGGCCACCGTCGGCGGCTGGCTCGGCTCGTCGGAACTCGCGCGGCTGACCGTTAACGACGACGGCACGGCGTCCGGACGGTTCCTGGGCGGCGGCGTCAGCTTCATGCTGGCCCGCCCGCATCTGCCCCCGCCGCTCGGTCTGCTGCCGGACCTGACCGCGGGCAAAGAGCGCGAGACCGCCGTCGGCGCGGACGTCCTCAACGACTGGACTGCCCGCTTCGTCGTACAGCTGGCGGTCCCCCGCGCGCAGCATCTGACCCTGCAGCAGAACGGGCGCACGGAGCACGTCCTCGTCGACACCGAATCCGGGGCCTGGGCGTCCGTGTACGAGGACGACAGCCGATGGACCGTCCGCCACAACGGCCCAGAGCCCCTGTGGGACGCCGTGGAGACGGCCGTCCTGCACTGGAACAACGACGGCCAGCCCCCACTCACCCAGTTCACCGTCACCGTCACACCGGACGGCCAGACCATCGACTGGTAACCCCGTCTGCCCCGCCCACCCCACTCCCCCACGGGCGAACGGGCGGGGCTTCCACACCGGAAGCCCTGACACGCCGCGCCGTGCACGCCTCCGCGCGCTCCTTCACCCACGCCGGATCCAGCGACAGCGTGACTTGAAGATCCTCAGCCGGAGTAATTAATGACGATCTTGGAGCCGGTTCCTGCTCAGCCGCCGTGATCGTCAGAACGGCAGAACGAAGTCGCGATCGTCAACCGACCGGTTCACGACAGGCACGGCGGCAGGCCAGACACCAGGAATTGCTTGGGTTGCGCGCTGAAGATCGGTTTCCGTCCTACCCGTAACCACCAGCTCCGCCGCTGCCCGCTCCCCCGCTGGACGGCGCCTCGGGCCCGAGGGCACGGTGCCGTCGACGGCATCACGTCGGGCGATCACGGCGCCGGAGCCGACCGCCCGCACACGGACTGACGACGCGTCAGGCGCGGCGCTCGGTGGAGACGATCAGGCAGACCCCTGCGACCACCACCGCGCCGCCCAGAGCGATGGGCCAGGTCACCGTTTCGCCGAGGATGATCGCGCCGAGAACGACCGCCACGACCGGGTTCACATAGGCGTAGGTCGCTGTCAGTGAGAGTGGAGCGCTGTGGAGCAGCCAGACATAGGCCGTGAACGCGACCAGCGAGCCGAAGACGATCAGATACACCAGGGCGATCCAGGAGCGGGTCGAGAAGGCGCTGAGGTCCAGTCCGCGCTGCTCGCCCCGTGTCGCGGCGAGCACGGCACAGCCAAGACCGCCTGCGACCATCTCGTAGGCGCTGGCGACGAAAGGGTTCTTCGGCATCGGCAGCCGCGAGGAGGAGAACGAACCGACCGACCACAGCACAGTGGCCGCCATCACGGTCAGCACCCCGGAGATACGCACGTCGCCGCTGAGTCCCGGCAGTGTCAGCACGGCGAGTCCGGCGAGTCCGAGCAGGACACCGCCGTAGGCCCCGCGTCCCGGCCGGTCGCCGACGGCTGTGCGAAGCACCACCATCCACGCCGGGACGACAGCGATGAGCAGGGCCGCGAGTCCGGAAGGCACCGTCCTCTCGGCGAAGACGACGAGCCCGTTGCCGCCGACCAGCAGGAGCAGGCCGACCAGCGCGGCGCAGCCGAGCTCTCGGCGTGTCACCCGCAGCACGGAGGGGCCGTGCCGGACAGCCAGGAAGGCGGCGAGGAGCAGCCCGGCGACGACGAACCGGGCGGCGGCGGAGAGGAAGGGCGGCATGGTCTCCACCACGACCTTGATGCCGAGGTATGTGGAGCCCCACACCACGTAGACGATGACGAGGGCCGCCCAGACCGCTGCGCCGAAGCGGCGCCGGGCGGGCCGACCCGCCCCGTGCGCGGAATCGCTGACGGCCCCGGCGCCGCCCGGGGAGAAGGGCTCGTCGGCGTCTCGCGGAGCCGTGCGATCTGCGGGATTGCTGTGGGAAGCCGTCATGCCAGGACCCTATGAGAGGGTCGGCCGGTGGGCCACACCAATTGCGGTCGGTGACAGCGGGTCCCCTCCGGGCTGCTCGACAGACGCCACGCGGGGCGCGGACCCCTTCCCGGTGCCGTGCGACCGACCGGCGCCGACGCAGCCGGGTGTGTCATCCGATCCGTTGTCACGAGCGGGCCGGCCGAACCGAAGGCGACCTGCCCAGCGGGCAGTTCGGGCCTGTGCCGGTGGTCTGGTGGGTGCCGTGCGGACGGCTCACGGAACCGGGCTGGAACTGCGTGACACGGTGCCGCGGGTGGTGAGCGTGGGAGAACCGCCCATGAACAGTTTCCGCGGCGCGCCGCTGCCGTCGGCGGGTACGGCGAAGACGTGGGGTGCTCCGGCGTCCGGTTTGGCGTAGGCGGGCACGCGGGCGCGGGCGCGGGCGCGGATCAGCAAAGCGCAGAACCTCCTTCAGCGTCTGGCCGGACACACGATGGCCCGGCCCATCGCCGACATCCGATAGAACCTCCCGGTGCCGGAAGCCCCCAACCACCCTCCGACGACGGGCATGACCGGGCGCCTCTGATCGGCCTCACGGACACGATGCCGACCACTAAGCTCGACACCGGCCCCAGTCGACGTACAGAGTCTCCGTCAGACCCGGTGCGCTCCTGTCAGAAGTGATTGAGCAGCGCGTTCCACGTCTGAGGGCCGATCTGCCCGTCGACCACGATGCGCGCCTCCTCCTGGAAGGCCCTGGTGGCGGCGGCTGTCTGCGGTCCGAAGATGCCGTCGATCGGTCCGGGGTCGTGACCGTGGGCGGCGAGGAGTCCTTGGGCGTTCTTGACGTCCTGCCCTTGTGCGCCCTCTTCGAGCGTCGGGCTCGGGGAGGACGGCCGGTCCAGGTGTACCTTCCCCCAGACCGCCGGCCGGCCGTCGATCTGGGACAGCACGCAGAACCACAGCGTGGTGAACTCGCCCCGCTGGATGGCGAGAAGGTCACCTGCCTGGCCGGTGTCCGGGGGAACGGTGGTCTGCCGGGAGGGAGTCAGGCGGATCTGTGCCGCCCGGGTCGACGAGAACTCCCCGCCGTGCCCGTTGGTGCTGGCACCGGAGACCCCGGCTCCCTCCGAGCTCACGCCCGAGACCCCGGCGCCGCTGCCGCTCTCGCCCAGCACCCCGATGGCCGAACCGCCGTGCTTCGCGCTGTCGCCCGTAGGCAGTGTGTCGAACCGGAAATCGATACGGCTCTGACCCACCACGCCGGGCGCGCGGCTCATTGAGATCCCGAACACTCCCCCGGTGTCCCCGCGTCGACCGAAGCCGAGGACTCCGGCAAGGTTCCGCCCTCTGCCCAACACCCCGTACTTGCTGCCCTCGCCTGCCACTCCGATCAGGTTCGGTTCGGCTTCCCTGTCCGACTCCTCGCCCGGGGCCAGGCTCTCTCCATAGACACCACAGAACGTCCCGACAACGTTGACCCCATACACGGTGTCCGTCGACTTCGTGGAAAACCCCGCGCGAGGGAATCCAGCACCCGTGAAAGACGGTCCCACCGCCGTGAATTGATCATCGTGTGGCATGGCACTCACCCTTGGCTGACGCTGATTCGGATGGTCCCTCCCGTCACTTCTAGCCTCCTCCGCTGCCGTTCCGCTGCAACCCAGGAGACCTGCGATGGCGCATCGAACGCGGGAAGCGCATCATCGGATGTAACGCACCCAAGCCGCTCCCGCCTTGGTCGGAGAAACCGCGTCTCCGTGCCGCGGGGTCGTTGCCAGGAGACGCCCCCGTCTGCCGAGGACGCCGTCGGGGAGGAGCGTTCGAAGCAAGGTAGCCGGAAGTCCCGCTTCGACGGATCCGAGGCGACTGTCCACGAGAGGCGCGCCGGGAGCCGCAAACAGGCGGAGCAGGGCGCGCAACGGCTGGAATGGGGCGGAACTGGGGTCCGGGCGGCCCGGAGCGAGCCGGCCCTGCCCGGTCAGCTGCAATCCCTCCGACCGGGCCCGCTCCACCGGCATCGCCACCAACTGCTCGTCGGACCCGAATGCGGGCGGCCCGGACCGGGCACTCCCGGCAGGCTCCACGGTCTCCAACTGCGAGACCGGCGAGCCGGTCGACGTGCTCGACGACCGCGAGGCGGACACCACAGCTGCCTGGCTCCGCGACCACCCCGGCATCGAGATCATCTGCCGCGACCGTGCCGGCGCCTACGCCTCGGCGGCCCAAGCCGCTGCACCGGACGCGGTCCAGGTCGCTGACCGCTTTCATGTCTGGAAGAACCTGTGCGAGAACGTCGAGAAGGGCGTGGCCTCTCACCGCTCCTGCCTGGTCTCCTCAGCCGGAGAGCCCGAGCCCGCCCCGGACCCGGCCACCGACATGGTGCTGCCCGAGGGTGCCCGGGCAGCAGCGGTGCGCCAGAGATACGTCGACGTCCACGCCCTGTGGGACAAGGGAGTCGGCATCGGGCGGATCGCCGACCGGCTCGGCCTGGACCGCAAGACAGTACGCCGCTACGCCCACGCGGACACAGTGGAGCACATGCTCATCACCCCGCGCCTCGGCGGCCGGGCCCTGGTCCGCTACGTCGCCTATCTCAACCAGCGGTGGAGCGAAGGCTGTACCGACAGCGGGCGCCTGTTCCGCGAACTCCAGCAACTCGGCTACACAGGCAGTTCCCGATCAGTCCGCCGCTGGCTGGAACCCCTGCGCACCCTTGACGGTCCGCCGGGCCGGCTCCCTGAGGCGCCCACCGTCCGCCAGGTCGCCACCTGGCTCACGCGCCACCCCGACAGCCTCCGCAGCGACGAGAGTCTCGGGCTCAAGCGCGTCCTGGACCACTGTCCCGAACTCGCCGACACCGCCGCACACGTCCGCGAGTTCTCCAAGATCATGGACCGGCTGGACGGCGCCCGGCGACTGCCCGGCTGGATCGACCGAGCCGAAGACGCCGCACTTCCGATGATCCGCAGCTTCGCCCGCAACCTCCGCAACGACCTGCCCGCCGTCATCCAGAGCTTCAGCACCCCCTGGAACTCAGGGATCGTCGAGGGCAGAGTTACGGACATCAAGGCGATCAAGCGCCAGATGGCAGGCCGCGTCGGCTTCCGGCTGCTACGGAAGCGCACCCTGCTCGTGGCCTCCAGCCGACGACCACCGAGAGTCACCAACACGACAACCTCATGATTGGCTTCACGGAAATCTTGGCAGCGCCGCTTGTCATGGCCGCCGTCACCGCGCTTCCGATGATCCGCAGCTTCGCCCCGAAGAGTTTCCGGTCGACCAGGACGAGACGTTCCACAACGGGCTCGACTTCCATGGGCTCGGCAGCTACCTGGCGAACGGATTCACCGGTCCGGCCGTGATGCCGTACCTCGCCTGACTCGCCCACCGTCCGCGTACCGATCCGCGGGCTCGTCCAGCCGGACAACGGCCTTGATCGAGTGATCGGAGTGGGTTGGTGGGTGCGGACGGCGGGAGGAAGCCGCGTCCGCAAGCAGCCTCGACGAGGCGAACAGAGAAGAACGCCTCACGCAGCCTCGCGAGCAGGCCGGCGACGGCATCACGGTCCTTGACGCTTGTCGCGACGACTGCCACGTCCAGGTCCAGGCCAAGCGGCCGCCACCACATCTGAGGTCGACCTCATCGACTCTGTGTGGGCGGCTTGTGTCGCGTTTCCTTCGACCGTCAGGGACGGGTATGTGTGTGCTTCCGTACACACGCGTCGGTGCGGAGGCTGATTGGCCATCGCGTGCGTACCCACCATTCCAGGACGGCGACGAGGGCGGCGCCCATGGAGCCGACGAGGCCGATGACGGCGCGGCGTTCGGCTTCCCGCCGCTCCACCTCTTCATGCCGCAGCAGGGACCATCCCTGTGCCCGACCAGCGGAAGACATCCGTCGCCATCTCAAGAGTGACGGTCGGATGACGCCGCGTTGACACCATCGTTGTACCTTCGAACCGCAAGAACGACTCGGTCAAGTCGGCGCCTGTCGCTCGCAAACGGCTCTCCGGAACCTCCCTGAGCGTGTCGGCGGATGACGTATCGGGTTGGGTGAGGCGATAATCGTGAGTCACGATTTGCGTAGGCCACTCGGTCCGCCGGACGAACCGGAGCCGTTCATCGGTCGGGACCGGGATATCGCCAGTCTGGGCACGTATCTGTCGGACGAGCGCCAACCGAATCCTCGGATACTCGTCCTGCACGGCGCTCCCGGAGTGGGCAAGTCGGCGCTTGCGGCCCGCCTGGCCCGTGACTGCGGAGCACAGCGCGGACTGCCGGTGTGCTGGATGCCGATGCTGCCGAATCGCCGCTTTCACGATGACCCTGAGGTACCTCACCTGCGGGTTCTCGGCCAGCTGGGCGCGGAGCGAAGGCTCTTGTTTCATTCTCCGGATTCATCCAGTGACCAGTGGCGCTACGGCCCCTATACGGCGCCTGTGGGCCTTCCAGATCTGGTGCACACCCAGATGGTCCGTTCCCCGGCGGTGGTGGTCTTCGACGATGTGTCGGGCCGCTCCGAGGCAGATCTGCTCCTCCAGGGATTCGAAGGTTCTGGCGCCGTGGTGATCTTCACCAGCGACTCCGACCAGTGGGCTGGCGGGCTGAGATCGGACGAGTCGGCGCGCATCTACCAAGTGCGGCCGCTGGACGACGCACACGCCGCACTGCTTCTCGGGAAGGTTGACTCTCCGGGACCTTACGCCCAGAATCTGCCTCTTTTCCTACGAATCGTTGCAGCGGACCATCCGCCGGCCAGCATAAGCGGGCCCGGGGAACTGGTGGCCAGAGCACTGCGGCGGCTCGGATCCCGGGCTGAGGAATTGCTGTTTCGGCTGGCCCGCTCGGATCTCCGTGAGTTCGACGAAGAGATGGTGCGTACGGTGCTCCTCTCCCCACCTTACGACGAGCGGCCCTCCAAGTTGATCGAGACTTTGTGTGCATCGGGGCTAGCGCAACGAGTAAGAGGGGCAAGGTTCCAGGTACATCCTGCAGTGCAGGCGCTGCTGGACCCGGACAGCCTCCGTACCCTGTCACACCGATGGCGCCGCCTGCACGACGTCGCGCTTGACCGGCTTGAGGCCGCCCTGGACGGCACTGGTCCCCCGGTGCACGGCGAAATGATCGACGACTGTCTGAAACTGATCCAGCAAATGATCCGGGTTCCGAGCGTCGGCGACATCCCTCTGTCTGGCACGCTGGCACGCTACCTGGCAGAGCAGGGCGATCCGCACCGGCTCTTCGCGCTGCGCGCGATCGTTGCCCATCACGCACTGCCGGACACGGCGGGCTCGCTGGTGGTGCCGATGGCAGTATCAGCTCGGCATGTGGGCCAGCTGGACCAAGCGGACCACCTGCTTCGCATGGTGAACCCGCATGAAGCCGCCGCCGAACTCGCGTTGGTTCTGCGCGACTCTGGCCGACTACGCGAAGCGATTGCCGCCCTGGACCAGGAACGCCCGGATGGATCCCCGGTCGAGGAGGATCCTTCGAGGCTGCTGGCTCGCGGGGCAGTGCGCTGCGACCAAGGGTGGTCTGAGGAGGCGGAAAAGTACCTGGCCCGGGCCGCGTTCGGCTACGAGGAACGTAAGTCATACCGCGACCTGGCCTGGGCCCGGTTGGAGCAGGGCCGGTGCCAGCTGCTGCTCGGCCACCTGCAGAGTGCCGAGCGACTGTTCGACGCTGCTGGGGAGAGGTTCAGGAATCTGGAGGACGCGCGTGGCCTGGCGTGGGTGGCCACCGAGTCCGGACGCCGGCACATGCTCTTGGGGACTGACGACGCGCCCGCTTTGTTGGACGAAGCTTGGAAAATGCACCAGGCCACCGAGGACGCGAGGGGAGCGTCCTGGACGAGTCTCTACCAACTGCTATCCACAAAGCCAACGCATGGTATAGAGCTACGTGCCCGGATACTGCCCTTGTACCTGCCGTACCTGCCCCCGTTCGACGAGCTTCGAACCGGTGACTGGCAATTGGAAGCCTGGGCGCGACACTTCGCGGTTGTTCTGGGCGCTGCGCTGCTGCCGAGTAGGGACCTGCTGACCTCCGCATCCTTCTTCAAGAGATTGGACTGCCGTCGCGGCCAGGCCTGGTCATTGTTGGCATCGGGGCTGCGTACTCTCGCGACCAGTCCCGACGAGGCGATACCCCAGGCTATGGAACAGATCGGCGAAGCAAGCCGACTCTTCGAGAGCGTGGGCGACGCCACTGCCCAGGCCTGGCAACAGTACGTACGGTGCCAGCAAGACATTCCCCAGCGTCTAGGTGACGTTCTTACCCCCGCTCGCCCCGCACTGGATCTCCCCTCGTGGTGGCAGCAGCCTTCAGATGACGAGGTCAGCGCGTACGATCTGCCCCTACTGGCCCGTCTGACCATGCTGCCCGTCACCGTGCTCGGCCAGAGCGCTGACGAGCCCGCCGGGGCCTCCGACGCTTGCCGGGTCCGTCTGACGCTCCTCGATGACGCGCCCGCCGTCCACACGGACGCCCACATCCTGCTACGTGTCGAGCCCGGCGCGCGCCACCCCTGGGCGGATCTCGCGAGCGCGCCCTATCTCCAGGCCATCGCCGTGCCGCTCACACGCGGGACGTTGGCGCCGCCCTTGGCACTGTTCCGCGCCTCGGCGCAGGCCAAGCACGGCGCAGAGTTCCAGTTCCGGTCCGAGCGGCCCGGACGGCACAGATTGCGATTCACCATCGTCGACGAGGCGTCAGGCACTGTCCTGCACCAGCTCGAGACGGAGGTCGATCTCACGGACGCGACACCAGACCAGGCCATGAGCATGCCCTGGCCGGACCAGATCGGAAGGTGAGCCGATGCCGACTGAGATGACGTCATGGACCCGCCAGGATCCCAGCCGCGGCTTCCGCGACCTGTACGTCGGTCCGCACCCGGACCTCATCCTGTCACTGGACATCATCTCCGGCGGGCAGGCTATTAGGGCCCGGATGTCCGGGGCGGCCACCTTCGGCCTTTACAGCGCTGGCTACGGTCCGCGCCTGAAAGTGTTGCCAAGCACAGTACGCCTCGAGGCGGCTCGGCTTTGCAAGCTGTGGGACGAGGTCTTCGTCGGCTTCACCCCGTACGACGCCACCGGCAACCTGGGAGAAGGAAGGCTCGAACACCCTTACGCCGACCAGATCGACCTGCGCGCGGAACCGAGGGCGGAGTTCCTGCGGATCCTGCGGGAGCTGGTCCTGATGGGCCAGCACCTGCTCTTCGACACGCTGTTCGGCGAAGAGCAAGACGAGGTGATCACATTCCGCGAAGACCTGGCCCAAATCCTTGCCAAGGACGGTCTGCGTATCCGCTTCGACTCTGAACTGTTCCTGCCCTGGCCGCTGATGTGTTTGCGGCCAGTTGATCTCCCTGAAGTGCGCCAGGACGAGCCGGAGGGACTGTTCGAGCGGTTCCTCGGCCACCGACACCGCATCGACCAGACTGGAGACGCGCATCCCCCCACAGCTGCTCCCACCGAGCTGACCAAGCCACCCGTCGTCAGCCTGAACCACGATCTGACCCTCGACGTGACCGGGCAGCTCACCTGCAAGAACAAAGTCGCCTCCGCCCTCAAAGACGGCACCGCACCCTGTGAGCGCGCCCACCGACACGAATTGCTGGAGGCGCTCGAAAACCCCCGCCTCAACGAACACCTCATGTACTTCTGGTGTCACGGCGCGTTCGAGCCCGCCGGGCCGGAGCCGCCCCATCTGGTGATCCGGCTCACGGACCAGACCGCCATCCACGCCGGAAACCTGCACGCCTGGCGCACCGGCGTTGGCCAAGACACACCCTTCCACCCCTTCGTCATCCTCAACGCCTGCCACGCCTCCGCGAGCGGCGGCGAGACAGACCGGGCCCATCTTGGCGGGGAGTTCATCCGGTCCGGTGCACGGGGGGTGCTGGGCCCACAGATCGGGATGCCTCAGAAGTTCGCCGCCGAGTACGCGCTGCGGTTCGTGCGCCTGTACCTGAATGGCGACGACACAGCGGGGGGAATCGCCCTCACCCTGGCCAGAGACTTCGCTGACAAGCTGCACAATCCGCTGGGCATCGCCTACTCCCTCCACTACGGCATGGACACCCGCTTGAGGCGCGCGCCGGTCACTGCCACGGGGCACGAACAGGAGATGGCCGCATGAGCGTCCCGCCAAAGCCCGCACGACCGGCCCCCGCCCTTTGTGTCATCGATCTAGACAAGACCGGCCGACTACAGATGTCCACACCCCAAGGCCCACGCCCGGTGCCGGCCAGGGCTTGGCGACCCTACTTCGCCGAGGTATCGCGCCCGCCGACCGCCGCCACCGACATCGTCGTCTATGTTCACGGCTGGTTAACCTCCCAGGAATCCGCGCTCACTGCTGCCACCGAACTACTGCGCCTAATGACTGTGCAGTACGAAAAACACTCCCAGCTGTACAGCGCCCTGAGGCGCGCCGCCTTCTCGCCGTGGGGTGTAGTGGTGCGCTGGCCTTCTCGCTCCGCCCCCTCACCAAGCGGCTACCGCCGCATACGCGACCGGGCACACGACATGAGTACGCAAGGGCAGGCGGCCCGCATCATCGGGCAACTGCTGGGATACCTAGACGCTGAGCGCGGAGATCCCCGGGCGCCTAGCTTGATGAAGACCCGAGGCGGACAGTACCTGCACCTGGTGGGCCACTCATTCGGCTGCCGCTTCCTATGCGAGGCGGTGCAGTGGGCAGCCGAGAACCCACGCAACAAAACGCTGGGCTGGAGCGTGCCGGACCGGCCCAACCGGCCGTTCAGTGTCGACTCGATGCTGCTTCTGCAAATGGCGGCGCCACGCAACGCGTTCTCCGACACCTTCACCGCGCTTGGAGGTGCACCGTTGAGGGGACCCATCGTCGCGACCTACTCACAACACGACCGGGCCGCCGGCTTCTGGCATTTGCAGGCCGAGAGGTACGCAGGCATCGGCCACTCAGGGATCGGCACGGCGCCTGCACCCATCTCAGGCGTGCCGATGCACCCCGTGGATGAGGCGTATCCGCTGAACACGCTGGATCACCAGTTCGTCAACGTCGACGCCAGTGAGGTGTTCGTCGGGGGCGGGTTGAGCCTTGGGGGGGCACACAGCGACCACCTCCGGGATGAGACGGCCCACCTCCTGCTGTCCATGGCCGATCACTCCCGTTGACGGGAGTGGAACGACGAGACGACGCAGCGCGAGCCCGAGCGTCCCCCAAAGGAGCCAGCACCTGCTGCTCCTCGCAGCCCTGCATTCCCCGCACGCGCCGCTCTGCAGGCCTGCCGAATCCAGACCCGATGGGCTCTACGGCCTCGGCCACCTCCAGTCCGACAGCTGCACCAGAGGGCCTCGTCAGTAGCCAGAGCCGTGAGGTGCAGGGCCAGGGGATGACGGGTGGACAGTGCCACGGCCCGCGAGTCGGTGCGGACCACGGCGGTGTGCAGCCCGACGTCCCCGACCGGCAACCACATGAAGGCCGCGTCCGCGTGCCCGTCGGTGAGCAGTTCCAGCTCCTGTTTGGGGCTGCGGGCGCCACGCAGCGTCACCCGCAGACCGGGGACCGTCTTCTCCAGGGCATCGGCCACGTCGACGGCGAACAGGGTGGTGGCGGCGGGACAGCAGGCCAGTCGGAGTGTGCCGGTCTGGGCACTGGCCACGGCGCGGACCCGCACCGCTAGGCGGTCGACGTCGTCGACGACGCTCGCGCCCCCGGCGGCGAGCTCCTCCCCGGTCCCCGTTCCGATGATCCGCGACGGCGCCCGCTTGAAGCGCGTCGTCCTGGCCGGGGGGTACTGGAGGGTGCGACGTGAGCCGGGGCAATGAACGCCCGCTGCTGTTCCTGGATGTCGACGGGCCTCTCCTGCCGTTCGGCGACGGCCCGCAGCGCGAGCCGTCAGGAACCGCGGCGGATTCGCACCTGACGCGGCTCGACCTGCGCGTCGGACCTCGCCTCGCAGCCCTGCCGTGCGAGCTGGTCTGGGCCACGACCTGGGAGGAGGAGGCCAACACCTCCATGGCACCGCGGCTCGGCCTGTCGCCCCTTCCGGTGGTGCACTGGCCGGAGACCCTCGACGCGCGCGAACGCGAGGACAGGTGGTTCGGGCTGCACTGGAAGACGCGAACACTGCTGGCATGGGCTGACGGACGCCCGTTCGCCTGGGTCGACGACGAGATCACCGACGCCGACCGTGACTGGGTGTCCACCCACCACCCCGCTCCGGCCCTCCTCCACCGCGTCGAACCGTCCCGCGGCCTCACGTTCGGTGACCTCGCAGTCCTCGACCAATGGCTGCGCGCCACTCGAGGCTCCCCGCAGTGATCCACAGGAACCGACCAACGCTCCGCCCGCTGCCCGGCGGATCAGGCGGACAGCACCACATCCACGAGCCGGCCCGCCGCATCCGGCCGCCCGTGTGTGCGGGGCCCGCCCGTGTGTGCGGGGCCTCCTCCGCCATCCCCGCGCGCAGGGCGGGGTTGGTCAGGAGCGGGCCGAGCGCGCTCTGCAGAGCAGAGGCAGCGGCCTCGCCGAGGAGCGCCCGTGCGGCGCCCGCGTCGGCCAGGTGACGGGCGTTGCGGTCCTGCTCGTTCCCGGCCTCGGCATCCAGCTCGGTGCCCGGTTACGCGCCGAGGTCGGGGACGACCGGGGCCGTTTCGCCGATGCCCGCGGCCTGAAGGCTTACGCCGGCTCCTCGCCCATCACCCGGGCCTCCGGCAAGAAGTCCCGCATCACCCGCCGCTGGGTCGAAAACGACCGCCTCAACCGCACGGGTTACCTCTGGGCCTTTTCCGCCCTCCGGGCTTCGCCCAGGGCTTTGGCCTACTACCCTCGCCGCCACGACGAGCACGGCGACTGGCACGCTGCTGCCCAGCGCAACCCCTTCAAGCGCATGCTTGGGCAGATGTTCCACTGCCTCCACCGACGCGAACTGTGCGATGAGAACACCGCCTTCCCAACCGCCCTGGCCGCTGCCGCTTGACGGCTTGGGGTCGTGAGGTGTCTTCCACTCGCCCTCGGATGCGCACTGATCTGCCAGCGACGCCTGAACTCACGGCCAGTAGCTTCTTGATCGCGGCGTCGTGACGACCTGGTTCGGCCATGTCTTCCGGACCCGGCCAAGTTGCTCGCGCAGGCTGTCCACCCAGCCGTCTCCCGGGTTCAGGACGATACGGACCGAAACGCCGGACTCGGCACTGTCATCCACCGTGACGATGGGGCGGGGTATCGAGAACTGCCTGTCGATCACAATCCCGATTTCGGTCTCGTCCATGACCGGCCAGCGGATGTCCTGCCCGCTGGAGAGCTCGTTCAGGGCCGTTGACCAGTCGTCCATGGCCTCCGGTGACAGGCGCAGCCCAAGGCGCCCGCCGGCGAAGGCACTCGTGATGACGAGTTCGGCGTCAAGGTAGTCGTGGTACGGGGCAGCCCCGGGCCTGTTCCGCCCCAGAATGCGCAGCCGGACGCTGCTGTCCGGATCGATCAGGCAGATCAGGTCCATTCCCACGCCCTCGCTCACGCGCCCTCCCGAAACCCCCAGAGTTCCCGGTCATCATGCACGCGTCGCAAGCCGGCCACGATCGGTACTTCGTCAGGAGTCGTAACCCTCCTCGCCGCCCCCGCATCCCACAGGGCTCCGCGGCCTACCCGTCCCTCCCCGTCCACCGCATGCACGCGCTCTTCGACCGTTGCCTGAACAGCGCCACGACCCCACCGGCGACGGCCGCACGCAGACGCACGACACCGACGTAGCGATCACCGCCAAGGCAACTCCGGCGGCCGTCGGCTGACCCGGCACGCCGGAAGGGCTGCGACTGGTCTGCAAACGTTCTCCGAGAAGCCGTCCGCACCGCGGCCTTGGCCGTCGGGACGCTGTGGCTCTGCCCCGCCTGCCGATGGGAAAACGAACAACCCGGGCGTACCGACTCAAGCGGGCGCGGCTGCTGGCGATGCACTGCTCCGGCCCGGCATCGCACGGTGCCCAGTTCGCGGGCCGGACTCAACGGCAACGGTCACACATGCGGGCGGATCCTGCTCGGCGCGATCACGCGCGTTGCAACGGTCCGGTTCCGCGCTGCGGCCATACCAGTTATCCACGGCTGTCGGCCCGTGCTTCTGGTGTGATCACCCGTGACGGCCGGGTTTGCCCCACCAGGGCAGGATCGGCGGCAGATCGCTCAGGTCGCGTGCCGGCCGCTTCGGCGTCGGGGACTCGCCGTCGTCGCCGTCCCAGCGGCGCGCGTACTGGTCCGGGAGGCTCCCCCAGCCTCAGTAGGGCACCGGGAGGACGGGGATCTCACCGAGTTCGTCGGCGGGGTCGATCCGCCGGTCCGCCACCGTGCACAGATGGGTCCACTCGTCCCCCATGTCGAAGACATAGGCAAACTGCTCACCGGCCTGCAGCCTGCTCAGCCTGGTGGCATGGCCGTCCACGGTAGTGTCCGGGGCCTCGCCGTCCCACCAGTCCAAGGGGCTGACCCGGGTGCCGTCGGACAGGGTGAACAGGTGCAGGTGGGCCAGGTCCCATCGGGCGAAGGCGAGATCGACGGCCGTGGCGAACTGGGCGAAGGAATGCGACCGCGCGGCGGCGAAGACCCGTCCGGGGCGAGGCCACAGGTCCCCATCGTGCCCGGAGACCAGTTCCACCCGGATGGACAGCCACGTACGCGCCATGAACACCACCTTCGCCGTCACGTCCTCAACAAGGGGCGAGGCTACCGAGTGTGACTGCCCGACGGAAACTCGCACGTCCGTGCAGGCCGAGCTTCCGTCGGCGGCCGTCACGACACCGGGAACACCTGCGCGCCGTACAGGAGGCGAGTGCGATCAGTGCGGCGGGGGCGCTGCGGCCGATGTCCCGTCGTTGCCTGCCTGCCGTGTGGCCACCATGTGCAGGTCGGTCACGGACTCACAGTGGGGAAAAGTGCCCAGTCTTGAGGGAAGCCGCTCTCGGCACCGCCGGACCGTCCTCGTCTCCGCCAGTGCCCTGCTCCTGCTGGGCCTCATCCTCACAACGCCGTTCATTCTCCACGCACTTGCCCCTGACAGTCTGGACTGGGGACAGCTGAGCGACGTGAGCCAGACCTACGGTGCGCTGTCCGTCCTGTTCTCAGCGGCCGCACTGGCCGGAGTGGCCGCCTCGCTGTGGTATCAGGCCCGGCAGACACGCATAGCCCAGGAAGCCGCCCGACGCGACGCCCACCGCGAACTGATCATTCTGGCCCTCGGCGGCCCTGCCCTCCTCGCCTGCTGGGAACCCCCGGCCACCCCCATGACGGCCGCCCGCAGAAAACAGATCCTCTTCACCAACCTCATCGTCACCAACTGGGAATCCGACTTCCGGCTCGGAAACCTCGGGCCCGCGGCCCTGCGTGGCATGCTCGACGGCCGCTTCCAGGGCGAGATCGCCCGCGCGCACTGGGAAACCGGCGGCCCAGGCTGGCGCGCCTCGGCCGAACACTCTGCCGACACAAAGAGGCACCAGTTCGTCCGGATAGCCGATGAACGCTACACCCGCGCCGTCGCCCACAGCCCCGCCGTCCCCGCCGCGGACTACTTCGACCCCACCCCCTGACACGCCGCGCCGTGCTGCCTCCGCGCGCTCCTTCGCCCACGCCTGATCCAGCGACAGCGTGACTTGAAGATCCTCAGCCGGAGCAATAGTGACGATCTTGGATCTGGTTCCTGCTCAGCCGCCGTGATCGTCAGAACGGCAGAACGAAGTCGTGATCGTCGACCGACCGGTTCACGACAGGCACGGCGGCAGGCCAGACACCAGGAATTGCTTCGGTTGCGCGCTGAAGATCGGTTTCCGTCCTACCCGTCACCACCAGCTCCGTCCCCTCCGATCCGGGCTCAAGGCAGAGCAACAGACCGGGGGCGGAGAACCATCGAACGGGCGGTCCCATCGGATCGAACCACGCCGGATACGGCGGCAAGGCGACAGGGGAGAACTCCTCCTGCAGGCATGCGACGACCTCAGAGGTTGCCTGACACGCGCGCCCATGAGCCCACCTGGCTGTGACGGCTTCGCTCAGCACGGTTTCCACACAAGCAAGCGACATGCGGTCGAGGAAAGGACTCCGGTTGGAAGACCGCGGCAGACGATCGGAGAAGAGAACGACCGGCGGGTCCTCACGGGACAAGTCGGCCAGTGCCACACCCCAACCAGCACAGCCCTGGTTCTCGCTGCGGAACACAAGAAGCTCGCCCGACGGGTCGAGTAGCAGTTCATCTGGCTCCAGGAACGGGTTCTGCTGAGCCACCAGGTCACGTCGTCGGCCGAAGAGCGCGTACGCCTCCCGGAGTGCGACAGGAAGGCTCAAGCCGAGTCGATCCTCCGCCCGTTGGACGTCCACCGACGTGAGCCCATCAGTGAGCGACAACGGCGTGGACCACGAGGCAGCGAAGTCCCGGATGAACGCCCACGCGTCCACTCGCTCCGGGCAGCCACCAGCCAGTGCCTCAGCTACGTCGAACATGCCAGCCATGCCGCTGACCCTATGCGGTCACCCTTCTCCGCCGGTCGCCCCCTTCATCACGCTGTCCGCGCTGTTTCCCAAGAACGTCGATGCAGAGCACTGCAGCTTCGCCGCAATCCGCAAGTCCCGTAGCAGAACCTACCGAACAGCGCCGTCCTGGGCCCGGAGTGAGCCGAGGCGATGTCGGTGGCTGCGTCTACCGTGGCCTGCATGACCAGTGCGCCGAACTCCCCTTCGTCATACCCGCAACTGCTCACCTGCGAGGAGAAGCTCGCCGACGCGAAAAAGCAGCTCTGCCTCCCCCGTATCGTCGTGATCTGCGGCTCCACCCGCTTCATGACCGAGATGACCGAGGCCGATCTGCGGGAGACCAGAGCCGGAAGAATCGTCGTCAAACCGGCCTATGACATGAAGTCGCCGCACGAACTGTCATCCGATCCTGTCGAGGCCGAGACGCTGAAGGTTCGACTCGGCGATCTGCACCGGGCGAAGATCCGGCTCGCCGATGAGGTACTCGTAGTCGGCGACTACATCGGAGACAGCACCCGAGCCGAAATCGCCTACGCCCGGTCGCTGGGCAAGCCCGTGCGGTTCACTCACCCCGAAGTCAACCCCGTCGCCTGACCGCACGCTGCCACCTCGGCAAGCTCCCGTCCGCCGTCCTCCGGCCGGTCTCGGAGGCGTCTCGTGTACACGGGCCGACTACTCGGTACGTTCGGGCGCATGACGCTGCGTTCGGTGGATCTGCGCAAGGAGCCCGTGGAAGCCGTGCTGGACCGTGTCGAACGGTCCCTCGGGGTGAGCCTGAACCGTGAGACGGTCGTGCGTAAACGCCGGTCCGTCGGGGCGCGAACGGACCGCGGTACATGGGTGCGGATCGAACGGCGCGGACTCGATCGGATCGGGGTCCAGGGAGGAGACGGCACCGCGTCCGCGGAGGCTCTTCACGGGGTCGCGAAACCCGCCTGGCTCACCGGCTTCGCGTGGCGGGACGGGACGGAGGCGGTGATGTGGCGGGCGGACGAGACGGAGTTGCTGCCGTCGGCGCCGGTGAGCAGCGCCGACGCGGCGGAGGATCCACAGCTGCCCGAGGCGTGGTGGAACGCGCTGAGCGCCTCGCTCGATGCTCTGGCCACGCAGCACACCAACCGCATCGCGACGCCGGACACCGAGACGCTCACGCAGGAGCTGGTCACGGGGACGGTCCACAGCGTGTTCCCGGGCGTGGATACGGCTGTGGCCGAATGGCGGCCGGCCCATGCGGATTTCAACTGGGCGAACATCACGGCGCCGGTGTTCAGTGTGTTCGACTGGGAGGACTGGGGCATGGCCCCGCGTGGCCTGGACGCAGCGAGTCTGTGGGGGCCTCCCTCGCGGTGCCGGCTCTGGCCGACCGTGTCCGCGGCGAGCGGCGTGAGGATCTACAGAGCCGGGACGGCATGCTGATGACACTGTTCGTCGCCGCGAAGATCCTCGGCCCCTACGCCGATCCCGAGGACCCCCGCCTGGAACCTGCACGGAAGACGGCGGAGCAGCTGCTGCCAGAACTTCAGACGCGCTGACGGGCTCTGAGGAGCTGCCTGTACTCCCGGACCACGTTGTCGTCGATCTCGTACGCCATTGCCTCGGTCAGTTCCCGCCGGTGGCCGACGTCATCCGTGCCGACCGCGACCGCGTCGACCCGGGGCAGGCCGTAGGAGGACCGGAAGACGGCCTGGATCCTCGTGGGGGACGGAGAGTTGAGCAGGAAGATCCTCGGATCAAAACGATCCCACACCGCATCGGCCGTGCTTGCGCCGAAGGGGCTCATGCCCCACACCTGCGAGGGCCGCCACCACAGGGCCAGAGCCTCCGCCGCTTCGAGGACGTCGGCCCCGACCAGCAGCCGGGCTCGGACCATCAGGACATCGGGGCATGGCACGTCGAAGTCGATGAGGGAGCGCGGCTCCCACGTCGAGACGCCCCGGGAACGGCAGAGCCCTGCCTGTGCGGCAGGGCCGCCGTACCGCGGCGCTGCGGGGACGGGCGGACACATGCCACGTCTGCAGGACCGGTTGCGGGTGCCAGGGCGTGCCCCCTCACCGGTCGCCCCGCGGCACCTTCCGGCAGCCGCCCGCGTGGAGGGCGCCCTGACCCTCTTCAGTCGCCGTACTCGTTGTACGGAACAGGCACCGGCCTGGCCTCAAGGACGTCGATGAACGGGATGACGCCACCGTTGACGGGGTCCCTGGTCCGCTTGTCGGTGTAGGTGCCGGTCACCTCGAACCACGAGTCGGGCTGCAGGACGGGCGGAATGCGCCCGGCCAGGCCGACCTTGACGGGCGATGCGTCGGCGGCGCAGCAGTTGAGGGTCATGCGGGTGAGGAACGGGGCGCCGTCGCTGTCCAGGGCGATGAAGCCGGTGATCTTGACGTGGCGGTCGCCGAGGGAGCGTCCGTGGTCGTAGGCGGCGCGGCCTGCGTAGTCGGCGATGCCGAGCGGGAGAGGGTCGCCGGCGGGAAGGGCGGGATAGCCCAGCGGTTCCTGCAGTGCCGTGCCTGTGTGCATGGCACTGTAGGAGCCCAGCGGGGGTGGGGAGACCAGGATGAGGGCGAACAGGGGCAGCAGCCACAGCCAGGAGATCCGTGGTTCGTGGTGGGCACGGCCGCTGCCGCCCCCGGCTTCGGGCACGCCCTCCCGGGCCGCGCGCGGCCGCCGCAGTTCGTACCAGACGGTGGCCACGGCAGTGGCGATCAGGACGATTCCGGCCGCGAGCAGGAACGGGCGCAGCCCGGCCTTGACGTAGCGCAGGTAGAGATCGCTCAGGCCGGCGCGCAGCACCGCCGCGCCGGTGAGGAACAGGACGGCTGCCTGCGCCTGGCGGTTCACAGCAGCACCGCCCCGACCAGGGCCGACACCGCGACGGCCAGGATGAAGGTCGCGGGTGCGAACCGCAGTGCGAAAGTGCGGCCGAACGTGGCGGCCTGCATGGCGAACAGTTTCAGGTCGATCATCGGACCGACGACGAGGAACGCCAGCCGGGCGGTGAGCGAGAACTGCGACAGGGACGCGGCCACGAACGCGTCGGCCTCGGAGCAGATCGACAACACCACCGCGAGCACCGCCAGGGCGAGGAGCGAGATGACGGGGTTGTCGGCCGCGGCCTGCAGCCAGCCGGCCGGCACCACGGTCCTGAGCGTTGCCGCGGCCATCGCGCCTACGACGAGGAAGCCTCCCGCGTGCATCACGTCATGCCGTACGGAGCTCCAGAACGCCGCCCCCTTTCCATGGCCCTCGAGCGAGGGACGGGTAGGCGGGCGCAGCCAGTCGGCCCGTCCCAGGCGTTGCCACAGCCAGCCCATCGCGCACGCCACGAGCAGACTCGCCACGAACCGGGCGAGGACCATACGCGGGCTGCCGGGAAACGCGACGGCGGTGGCGGTCAGCACGATCGGGTTGACCGCCGGGGCGGACAGCAAGAACGCCAGCGCCGCCGCCGGAGGCACGCCCCGGCGCACCAGCGCCCCGGCCACCGGCACGGACGCACACTCGCAGCCCGGCAGGACCGCCCCGGCCATCCCGGCCACCGGCACCGCCAACGCGGGCCGCCCCGGGAGCACGCGGGCGAAGAACGACGACGGGACGAACACCGCGATGACCGCCGACAGCGCCACCCCGAACACGAGAAAGGGCAGAGCCTGGACCACCACCGCGACGAACACGGTCATCCAGCTCTGCATCACCGGCGCGGACAACGCCCGGCGGACCGGGCCCTGCAGCATGAACAGCACGACCAGCAGCATCGTCAGCACGAGGGACGAGCTGGACCGTCCACCCCGCGCGTCCTCCGCCTCACGGCCGTCAACGCACCCCGAGGCCGTTTTGGTGGTCACGGGTGGGACACCTCCGGGCTACATGGACCAGATCCTCTCCTCAATACGCTCCTTTCGACACAGCTACTCACTCGCGCGCATGTTTCCTGCCCCCACGCCTCGCAGGCCCGGCATGTCGACCGCCAGGGCCTGCGACTACTGAGGAGAAGCCCTCGCGGCCGAGCTGAGCGCCCGCACCGACAGCGGCGAGCCGATGACGGCGACACAGCTCGCCGAGCAGTAGGCCACCGAGGCGATCGACCGCGACGGCTGCGACCGCGGCCTGGCGGCACAGCTCAGCCGACAGTTCGGTGGACCGCAGAGGTCCTGGGAGTACGTCGTGCGCAGCGCCCTCGCACACCCCTTCACAGCCGCGCCGCCCTGCGCGAGCGCGGCGACATCCGGGGCCTTGCCGCATCCCTCGCCAGCGGACACGGAGCAAGCCCCGACGTCTGGTCCCGCGCGGTGAAAGCCGCCCGCCCCGGCTCACCGAGCCCGCCACCTGAGCACCCCCGCACAGCATGCACCCCCGATGCCCGGCTACCAGGTCCGCGACACCGCCACCGGCCGGCTCGACGACGAACTCGAACGCGACCTCGCCGCCAACGGCGAACGCATCGGACGCATCCGCCCACCCCTCGACATCGAACAGGTCACCGACAGCGCGACACAGACCCTGATGGTGTCCCGTGGGGTGGTGTAGCCGATCTTGGCGGGGATGTGCGCCTCTTGTGAGCCGTTGGGTGCGTCGGCTGCCTGCATCTGGCCTTCGCTGGACCGACTGAGCACCTCGAAGCAGCAGCCGAGGAAGGAACCACGTCTGCCACGCCGGTGTCCCAAGTCGGCAGTTAGACACACGGCGCGATGCAGGGAGATGTCAGATCTTCCTGGTCCACTCGGGCTACGGCCCTTGTTGTGATGCTCTGGCCCCGAATCCTGTCCGCCGGATAGTGTGATCGCCGGGGCGAAGTTGGCTAACTCCGGTGAACACCACTGATGTTGAATGCCGACGCCAAGGGAGAGCTCATGGCTGGTTGGTGGCGAAAGAAGTCCCCGCTAGAGAAGGACGTGCCGGTAACGGGCGAGCCGGAGTTCTCGGCCGGGTTGGCGCGCGGGACGCTGCCTGCGCATATCGACGGACCTGGCGGGCGGCGGGCGGTGACGCTCGCCGTGCACGATGACGGCGTGGTGCTGACCGACGGTGATGAGCGCCGCGCCTACCAGTGGTCGGAGGTCGCCCACGTGTGGCACGCCAACGACATGGACGGCGAAGCGGCCGACGGTTTGATGATCACGAAGTGGCTGCATGAACTGCTGCTGGAGTTCACCGACGGCACGGTCGTGGGCTCACTGCTGGCCGACCCGCCCGTCGTCACGCCGGAGCCCGCCTTCCGCATTGGCCGGTTGTCGTCCTCGCCGCCCTCTAGCATCGCGCCGCTGATGCAGCGCGTCAACGCTCCGGTGACCGAACTGCATCTCGCCAGGGCGAAGGCGACACTCGCGGCCGGCGGCCAAGTGAATTTCGGCCCACTGATCGCCACGGCGGACGGGCTGCACCATGACGGCAAGAAGATCCCCTGGCACACCATCACCTCATGCCACTACAGCGTCGTCATCTTCTCCGAGGACGAGAAGGAACTGGGCGCGATGCTCCGCATGGAGTACGAGGTCGACGGCGGCGCGTACGGATTCCCGTTCGCCTGGCTGCGGATACCAGCGCTCGACGTCCCGGACCTGGATGTCCTGGTGCGGCTCGCCGAAGAAAACCGCACCTGAACAGCAGTGGCCCCCGCCACGATCGGCTACACCACTTCACGGACACCATCCAGACCCTCGGACACCACGTCCTCCTCCTCGGCGCCGGGAGCGGGACATCGGGGTCGGCGTCCACTACCCGCCCAACCACACCCAGCCCGCGTTCGCCGCCCGGCACCGCTGCCTGCCGACCACCGAGCAGGTGGGCGAGGAGATCCTCAGCCTGCCGTTCCACCCGCACCTCACCGACACGGACATCGACCTCGTGGGGACCTCGCTCGAACAGTCCCTCAATGCCGCCGGAGGATCATGATGCGCAAGATCCTGACCGTGTGCCTGGGGAACTACTGCCGGAGCCCGTTCGCCCAGGTCGCGCTCACCCGCAGGTACGGGGCCGCGGTGACGGTCCGTTCTGCCGGGCTGATCGGCAAATGGCAGGACCAGCCCGCCCATCCGTCCATGATCAACGCGGCGCGGCGGCTCGGGCTCGACCTCACCCACCACCGCGGACGGCAGATCACCGTAGGGGATCTGGACTGGGCGGACGACGTCCTGGCGATGGACACCGCGGTCCTCGACACGCTCCGCGCCATCGACGGCGGCCACACCACGCACAAGCTCCGCCTCTACCTGCCCGGCCGCGACATTCCCGATCCGACGGGCCAGGGCGAGGACACCTTCAAGGAGTGCGCCATGCTGATCGAGGCGGGCACCGCCCTGCACACCGCAGGGCGCCGCCAGCCTTCCGGCTGATCAGGCGGATGCGGCGGACAGCACCACGTCCACGAGCCGGTCCGCCGCATCCGGCCGCCCGTACGTCCGAGCCCGCTGCGCCATCTCCGCGCGCAGGGCGGGGTCGGCCAGGAGCGGGCCGAGCGCGCTGCGCAGGGCCGGGCCGGTGACGTCGCCGAGCAGCGCCAGCGCGGCGCCCGCGTCGGCCAGGTGACGGGCGTTGTGGGCCTGCTCGTTCCCCGCCGACGTGGCGAGCGGGACGAACACCGCGGGCTTGCCGAGCGCGGTCAGCTCCGCCAGCGTCCCGGCGCCGCTGCGCGCCACGACGACGTCGGCGAGCGCCAGCACGTCGGGGAGTTCCGGGCCGAGGAACCCGGTCAGGTGGTAGCGGCCGGCGAGGACCGGGTCCAGCCCGGCGGCGGCCGACCGCAGTTCGTCCACGTTCGCCGCACCGCACTGATGGACCACGTTCGCCTGCGCCAGCAGCCAGGGCAGCACGTCACGGACCACCTGGTTGATCTGCTGGGCGCCCTGGGCGCCGCGGGTGAAGCGCCGCAGCACCTGCTCAACCTTCGGCGGGTCCCGGGCCGAAGCGCGGTGGCGACAGCGAACCACCGAGCCCAGGCCACCCGTGCCGGGGCGTCGTCCGGCCCGTAGGCGGATGCCGCCGATGGGTCACTCGTCAGGCGCGGACTGCAGCAGGGGCAGCAGGCCGTCGCCGGGCCACAACGGGCATCCCACCTCCACGCGTGCCAGATGCCTGCCGACCTCGACCAGGACCTCCACGCGGTCCGCGGGCCCGTATGTGCTCTGCCGCCCGCCTTCCGGGCCGACGGTGCGCACCTGGCTGTGCGGGCCCGCGCACAGCAGGGCGCGGGCGATGTCCGGCAGGCACAGACTCACGGCATCGCACGCGCGTTCCTGCACGAGGCGGAGCAGGTCCGCGGTGACGGTCTCCCAGTCGCCGACCTGGCGCCATCGGGCGCCGCCGTCGAGTTCGTGGGTGAGCGTGGCCAGCGGCACGATCTCCCCCACCCGGCGGCCCCGGACGAGTCGGTTGTGGATGCGGGCGCCGTCGGGCTGCCGCAGCCGGGGGTGCAGCAGAGAGGCGGCGGCCACGACGGTGGTGTTGATCTCCCAGGAGCCGGGACCCGGGTAGTAGGGCTCGTGGGCGAAGAGCAGATACACCGGCCGGACGGGCTTCTGACTGGCGTTCTGTGACATGAGCACTTCCTCCTTCGTGGGCGAAACGGAGCGGCGCCGCGATCACCGGTTGCGGCGGCTGGGCCCGCCCGCCGCGCCGGCGCTCAACACCGGGCGAGGGCAGGGGGCCGGCGGTCATGGACCGGCGTCGTCGGGCGGGTGGGCGGTCACGGTGGCGCAGGTGGTGCAGCGGCCGTCGCCTGCGGGGTGGGCGCGGCGTGGGGTGGGTCCGGGGCAGGTGCGGCACAGCGGCCAGTCCAGACAGGCCGGGCACAGGTCCTCGCCGGGCGCGGTGGCCGGGGCGCCGCAGCCGGCGCACTCGACGAGCGCCCGGTAGGCCAGCGCCTCGGTGACGGTGCGGGCGGCGGCAGTGGACGATCGCCCGGTCGCCGGCCCCGTGGGCGGCTCGTCGGCGAAGGCGTGCTCGTGGTGATGCCCGTACTCGGAATGAGCGGGTGGCGGGTAGGCCTGGGCGGCGCGCAGGCGGGCGGCAACGATCGCGCCGACGCTGGTGCGCACCGGCTGCGGCAGCGGCCGTCCGGCGATCACGTGCCGCAGGTGCTCGCAGGTCCATCCCGCTTCCAGCATCACCGTGACGACCCGGCCCTGGTCGGTGAGCGTCTGACCGGTCAGCAGGAACTCGGGACGTTCGGCGCCGAGTTCGAGCAGCAGCCGGATCCCCGGGTGCAGCTCGTCGGCCACAGGCCCCTCCGTCCGAGGCTTCGACGCCTCAGGAGCCGGGGGGTCTTGCGGTGTCGTCGCGTTGGCGGCGGCGCACGGACGGAGGGGGCTGGTGTTCTGCTTGTTGGTCTTCTTACTCATAGTCTTCTTATGCGTGCGGTGAACCGACGTCGGTTCATCCACCGGTGGATAACCCGACAACGGTCGCGACCTGCGGCTTTCCAGGGCGGGCAGATCGGTGAGGACGTACGCCGCCCCGCCCAGGGTGCCGTCGGGGTTGCGTACGCGTTCACGCTGCAGGAAGCCGTGTTCCTGCAGCGCGGACAGCCCGCTGCGCACGGCCGCCGCACCGTCGGGGCTGCACCGGGTCAGGTCGGTGACGCTCACCCGCCAGCCGTCCCGATGGGTGCTGACGAGCCCGAACAAGCCCTTCGCCTTGAACGACAGCCGGCTGTCGCGGAACAGGCCGTTGGCGATCTGCGTGAACCGGTCCGCGGCCATCACCCCGCGCCGGATCCCCGCCCCGAAACCGGGCCGCACCCCGTCAGCGGGGGCGGGCACGAACACCGGACCGTCGGCCCTGGCGGGGGTGTCGGCGGTCTCGGCGGGGCGGTCGGTGATCGAGTACACGATCTCGCCGAGCGTCCCGTCACCGTGCCGCACCTGCTCACGGACCAGGTAGCCGTGCAGCTCGAGTTCGGCGAGTGCGGCGCGTACGGCGTCCCGTCCGTCGGGCCCGGCCCGCACGAGATCGGCGATGGTCACGTGCCAGCCGGTGGCGTGCGTGCTGATGCAGCCGAACACGCCCTTCGCGCGGTAGGACAGCCGGCTGTCACGGAAGAGACCGTTCGCGATCTGCGTGAACTGATCCGCCGCCATCGCCGCACGCCGCACCCCCGCCCCCGTACCGCTCACGACCGCGCTCCCACGGCGGACAGGCCGGGGCGACCGGAGGGGCGGGCCAACACCGGTGCTCCGAGACGGGCTTCGGTGGAAGGCGTGCTGGTGGACGTGTTCGTCATGCCGTCAGCACAGCGTGCGCCCCTGACCACCAGCCTCACCACGGACCCCTCACCACAGTCACGATGAGGACACGAAATGCGTGGTCGGGTCATGGTCAGACCAGGGCCGGACCGTGGTGGGGCCATGGTGAGCCTCACCACGCCCTCACCGTGAGCCGGGCACAGCCTTCGACAGGCCGTGTGAATCCCTCAAGGCGCGCACCGGCCGCACGCCCCTGCCAGAGCGTGTCCCCGGCCCGCAGCGGACGCGCGGTCAGGCCGGGCAGCCCGTACTGCCTCCTCGGGTGAACACCGCGCTGACCATCCGAGTCCGATCTCCGCCCCGGCGGGCAACTGAAGGCCGCCGCGTCACAGCAGCCGGACTCCTCACCCGGCGGATCCCCATCACGACCGAGCTGCAACGCCCGGTCGCCGTGCCACCGCGTCCGCCGCTTTCGCCGGGCCTGCACCGGCCTACGGCCGGCTCATCGTCAGGTTCGTGGCCGGCCTCACCACGGGCCGACCGTGCCCTGCGAAAGGCTGCACCACTCGACTGCGCAGGACCGGCGGGACGGCGCGCGGCGGCTGCGCAGTCGGCCCACGACTCTGCGCAACCGGCCACCCGGGTCGCATAGCCGCTCGCGCAACCCGACTGCGCACTCCGCCTTCCCCACTGCGCACGCCGAGCCGGAGGACTGCGCAGACGGCGACGCCACTCCCGACTGCGCATCGCTGCGCAGCCCTGGCAGTGCTCAGCCCTCGCTCGGACAGGGGGCGGAGACGCAGGGACGGCCCGGCACGCACCGGCCCGCGCAGGCCCGTGATCAGACCACGGCCGGACCATGGCCCAACCACGGGCTCTCACGGACTGCACAGACCCGACTGCGCAGCAATGGCGGAGCCCGCGTCACGCGACTGCGCAGCCGACCGACGACTCTGCGCAGTCAGCCTGTGTAGTCGGTGTGTGCAGTCCTCTGCGCACTCGTCTTCCCGTTGCCCACACGCGGTCGGCGGCTGCGCAGACGGACAGCGGCTCGCGACTGCGCACCGGCGTGACGACCCGACCCCGCCGAACCTGTCTCCCGGGTCTTCGGGCCGCCTGTGCGGAAAGGAGGCCCCGATCGCGCCCGCCCGAACCTGCGCCGGTCCGTGGTCGGGTCGTGGTCGGCCTCACCATGCCCTCACCACGGCCCGGCCATGGTCTGACCACGGCCTCATCATGGTCTGACCATGGATTTCGTGTCCTCATCGTGACCGTGGTGAGGCCTCCATGGTGAGGCTGGTGGTCAGGGGCGGTTGCTTTCCTGTCGGCGACAACCACCCCCACCCGCACCGGGAGTTCGACCATGCCCCTACGCAAGCGCGCCCCGCAGGGCCAGGCCGCTACCGCGGCGGCGGCAGGCGCCCGCCTGCACACGATGCGCCGCCGCAGCCGCCTCACCCGCCTGGCGGTATGGACCGTCATCGCGGCCGGCCCCGCCGCCCTGCTCCTCACCCTCACCACCACCCCCGCCACCGTCCAGGCCGCTTCCCCTCCCCCGCCCACCACCGTGCGCACCGCGGTCGCTGCCGACCCGGGCGGGTATGCGCAGGTGTTCCTCCGTGCGTGGCTGCACAGCAGCACCGGTGATGCGGCAAGTGCGCAGGCGCGGCTTGCGCAGTCGATGGCCCCGGACATCGCCCTGCCCGACCCCGCCACCGGCGCGCACACGCAGCTGGAGTCCGTGACCGCGGTGCGCAGTGCGCAGCACCCGGGCGGCGGTTGGTCGGTGACGGTGGCCGCACAGGACGCCGACCAGACGGTGCGCTACTTCGCCGTGCCGGTCGCCGCCGACAGTTCGGGTTCGTCGTTCACGGTGACCGGAGCGCCCGCCGTGGTCGCCGGTCCCGGCCGGGCCCAGACGCCGCCGTCGCCGTACACGGTGGACGTCCCCGACGGAGAACTGGCCACCGCAGTCGGCGAGTTCCTCGCCGCCTACCTGACCGGCGCGGGCGGGACCGACCGCTACCTCGCCCCCGGCGTGACCCTCACACCCGTCTCCCCCGCCCCCTACACCGGCGTCACCGTCGAGCAGGTGGCCGCCGCCGAGGAGACCGCGGCCGCCGAAGAAGTCCCTGCCGACGGGACCAGGGTGCGCGTCCAGGCGGCAGTCGAGGCCCGTGACAGTGCCGGGCGCTGGCCGTTGTCCTACGACCTCGACCTCACCGCCCGCTCCGGCCGGTGGGAGATTGCCGGCCTCCCCGCCGCAGCAGCATCCGGGAAGGCAGGCGCGCGATGAATGGGTCGGCATCCGTCGTTCTGGCCGGGAAGCTGGACAACCTCGGCGACAGTTGGATCACCATGCTGGAGGACTGGGCCACCAAGGGCCTCGGCGCGGGCCTGCTCGGCCTCGTGGTCATCCTCATGATCCAGAAGGTCAGCCTGAAGGCGGGCATCGGCGCCCTCCTCCTGATGATCATCGCGCTGGGGCTGTACAACTCCCGCAACGACCTCGCGGAGATGTTCGAGGACGAGGTGAAGAACCCCGCCCAGGGCGCACCCGCCGTCCCCGGCCCCGTCCAGACGCAACTGCGGTCCTCCCTCGATCGGCTGCCGAGCGCCGGGAGCTCGCTGTGAGCGCGGCCGTGGGACGGGTGGGCCGCTACTACACCACCGCGCGGCGTCATCCGTGGGTCCTGGGCAAGGTCGCCGACTGGCGCATCCCCCTCGGCCCCTACACCCCCGCGCAGATCACCGTCGCGGTCGGCGGCGGCTTCCTGCTCTTCAAGACGATCAGCTGGTGGTCCTGGATGGGGCCCGTCCCGGTCGCCGTCTGGGTTCTGGCCGTATGGGCGGTCCGCCGCCCCAAGATCCGCGGCCGCGCACCCCTGCCCGCGATGCTCGGCTGGATCCTCCTGGCCCGCCAGCCCGCCGGCGGGCGGATCGGCGGCCGCCCGGCCCGCGACCGCAGCCCACGACCGCTGCGCGCCGGCTTCACCATCGAGGACACCCCCGCTCCGCCGGGTCCGCCCCCGGCGACGGGCACGACTGCTCCGCGCCCGGCTTCGCGTATCGCGCCGTCCCGTGCGATTCGGCGGAGGCCGCAGCGCTCCGCGCAGGCCTCGCGCCCGCGGATGACTGCTGCCGCCCCGGTACGCCGTCCGTCACCGGCCGCCACTGCACCGGTACGGGGTCCGGCGTCCGGTGTGCAGCGGCTGCTTGCGCAGTCCGAGCGCAGTGGAGGTGGTGTGCGGTGAGGGTGCCGATCCGTCACATCGCCGGGCATCTCGTGTGGTCGACGCAGGGCAGCGTGTGGGCCGTCTACCGGCTGCACCCCGGCCCCGACGAACACGGCCGCCGGAACGAGAACGTCCAGGGCACCCACGTCCCAGCCCAGGCGCGTGAGGAGCAGCTAGCGAAGGTGACGCATCTGGTGCGGTCGCTGTCCGGGGCGCCGCGGCTGATCGGGTTGTGCGCGCAGGTCGATCCCGGAGAGATCGCCCTGCGCATGATCGAAGGCATCGAGCCCGGACATACGTCTGCCGCCGGTGGTGCGCATCCGTGGGTGCAGAACGTCGAGGCCGCCCTCGACCTTTTGGACGGGCAGGAGATGCACCACCGCACCCTGTGGCTCGCCGTTCCCCTCGACGCCCAGGCGTCCGGCCAGCGTCTGTCGGGGGCACTGGGTTCGGCGTGGGCGGAGGTCGCGCCGGTGCTCGGCATGCGGCCGGCCCCGGTCGGCCGGCGGGAGGTCACCGCGTGCCGTCAGCAGGCCACCCGCGTGGAAGCCGCGCTCGCGGGCGGCATCGCGTTGCGTCCCGCCCGGCCAGCGGAGGTCGTGTGGATGATCCAGCATGCCCTGCACCGCGGCCTGCCCGAACCCCTGCTCACCGAAGCCGAAACCAGCGACCACTACGGCGGGCATGTCCGGAGCGGGATGCTGCGCTCCCCCAGCTACGCCGATCTCGGCCAAGTCCGCCTCCACGAAGGCGGCATCGATCCCGCCGGAGAAGACAGCGACGAGCACCCGGCGACAGACGCCACCCGCTCGGGCCGCGGCTCCTGGTTGCGGCGAACGACAGCGTCGCCACTCGCGCGGCGCTGGCTGCAGGTCGAGACCGAGACCGGGACCGGCTATCAGGCGCAGCTGGTGCTGGCGGAGTGTCCGCCCGCGGTCGGCGTGGAGGTGGCGGATCTGTTCGCGCAGCTGGAGCTGCTGGACTTTCCCGTCGACTACGCGGTCGATCTGACGCTGGTGCCGGCGGAGAAGGCGCGGGATCAGGTGCGGCGCAAGAAGAACGAGCTGGTCGACCAGGCCGACCAGTACGACGCCCGGCCCACCGGCATGCCCGCCTCATTGACGGACGCGGCCCGCGATCTCGGCGAGCTCGACGCCCGTCTGTCCCGCACATCGGTGGAGGTGGAGGTGCAGTCGGTGACCGTGTTCAGCGTGTGGGGGCCGACCGCTTCCGTGTGTGATGGGCGGGCCCGCGCACTGACCGCGCTCCTCGCCGGCGCCGACTACCGGGCCGTGCGCCCGGCAGGTCTGCAGGAGGGCCTGTTCACGCTGGGCCTGCCCGGTGCCGTGCGGCCGGGGGTGGTGCGGGAGTTCACCCAGCACCAGGTCAGCGAGGACTGGGCCCTGTCCGGCGCCTTCACCACCACCGAGGTCGGCGACCCGGACGGCATGTTCCTCGGCATCGACCTCGACTGCGGCACCACCCGCCCCGTCATGATCAACATCGCCGACGCCCCCAAACAGGACGCCTCCGCCTCCATGGGCATCGTCGGCGATCTCGGCGCCGGCAAGAGCGTCCTGCAGAAGCTGATCGCGGAGGCGGTGTGGGCGCGCGGCGGCTGCGCGATCTGCATCGACCGCACCCCCGTGCGCGAATGGGCCGCCTTCGCCCGGAGCGCCGCCCGCGGCCGCTGCCAGATCGTCGACGCGGCCCGGGCGGAGGTGTCGATCGATCCGCTGCGGCTGTTTCCCGGGGCGGAGGGCCGCCACTACGCCCTGTCCTACCTCACCCTGCAGCTGGGCATCGCCGCGATGAGCACCAGCGGCGAAGTCCTCCACCACGCCGTCGAACAGGCCGCCGCCGGCAGGCGGCCGTCCATGTCCCGGGTGCTGGACGTCCTCGACGAGATGGCCGGGCGCAAGGCGGGCCGGCGGCAGGACGCCGCCGCCACCCTCGCCGGACTGATCCGGGTGGTCGCCGACAATCCGCTCGCCGCGATGGTGTTCGAACCCGGCCTGCCGCCGCTGCGGCTCGATGCCTCCGGCAGCAGCGACATGATCGTGATCACGACGACGGGGCTGAAGCTGCCGCCGAAGGCCGCGTTCGACAAGCCCGAAGTCCTGCACCAGCAGCCGCTGGAAGCCCTGATCGGCCGCGCCGTGCTCTACCTGATCGCCGCGATCGCCCGGCAGACGGCCTTCGAGGACCCGGGCCGCTTCACCGCGGTGGTGCTGGACGAGCTGTACTGGCTCACCAGCTCGGCCGAGGGCACCGCTCTGGTGCACGAGATCCTCCACGACGGCCGCAAACACGGCGCCGGACTCATCGCCGGATCCCACGACGCCGACGAACTCGGCCCCGACCGCGGCCTGATGGCCTACCGCGCGCTCGCCCGCACCACCGACCGCGAACGCGCCCGCCGCGGCCTCGACTTCATCGGCCTCGACCCAGGCGACGGCGAACTCGTACGGCTCGTCACCACCGGCCTGTCCCCAGTCGGCCAACGCGGCCGCGAGGGCGAGTTCCTGCTGACCTGCCCCCGGCAGAACACCGGCCGGATCAAGGTCATCATCCCCGCTGTTCCCCGCATCACCGACTCCATCACCACCACCCCCGGCACACCCAAACCACCCACCGCCACGCCACCCGCCCGGAGGCCGCGCGGCCGAAGCCGGCGTGGTGGCAAGGGCGCCGCCGGGTCCGAGGAGCGTCCGTCATGAACTCCTCCTTACGGTCCCTACACCGGTTCACCACGGCGGGGCTCCTGGCCCTTGCCCTCAGCTGTGCGGCAGTCGGGATGCTCACGCTGATCCTCACCACCGGCCTGCCGCAGGCCTGGTGGCCGCGCACCGGCGACGCCTTCACCCCCACCGAGCGGCCCCGGCAGTCCCCGGCATGCGCGCTGGTTGTGGGCGCGGCCGGTGAAGCATGCGAACGCCATGCAGCCGCCCACGCGGACGACGGCCGCCAGAACGGGGGCGCTTCCTGGCTGCCGGCCGTTCCTGCCGTGGGCCTCGTCCTGCTCGCCGGTCTGGGCTGCCGGGTGCTGGCCGGTCGAAGGCGGGGATGAGCGATGCGTCCAGACCGCGGATCCCTCCGCTCGATCGGCTCGGTTCTGCTGCTCACGGTGTTTTTCGTGCTGGTCAACGCGCAGGTCGTCCACGCCGCCGACGGCAACGCGACCGGTGACCTGCTCGCGCCGTTGAACATCTCCTCGTCCGAGGGGGTGCCGATCGACGGGTACGAGCTGAACGCCGAGGGCGGCTCGATCGTCAGCCTGAGGACCCAGTCGCTGGCCTTCGCGCTGTCCGGGCTGTTCATGCTGATCCGGCTGCTGGTCGGGCTGGCCGGGTGGGCGGTCGAGGTCGCGTTCCGCTTCCCGCTGCTGAAGCTGCTGGTCGCGCCCGCGCAGAAGGCCGCCGACACCTACAACACGATCGTCGTCGACACCCTCGGTCTCAAGGGGCTGCTGCTGGCGTGGTCGTTCGTGTTCACCGGCTTCATGCTCGTGCGCGGCCGCATCGGCCGCGGCCTGGGCGAGATGGTGCTGACCCTGCTGATCGCCGCGTTCGCCGCCTCCACCCTGATCCGCCCGGACACCCTGCTCGCCGCCGACGGGCCGTTGGGGCAGTCGACGCAGGTGGCGGCGGAGGTCGCCGAGCAGTCCGTCAACTCCTACGACTGGGGCGGCAAACTCGCCAGTCGAGGTCCGTGCGACGGGATGGCGGGCCGGCAGGAACTCAGTTGCCTCGAGCGTGAGGGCGAGGGGCCGGTGTCGGCGGCGCAGGTGGCGCGGCCGCTGCAGGACTCGATCACGAACGCGCTGGTCGTGAAGCCGTACATGCTGCTGCAGTACGGGCGCATCCTCGACCCCGGCAAACCTGCCGACCGCCAGGCCTACGCCGTCCACCTGAAATGGGTCACCGGCGGCTACAAGGCCGACGCCAGCGGCGGTGGCGGGGGCGGGGGCGGGGGCGATCCGTGCCGTCTGGTGGTGAAACCGGCGAGGAAGTACTGCGAGAGCGAGCGGGCCGGGGACAGCGCGGCCGAGGACCTGCCCGCGCTCACGCCGGGCGGGGAGCTGCTGGACGCCTCGAACGCGGTGGTCAGTGAGGAGGACCGCGAGTTCGCCGCGTTCCTCGCCGACCTGGACAAGGCCGGCGAGGTCGGCAAGGCCAGCGCCGCCTACGCAGGGAAGCCGACCTGGTGGCGGATCGGCGGAGCCCTCCTGCTGCTGGTGGCCGCGCTGTTCATCGCCGGGATGATGCTGTCCTCCGCGCTCGTGCTCCTCGGCACCCAGGCAGCCTGTGCGGGCGCGGCGGCCGGGGCCGGGGTGGCGTTCGTGGCGGCGATGCTGCCCGGCCCGGCGCGGCAGTCGGTGTGGAAGTGGCTGTCCCTGTGGGGCATCGCCTGCCTCACCGTCGTCGGGGTGTGTGCGTTCATCCCGTTCTTCGCGATCGCCGTGGACGCCACCATCACCGACGGCCCCGACCTCATGGTCGAACGGATGCTCCTCATCGTCGCGATGGCTGTTGTCGGCGCGGCCCTGCACCGCAGGCTGCTGGCCGGGGTTTCCGGGTTCGGCCGTCGGATGGCGATGCGGATGCGGTACGCGAAGATCGGCGGTACCCATCTGCCCGGCGACACCTCCGAGCTCGGCGCCGCCCTCGCCATGAACTCGCCGTCGGCGCTCGGTGGTTCACCGGGCGGAATGCGTGCACTGACGGGTGGCGGGGGCCGGTTCGGGCTTCTCGGGACGCGGCAGCGGCTGATGGGCGCGCTCGCCTCGATGGCGGACGGCACGGGCATGCCCGTCGACACCGGACGTCTGCTGTCCGACGCCAGCGCCGAGGCCGGCCGCGGCCTGGCCCCGCTCACCGCGGGAGCGGCGGTCGCCGGACTCGGCGCACGGCTCGCGGCTCGCGGCGGGCACTGGCTCCTCATCGGGCGGCGCCCCGACCGGGAACAGCTCGCGCGCTGGCAGCGGCCCACCGCCGACGGCGACGACAACCCGGCGGTACCTGGCGGGCCGGCCGGTCCTGGTGGTGGTGGGCAGGGTGGTCCGTTGCGGCCGCGGGGGCCGGGCGACCGGCACCGCGACGAGGACGGACAGATCGTCGACCGCGCCACCGGCGCGGTGCTCCATGACCAGAACATCGACCGGACCCTGCTCGCGACGCGGGCGCACAACCGGCTGGTGCGTTTGCGCGGCTACCGCATCCTCAACCGCACCACCCGCACCGCCTACGCCACCACCGCCGGCCTGCCCACCACCACCCGTCGCGTACGGGCGGGTGCCAGCCGGTACGCCCACGACGCGCGCCAGCAGGTAAGGGTCTGGGGCAACACAGTCCGAGAGGACGGCCGTGCCTGGGGTGACGCCGCACGCAATGCCGCCCGGGCCGTCCGGGACGGCGGCGACCACGGCGGGCCGGCCCCGTTCACCAACCGCCGCATACCCACCCCGGCTGCGGCCCCCCGCGCCTCCGGCCCGGACAGCAACTCGCCCCTGCCCCCACCGCCGACCCGCCCCAACACGACCGGCCAGACCCGGCGCCCGTCGGCGCAGCCCCGGCCCGCACCGCCACCACCACCGGCCCGGCCGACGGCTCAGCCGGGCCGAAGCGGCGCATCCTCTGCGCCGCCTCCCCGCCTGCGGGGCAGCACACCACGCCCACCGGCCCCTCCCCCACCCGACCCCACCAGCACGCCGCTACCTCCACGCCAACCGAACCCCCGCCCCGCGTCGGTACCACCGCAAGGCGGCACACGACCAGCCGGCTCCGCGCTGCCCGGACGCCGCACACCGCGCAGCGAGACCCGCCGCCAGGCCGAGGAACGCTTCCGGGAACTGCTGCGCCGCACCGACCCCGCCAACCAGACCCCACCCACCCCACCACGGCCGCCCCGACCGCCCCGACCGCCCCGGCCCCCACGACCGACGGACAGCCGCCGACCCGAACCCCCGGACACGAAAGGAGAAGACGGATGAGCCGCGCACGACGGCGTATCACCCGCTGGGCATGCGCGACCGTACTGCTGGCCGGCGCGGCGGCATCCTGCGCCGTGCCCCTGGGCAACGCCATCACCGCCTACACCGCACTCCAGGCCCGGGCGAGCGTGGGCGGGCCGGTTGCCGGAGGCGGGAGTTCGGCGGACATCCCGCCGAGGATGCTCACCGCCTACAAGCACGCCGTGCAGCGGGTGGGCCGGCTGGTGCCGCGGTGCAGGGGCATGCGCTGGCCCGTCCTGGCCGGGATCGCGAAGATCGAGTCCAACCACGCGGTGGGACACCGCATCACGGCGGGCGGTGACATCCGTCCGAAGATCTACGGGGTCCTCCTCAACGGCTCCGGGCAGGGCGGCAACACCACCGCCTTCCCCGACACCGACCGGGGCCGCTGGGACGGCACCGCCACCGGCGAACGCGCCGTGGGGCCGTTCCAGTTCCTGCCCTCCACCTGGGCAACCACCGGCCAGGACGCCAACGGGGACCAGGTCGCCGACCCGCACAACGCCGACGACGCCGCCCTCGGCGCGGCGGTCTACCTGTGCGGAAACGGCCGCGACCTCACCAGGCAGCCGCAGCTCGAGGCCGCGATTCTGGAGTACAACCACTCCCGCACCTACCTGGCCGACGTCCTCGGCCGGATCGGGCAGTACACGCGTGCCGCCGACGACGCCGGCCTGAACGGCATCACCGGGACCGTGCGCACGGTCCTCGAGAGCGCGCTCGCGCAGCGCGGGGTGCCGTACTCGTGGGGCGGCGGCAACACGGACGGGCCCTCGTACGGTATCTGCTGCTCCCCCAGCGGGAAGAGCGGTACGACGGTCAACGGCTTCGACTGCTCCGGGCTGACCGTCTACGCCTACGCCCGCGCCGGGATCCGCCTGCCCCGCACCGCAGCTGCGCAGGCCGGTATCGGCCGGCGCATCCCCGCCGGGCTGGGTATCACCGCACTCGAGCCGGGTGACCTCGTCTTCTTCGCCCACGCGCCCGGCCGCGACGCGAGCATCTACCACGTCGGCATCTATACCGGCAGCGGCCGCATGATCAACGCCGCCCGCCCCGGCACCACCGTGCGCCTCGACCCGGTCAGCTCCATGTCCGGCTACGCGGGAGGAGCACGACTGCTATGACCGCCGCCTCGCCCACACCATCCCCGACGACCGCGCTGACGCTCGCCACCCGGCTGCTGACGGTGACCGGGTCACCCTGCTGGGCATGCCGAGCGGCGGGCAGACGCCGACCGCGACACCACCGTCGCCCGCACACAGCGCCGGTCCACCAGCCGCAACCGCCACACCCTTCGGCCGGCCCACCGTGGCGGCGTCGCCACGACCACTGGCTTGCAGTAGCCCGCTGCCGGACCGCCAGAGCGCGGCCGCCGTCCGGCGGTCAGCGGCCGTGGCTCAGCTCGCGCCGGGGTGCGCGGGGCGGGCGGGGAGGGCGCGGTAGCGGGCGAAGGCCTCGCGGGCGTCCGCGACGAAGTCCTCCCGGCCGGCCATGTCCGCCAGTTCGGATTCGGTGACCCAGGCGTACCAGGCGATCTCCTCCGGATCGGGCCGCAGGGGCCCGGTGATGACGGCCTCGTGGACGGCGAGCCAGTACGGGCTGATCACCCCGTCGCACAGGAACTTGAACACGAAACGCGGCCGGACTATCACGCCCAGCTCCTCCGCCAACTCCCGTGCGGCGGCCTCTTCGTACGACTCACCCACACCCGCCGCTCCCCCGAGCATCCAGTTCACCTGCCCCGGGAAACGACTCATCCCGGCGGGACGGCGGTGGACGAGGAACCGGCCCTCACCATCGCGGCAGACCACCGTCGCGATCCGGTGCAGCCACCGGCTGCGGACCGCCTCCTCCCGGTCCACCACACCCAGCACCACATCCCGTTCGTCCACCCGGTCCACCAACTCACCCATAGGGAGTCACGATGGCAGACACCACTGTCAGTACCGCCCGCCGACAACGCGCCCGGCCCCACACCGGAAGGACCAGCACGGCCCCGCCAGCCTGCGGCGCATCACCGACCCTTCAGTACGAGGCCTGGGTCACGGGACGGTGCAGCGTTCTGCCCTCAACGCGCCGATCCCTCGGGCAGGCGCTGGGTGATGCGCCACAGCCTGCGGGGCAGGCCGCCCTCCTCGAAGGGATGCACCTCCTCCAGGCGCCAGCCGTCGGCCAGGGCATCGACCAGAGGCCGGGAGAAATAGTGCACGGCGAAACCGCTGTGCTCCCAGATGCCGTCCCCGCGACCGGTGCCAGCCCCGTAGTGGGCGTCCCCCGTGTGACGGACGGTGTAGACGAAGACGCCGCCCGGGCGCAGCACGCGGCGAACCTCGCCGACCAGGGCGTGGAGTTCTTCGGTGGACAGGGCCATGCACAGCAGCATGTGCGCGAACACGCCGTCCACCGACGCACCCGCGACAGGAAGCGGCTCCCGCACATCGTGGACCACCGTGGTGACCCGCCCGGCAGTGCCCTGGCCGGCCGCGGCTGCGCGCAGCTGCTCCAGCCCTACCGGGCTGAAGTCGGCGGCCGTCACGGCGAAGCCCTCGCCAGCGAAGTACAGCGCGTCACGGCCGTGCCCCGCGCCCAGTTCCAGCACCTCGCGGGCACCGGCCGCCCGGAACACTCCGGCGGCGTGGACCGCCGCCTCGGACGGCTCGGCCCCGTACATGCCGGGATGCTCACCATAGGTGTGCTGCCAGTGCGCACGCTGCGCCGCGGCCAGATCCTCCCGCCCGTCCCGCGACATGCTGCCCGCCCACCTCTGATCCCGACCGGCTCCCACGCCAGCCTAAAACGACACCGCGGTCCAGGGTCTGCGACCCGCAGACCGGGCGACCAGCACGTACCCCGCCACCGCCACAGGGACGCGCACCACACGGGTTCTCGAGGGATGATGCGCTCCCTGCGGCACCGGCCCTCGTCACCGGCCGCAGATGTGTCCCCCAGCGGCCGCAACAGGCCCCGGCCCTCATGGGGCTCTGGCCGCTGCGTGGTGAGGGCGTGGTGCATGACCGAACCATCCAGCCGTCGCGGGAGGCGAGTCGGCCCGTCGTCCTCTCGGCGCCCAGGAGCAGGAGCCGCGCACAGCGGGCCGTGTCCCGCTGCAGGTGACTCCGCCGGAACCGGGTGCAGCCGCCGGCCCCTTGTGTTCGCTGCGACAGCGAGACCGCTGGGTGCAGGCATCCCGCACCGTGTCTGTTCGGTCTTGCCGGGCGTGGCGCCGACGGCCACGTCCCGACGGTCATCGATGCAACCTTCCGGGAGGCCCGGTCGGCGGCCGCGGTCAGCCGGTCGGCGGCTGGGCGAGGACGACGACTCGTTCGGTGTCGGTGTCGTAGCCGAGGACCGGTCGGCCGTAGCAGCCTTCCGGTTCCATCAGCACAGGTCTGCCCAACCGCTGCCCGATCTCCCGGAGGAAGCCGCAGAACACATCGAGGCGCTCCTGGCCCTGCAACTCCCGCAGGCTGACGTCGAAGTCGATCTCGTCGTCGCTGTAGAAGCGGAAGATCGCCAGCACATCCGCAGCAGGCCAGACCCGCAGCTCCGGGCACTCGGCACCCGCAGGCCGCGACAGCACGGCTGCGCGCGAGGCACCGGCAGCACCACGCCTCCCTCGCAGTACTGGAACGTCCAGCCCTTGTCCGCGACAAGATCGAGGACCGCCTGCCAGTCCTGCACCGACGCGTCCGGGACACGCACGTCCGGCAGCGACCCCATCTCTTCCGGGTCGAAGAAACTTTTCACGTCATCCCACAGCAGATCACTCACCCCGTCATGCTTCCTGACCCACCGGGCCGCCGCACCCCTGTTTCCCCTGGCCAAGGGCGTACCACCCCGTCATCCCCCACCCACCCTGCGACAACCGCACCAGGCCCCGGGCCGCAATCGGCTTCGACCGCGGGAGGTGTGGGTGGGGGTCGGGCCGTCCAGCGTTCCCCGGCGGCGGCCTGGCCCGCCAATCTGTCGCGGCCGAGGCGCGGGGAGCTGCCTGCCGGCGGACCGCGTCTGCAGGTGGCCTCCTGAACCCGGCCGACGGCACCGGTGCTCGCCGCGCCGCCTTCCGAGTTCAGGCCGCCGTCGCGTACCGCGGGTCCAGGGACAGCGAGGTGGTGGTGCATCGGATGGGGGCGGGCACCGACCTCAACGGCACCCACAGCGACGGCCGCCTCACCGGCCTCCATTTCACGCGCACGATCTCGAAGGGAACGGCAGCATGGACGCCACGGCAACAGCCCCGCATCCGACCAGCCAGGCACTCGGCGTAGCCGACGCCATCGGCCTCGTCGTCGGGCTGGTGCGTGCGGTCGACTGGCTCTACGGCCACTGGTACCTCCTCGCCCTCGCCATCGGGGCGGCGTGGGCGGGAGGCGAGTGGGCCGTCCGCCATCTCGCCGCCCAGGCGTCCGCGCAGCGGATGGCGCTGGAGCTGGTGGCGTCGCGGCACTTCGATCCCGGCCTGGAGGAGATCTTCCGCCGGGGTGTGCAGCTGGCGCGGGCATCGACGTCGATGCCGTGGTGGGTACCAAGGCGGGCGAAGTGCGTGCAGATCCGGCTGCGGGCGGACGGTACACGTGCGCTGCGGTACCGGATCGAGGGCCCGGCCGGCGGTGAACGGCTGTTGTCGGTCACGCCGTTCGGGCCGGATGTCACCGTGACCCGGGCCGGGCGGATCTCGGACGCGCCGCGCACGCACACGGTGCGGGCGGAGTTCATCCTGCGCGGCAAGCCCACCGCCCCGCTGCGCGACGTCCCCCTCACCCCGGATCCGCTGCAGCCGCTCGTCGACGCGGTCGCCGACCTGCGGGCCGAGCTCGGAGACCTCGCAGAGATCCGCCTGGCCGTCCAGCGCGCCCCGAAATGGCTGCTACGGGCCCGAAGGGTGCAGCTGATGGCCGCGGCACGGCGGCGCGAACAGCGGGAGGCGCGGCGGGCGGCGTCGTGGGTGCGGCAGGACGCGGGCCGCATCGAGGACTCCCTGACCTGGCAGCTGCAGCAACTGCTGTCCGACAACAAGTCTAGGACCGGAGGCGGGCGCAGGCTGGTGATGCCGCCGGTGCCGCGGCGCATCGATGCCGGGGAAGCGCTGGGCAAGCTCGCCGAGGACGATCATCTGGTGCGGGTGCAACTGCTGGTGATGTGCGCGTCGAACACCGAGGGGCGGGCCGAGGCGCGGCTGGCGCAGATCCAGGCCGGGCTGGATGTGTTCGGGGGCCGGTCCAGGTGGGCGATGCGGGGGTGGCGGGCGGGGCCGTGGCGGCTGGGCGCGGACCGCTGGCCCACCCGCCGTAGTTTCGAACGCCGCTGGCGTCTCGGGCAGTGCTGGCCGCCGCGTGCGAACTGGACGCGGCTGGAGGAGCTGACGGGGCTGCTGAAACCGCCGACCATGCACTGCCGGCTGCCGGTCCTGGCCGCCGACCTGCCCACCTTCACCTTCGGCGACCCCACCCTGCTGCTGCAGGGCATCCACCACGGCCCGGACGGCCGACGCCGCCCCGTCGCCACCTACGCCGCCGAGACCCTGTTCGAGGTCGGGGTCGGCAAGGCCGGCGGCGGGAAGACCGAACGGGCGCTGGCCCAGGCGATCGGGTGGGCGCACGCCGGCGGCGGGCTCGTGTTCGTCGACCCGCACCGCGACTCCTGGCCACGGGCCGCGCCCTTCCTCGCCCACGAGGCGCTGATGGACCGCATCGCGCTGATCGATCTGAACGCACTCGGCCCGCGGCCGCGGGTGAGTTCGTGGAACCCGCTCGGCCTGCACTACGGCCAGCAGCCGCACGAGGTCGTCGAAGCTACCGCCGACGCGTTCGCCTCCGCCCTCACCTGGGACGACGCCTCCGCACCCCGCGCGCTGACCCTCCTCACCGCCGCCCTCACCGTCCTGGCCGCCGTCAACGAGGCCGCCTGCCGGGCCGGACGCCCCGCAGACCAGGCCACCCTCTTCCACATCCGGGCCCTGCTCACCGACCACGCCTTCCGGCATGCCGCACTGACCGCCGTCGCCCACCGGCTCGATCCCGAGACCCGGGCGTGGTGGCAGACGGTGTTCCCGACGCTGGCCCCGGACGCGTTCGCCGTCGTCCTCAACCCCCTCGCCCGGCTCGCCGCCAGCCCTGTCACCCGCGCGTTCCTCGGGCAGGGCGACGGCGTCTACGACATCCGCACCGCCATGGACACCCGCATGATCGTGTGGATATGCCCCGGCGGCAACGGGCCCACCGACCGCCTCCTGACCTCCCTGCTCGCCCGGGACCTGCTGCGCGCCGCCCGCTCCCGCAAAGACACCCCCGAAGGCGAGCGGGTGCCGTTCCGGCCGTACTTCGACGAACTCATCACCCTCACCGGGGCCGCCCCCGAGACCATCGCGGCCATGTTCGAGGACCTGCGCAAATACCGCTGCCACGTCCACGGCATGACCCAGCTCCTCTCCCGCCTCCCCGCACCGGTGCGCCAGTCCCTGCTGCAGAACGCCTCCACGCTGGCCACCACCGCGGGCTCCGTCTCCGCCATCGCACCGGTCACCGCGGAATGGGACGACGATCCCAGCCCGCAACGCGTCGCCACCATGGAACGCTTCCAGCACTACGTCTCCCTCACCGTCCACGGACAGCGCATCGGCCCCGTCCGGTTGGCCGGGCCGCACCTCGACGACCTCTACGCCGACCACGCCCGCCCCCAGCAGGCCACAGCCCTGGAACGCGCCGCACACGCCAACGCCCAGGCTCTGCCCCTCGACCAGCTCAACGAGCGGGCCACGCAGCAACTCGCCCGCGTGACCGCGTTCCTCACCGCACACACGAGTGCCCGCGCCGGCACGACCAGGCCCACCGCGGGAAGGGACACCGAGTTCGGGTGAGCCCCCGCCCCACGCCGGTCCAGCCACACCGCGGCAAGCCCGCCCTCTCGGGGTGCGCGCAACCCGACGACTCGTCACCCGCCCCCGAACCGCGCAAGGGCTGCTCCTCACAGGAAGGACCGCCGATGAACCCCGACACCGACTACGGCAGGACCAGCGCTGGCACCGGTGCCGGCGTGCGGGGCAGCGCGGGTACCGCCGCGGGCGACGGGCCCGGCAGTGCGGCGGTGCCGGCCGGGCAGGCCCCGAGTCCGCGTGACCCGCTGCCGCACCAGCTGCTCACCGCACTCGCGCAGCACCGCATCGCCACCACCGACCAGCTGCGCGCCATGCTCCGCCCCCACGCCGCACGCCAGACCGTCTGGGCACCCTTGAACGCCCTGCGGGAGAAGGGCCTCGTCGACCAGATTGTGCTCCCGGCCTCCCACCGGGCGCGGGCCTGGTACCTCACCCCCGAAGGCGCCCGCCACACCCGCGACCTGCCCGCCCTCAGAGGCCGGCCCCCTTACCCCGTCACCGCCGCGAACGCGGCCTCACTCAAAACGCCCCACACGTTGACCACCGTCCGCGCCCACCTCGCCTTCGCCACCGACGCCGCCCGCCGCGGCGACGAACACGGCTACCTCGACTGGACTCCCGAAACCGCCCACCCCATCGGCGACGGCCAGCGACTGATCGCCGACGCCGTCATGCGCTACACCCTCCACCACCCCAGCCAAGGGCCAGAGCAAGAGCAAGGACGCCTCAAACTCCGTGCGTTCATCGAGATCGACCGCGCCACCATGAGCAGCGAACGCCTCGCCACCAAACTCATCGACTACGCCCGCCTGCACACCTACCAATCCCAGCCCACCGGCCGCCACCGCAACCAGCAGAACGCCAACCCGGGGCCTGGATGGCTGCGCTACTACCCCGTCTACCCGCGCATCCTGTTCATCCTCACCGGCGCCACCCCTCACACCCTCACCAGCCGCATCCACGACCTGCAGGCCATGACCCGTGAACACCCTCATGTCGCAGCCCTCGCCCGCGAGGTCCCCCTCGGCGCGGCCGTCCTCGAAGACCTCGAGGCGCACGGTCCGCGGGCAGACGTATGGAAGCCCCTCGCCGGAGGGCCGGCATGCTCCTGGACCGAACTGTGAGCCGGGCTCCCCCTCGGGAGCAGGTGGCAGCGTGTCCTGCGGACGACGCTGCCGTACGGGCCGAGTCCATCCCCCACAGGCGCGGACAACAGCCCCGTGAAGCACCGGTGGGGCCGCCGAACTCACACCCGCCAAAGCCCAGTTCCGCACGGCAGAAGCAACAAAGTGCCCCGCCGCGAGCAGCTCCGCCCGCCCGAGCGGGCCACACACTGCCGCAGGGCGGCCAGCGGCCCCTCGCCCCTGCCGCCAGCCGGGCAGCAGTCGCCTGAAGACCGGCATCCGCCCCCTCACGCCGCGACGCGTACGACACAGCGCAGTCCACCGTCAGCAATGGAGACCGCCCGTGAAGAAGCTCACCGAAACGTTGATCGCCGAAGGCGTGCCCGACGGCACCTTCGGCGGCGCCCGACCCTGCACCACCCGCCGCAAGAAGCGCCCCACCCCCGACCCCGCAGCGGGACGACACCTCGCCGACCTCGCCGCCGCAGTCCGCGAGATCGACCGGGAACGCGGCTACGGCGTCAACCACCGCTACCGGCAGGCCGGCAAGGGAATTCCCCTCACCGGCAAGCCATGACGGGCCGACACGGCGTTCCTCGCCGTCGGGCGGGGCCAGCGGCCAAGTCCAGGTCCAGGCCGTGCCGAGTGAGGATGCGCAGGTCGACGGCGTTGTCGTCGCCCCGGTGATCGCTCAGGGGGCGGCATGGACGAGGCTGAGGACGGCGCGGGCACGGAAGTGCGTCAGGCGGGCGGTGTTCGGGACGGGAACGGCGCTGTGGGGCCTGAGCCCCGATCTCTGCTAAACACTTTTCCCGGGGCGGCAGATGAACAGGTATGAACGTGATCTCAGCCCTGGTGCGTCGGTGGGCTATGGAAGGGCAAGCCTTTGTGCTGGACGGATTCGCGTGGCAACCCGTCTGTGGTGTCCTGCTCGTCGTCGCAGTGGCGGGAGGGGTCGCCGAGCGGTCTCGGCGCAAGACCTTGGTTGCCGTCACGACACAGTCACCGCCCGGCACCCTGGTGGCCCAGGAACGCGGTATGACTGGCTCGAGGATGTGGATCGAGGTGGGAGCCCGTGCGCACGAACTGCCGGAGAGCGAGTCATGACGCCCCGCGTCCCGCCGGAGCACTGGGGCGAGATCGAAGATCTCTACCGGCGCTTTCGCGACGGCATGGTCAACTACGCCACCCGGCTCCTCGACGGCGAACCTCATCTGGCCCACGACCTGGTCCAGGAGACCTTCAAAGCCGCGGCCCTGAGGTGGGACACGTTGCAGCTGCGCGGCGAGTCCGGTCAACGGGCCTGGCTTTACCGGGTGTTACGGAACAAGGTCTACGACCGGTGGCGGAGCACGGGCCGTTGCGCCCTCGGCGGTCTCGACGAGGAGCGGGCCGCCGACCTGGACACGCCTCGTACGGCAGTCTCCAATGTGCTGCTGCAGATGTGCTGGAAGGTCATCGACGGTATGCCCCGTTCCCAGCGGCGCGTGGCACTGTTGAAATGGCACGGCGAGTGGACCAACGGCGAGATCGGCGGTCATCTCGGCATCACCGAGAGCACGGTCCGGGTCCATCTTCGCAACGCACGCAGAACACTCACCGCGGAGCTGGGGGACGAGGTCGTCTTTCCCTCCGAGTGGGAGGACACTGATCCGGGAGAGGAGGCAGCGCGATGAGCCAGGGTCACAGCCAGGAGCGGCCTGACACGACAGACTCTTCTGCGGCGCCGTACCCGTCGGTGGCCGCCGACGACCTCTTCCAGCAGCTCGACCGCGTCGTTGACGCGCAGACCCCGGCGTCCGGCACCGCCGACGGCCTGAGCGAGCTGAGGCGATGGATGGCCGGTGAGCGGTCGCCGCACCAGGAGGAGAGCGGGATCGCAGCGGGCCGCACCGCTGACCGCGTGGCCGCGCACGGTGCGCTGTCCGCGGACCGGCCCGCCGACCGGGATACGGGCGACGGACGGCTCGCCCGCGCGGTCGCCGTAGCCGTCCTCGCCCCGCCCGCCGCCGAGGAACGCAACCCGCAGGCGCCCGCACCCTCCAGCCTCGACGAGGTGTGGCGGAGATACAGGGCGACCGGGGACGGGCAGCTGCGCGAGCAACTGATCCTGCACTACTCGCCACTGGTGAAGTACATGGCCGACCGGGTGAGCACCGGCCTACCGACCGACGTGGATCTGACCGAGCTGGTGTCGGCGGGCGTGATGGCTCTGATCGAGGCCATCGAGGGATTCGACCCCGACCGGCCCGTCAGGTTCGAGACGTACGCGGTCACCCGCATCCGTGAAGCGTTTGTCGACGAGCTCAGGGCGCTGGAGCGGATTCCCCCGTCGACGCGTCGGCGGGCCCGGCAGGTGGAGCACGCGTACGCCGCCCTGGAGGCCCGGCTGCGGCGGACGCCCTCGCAGACGGAGGTCTCCGCCGAACTCGGCGTGGAGCCAGGCGAACTCGACGCGCTGATGGACCAGTTGGCGCTGGTGAACGTCCGGGCACTGGAGGAGATCCTGCGCGCCGAAGCCACGGACGGCCCCGGCACCGAGATGACAAAGACCCTGGAACGCCTCGGCTCCGACATCCCAGCCGAGCTCTTGCAGGACCGGCAGACGCGCAGACTGCTCGCGCGGGCGATCAACGACCTGCCCGAGAGGGAGAAGACCGTGATCACCTTGCGCTACTACGAGGGCCTTGAATTCGCCGAAATCGGGCACGTGATCGGCGTGACCGAGAAACGGATCGCACAGATCCACATCAGGGCCGTGCTGCAGCTGCGGGCGAAGCTGGAAACCTCCGCACTGCGCACGGAAGGAGACAGCACAACAGCCGGCGACGGCTGAGCACCAGGCCGAGCCACCCACCGCATCCCAGGGCTCCGCACGAAGGGCCGAGCGGACCCCCGCACGTGGGGCCTGCCCGCCGGCAGGCCCCACGGCTGCTGAGATCTCCGGGACAAGGCGGCCTTCCTCACGGCGTACGGTTCGCAGAGGCCGATGCCTGCCTGGGGGGCCCAGTGCAGGAATCCGGGCAGGCGCCGGGGCAGGTTTCCGGGACCTCGGCGCGGGCACAGCAGCACAGCGATGTAGCGCATCCCGCCCTCCCGGACGGACAGCCCAGCGATCAGACAGAGGGTGATGCTCACCGTGCAGCCCGACCCGAACCTGGATTGGGGCCCGAAATCCCACAGGCGCTCCAGAGGCGGTCACCGGGTGATGATCACACTCGCGGCCGCGCAGAGCAGCGTCACGCCCGCGAAGGCCACCACCACAGGCTCGGCCCAGGACGGGTGGCGGTGCACCAGAAGTGCCAGGCCTGCGAAGCCCATGAGGCCGACCACGACAAGGAGAAGAACGACGAGCAGTGCGAGTGTGGACATTGGCGATGGCCTCCAACGGCTCTGCGTACGGCACCGCTTCGTGCGGACTCAGAGACAGACGAAGATCGCGGTCGGTCCGTTACGCCGCCGGGGCACGGGCGCATGTGCCTGAAGTCGTGGCACGCAAATTCGGCGTCGAGCCCTGTAACAACCGGCGGGTGCCGTGCGTCCTGTCCCTACGAGCGGGTCTGTACGGGCTCCTCCTGCACGCCCGCGTAGTCTCCGTGCAGCCGGACCGAGCAGCAGATGACGGAGTCAGGGAGCGGTGAGCGATGAAGCACCTGAGAGGCCCGATGAGTTCGCCGCATTCTATCGAGCTTCCTACGGGAGAACTCTGCGCCGTCTGATCAAGAAGGGGCAGATCTCACAGCATGACGCGGAGGATATTCTATCGATCGCATATGCGGAGACCGCTCGGCAATGGTGCAACATCAGAGATCCGCATGGGTACCTCTGGGACCGGGTCTGCAAACGGTTCCTTGACTACTGGCGCAAGCGGAAGCAGCAGGGCAGGGAAGCGCTCTGTGACCCGTCGGGGGAGATCTCGGTTCTCCCGGAATCGGCTGCGAGCAGGCCGGAAGGCTGCGTAGAACTGGCGCGATTGTATGAGCTGATCGCTCAGTTGCCCGCGGACGATCAGTTACTGATCCTCATGGATGCGTACGGGTACAGCAAGGAGGATCAGGCCACCAAACTCAACGTCTCCCCCGGGGCGGTGAGAGTCCGGCTGTGCCGGGCGAAGAAGAAGCTGGATGCGCTGGTGGAGAAGGACAGGGAGAGCCGCTGATGCCCATCGTCAACGAAGGCTTCGAAGTCAGCCGGCCTCGTCCGATCGGCGGCGGAGAGATCACCGGAACCATGCTGCATTACTGGCGGATCCTTCATCTGGCCGAGGACGAGGAACCTTCTGCCGGCATGGACGAGCTCATGGCGGATGAAGAACTCTTGGAACGCATCAGGGCTCTGGACACAGTGGCTGTTCCACCACTACCGCGAGACATCGAAGAACTCAGCGACAGCAGCCGGTTCCTGCACGCCCGAAGCAGGAGTGCCTCGGAGTGTGAGGGTCCGGAAGACGGGCAGGAAGTCCTGCGCGCACTCCCCGCGCACGCTGGCCACATGGCCGCGTTCCCGTATGAGTTCCCTGGCGATGACCCCATCACCCCGTACCTGTACAGCCCTTTCGACACTTCCAGAGCTACCCTCGGCATCGTCAAAGCCGAGTCCGTTCGCCGCACGCTCGGCCGTCTGGATTCCCATGCGGTAAACACTCTCCTGGAGCAGTATGTCCAGCCCGACAGTTTTGAGGACGCCGCACAAGCCCTCCGGCAGGACCATGTAGTAGTACTCACCGGGCCGGCAGGCATGGGCAAACGGTCGGCAGCCGTGGCCCTGCTCAACACGGTCATGGAGCGTACGGAATGCGTCGAGCTCTCCCCGGACAGCAGCTTGGAAGAGCTGGCTGACGGGCGCCTGGCGTTCCAGCACGGCGTCGGCTATCTGCTCAGCGACCACAGGCAGGAGGACTCGGCCTCAACGGCAGAGTACGCCTGGCGCCGGGTAAGCGACACGGTGCGCGACCGCGGCGCCTATCTCGTGGTCACCACCGCGAATCAGACAGGCCGTGAAACCCTGCGATCCGTACGCCACCTGCCCTGGCAGCTCCCCGACTTGACGACCGTCCTGCGCGTTCGCCTCCTGCGAGCAGGCTGTGTCGAAGACACCGTCGAAAGGGCTGTCTCGTGCATGCCCGCCGGATGCCGGATCGCACAGATCGCCGCAGCGGCCGACCAGATCGCCTACGGCGCAGACCCTGAAGAGGTCTGGCTGGAGCACACAGCCGCCCAAGCCCAGCCTGTGCGCGACTGGTTCGACAATACGCGCTCTGCGCACGAGTGGATCGAGATCACCACGCTGGCCTTCACCACCGGTCTGAGCCACCAGGACTTCGTGACCTGCATGAAGCGCCTGGAGGAAAGCATGGCCGCCACCCTCTCTGCACCGGCCACGCGCGACGAATCGGCCAAGGCCGTCCAGCACGACGCCGACGGCCTGCCCCCCTCGTCTCTGAACACGCTGCTCGCACCGCGAACGGGCGGCGCACCCGACCATTTCCCACTCGTCTTCCATCACCCGCACTACCGGCAGCGGGTGATGGAGGAGCTGTGGGCCAGAGGCTCGACGGCGTACTGGCACAGCGTGCGGGAATGGCTGACGCTCTTGGCCGGCCAGACCCGGCCGCGACTGATGCAGTTGTCCATCGCCTCCGGCCTCGCCCTGCTCGCCCGGCCCGCCTCCCACGAGGTCACCGAGAACTACCTCACCTCCTGGGCGGCAGGTTCCGCAGGCCCCGGCGGCCAGTCCACAGCCGTCCTGGCAGTGCACTGCATGTCCCTCGACGACCAACTCGCCGCGAACGCCCTGTCCCTTGCCCGGGACTGGGCCGCCGCACCCGAACCTGAACTGCACACGACAGCCGCGGCGGCGTTCAGCGGGCCGCTCGGTGTGCGTTTCCCGACCGACGCCGTCACCACCCTGCTGCGCATGCTCGACCGCTCGCAGCAGGCCGAGAAAGCGACGGCCGCACTCGCCGCACTCGCCGCAGCCCTCAGGGAAAACGGCCATGACGCCGGTGCAGTGCTCCGGCCGCTCGCCCACCAGATCAAGAACCCGACCGGGAAACACGCCGCACGGCACACAGAACGCCGCCTCGACGCCGCACTGACCGTGCTGCAGACCCGCGACGCAGCAACCGGCCGCCTGCTCTGCGCCGTGCTGGCGGCCCAAGATCCCCGCAACGCAGACACGATCGGCGAGCTCTGGGCAGAGCTGCTCAAGCACCAGCCCCGACGGCACCAGGGACTGCAGATCCTGGAAGCCACCCTGCGTGACCTGCCCGCCCTCACCCACCAACCGCAGCACACCGCCCAGCAACTGGGCCGCTCCCTAGGATCAGCCCTACCTCCGCGCGAACGCCTGCGGCTGGGGCTCTCACTGTCACCAGCCCTCACGCGCCCCGACGACGCCACCGATGCCCTGATCGACACTACACTCCACGCCGCCCTCACTACGCGGGACTAACCGGTAAAGCGCCCCCCATAGCGCCGCTGCTGACGATCACAGTGCGCGATCCGCAGCACGGAACCCGGCCTCGGAGGCAACAGCTCGCACGCCGACAGACAGCCTCGCCCGAAAGGACCCCGGACGCGCACGCCCCGCCGGGCTGACCGCAGGAAGGGACGATCCGCACAGGTGCGGGAACCTGCCAATGCCGACCCCGCGAGCCGACCGGAGTAGCTGCGGTCGCGGGCCGCCTCCCCCTGCCCGACGACGGTTGTCGCAAGACCGGGCTCGCGCTCCCGCATGCCGCGACACGCACCACGCTGCACAGTCCATCGACAGCAAAGGCGGACCGCTCGTGACCGTGTCCATCGATGCGCTTGCTCGCCAAGGACGTGCCGGACGGCGCCTTCGGCGGCGCCCGCCCCCAAGCGGTACCCGTCACGATCAGCGCCCCGCACCCGACTCCGCGGCCAGCCGACATCTCGCCGACCTGGCCGCCGCCATCCACAAGATCGACCGTGAACACGGCTACAACGTCAACCACCGATACCGGCAGACCAGAACGGAAGGCCTCCCACCTGACGGAACCATGACCGCGGTCGCGGCGCTGCCGCCGCCCTCGAGACCGGACTGCAGCGCCTGCCGTTGATGACGGCCACACCAACCGCTGGTGGCTCGACCCGGCCTACGGCCGCCGCTTCCCGGCCGACATGCGCACAAAACGATCACTTCCATGACGGCGGAGCCGGTGGCGTCAGCGGGGATGCCGCAGGTGCGGCACCTGCAATGTTCCTGTCCGAGTCGCCGTCGGAAACGAACGGGCGACGACACAGGAGCCCCGACGCAGTTGGCGCCGGGCGCGCAACCATCCTGCGCGCAGGATCGTCCTTCGGTCATGCCGTATCCGAGCCCTGCACCGTCCTCAACTCCACCCTCATGGCCGTACTGCGGCCACGGCACCACCCCGCAGGACCCAGTGGGCTGTCGCGGCATCCATGTCCCCGGTGGTACTGCCTGCCTCGCTCACCTCGCCCTTACCAACCGCGACGCCTATCTCGCGACACTGACCCCCGGCACTGATATCGACCATCGGGGTACTCCGTTCACCGCGTCCCTTCTCACCGCCCTCCTCGACGCACTGCGTGACCCTGTAACGGGAAGCCCTCGCGTGGGCAGCGCCGACTTCGAGTCAGCAACCTTCGAGGGCTGTGCCGCATTCACGTCTGCGATCTTCGAGGGCCAAGCCTCCTTCATCTCGGCGACCTTCTATGACGGGGCAGAGTTCAGGGGAGCGACCTTCAATGGCTACGCCTGGTTCGCCGCGGCTGTCTTCAGAAGCTATGCGGAGTTCGTGTCGGCGACCTTCCACGACGGCGCCGGATTCGGCGCCGTGACCTTCACGCACAACGCCAGGCTCAGTGCGGCGACCTTCAAGAGTTACGCGTGGTTCGGTGCGGCGACCTTCAAGGCCTACGCCGACCTCGGCATGGCAACCTTCGAAGGCGAAGCCGGCTTCCCGTCGGTCGCCTTCGAAGGCGAGGCCGCATTCGCGTCGGCAACTTTCAAGGACACTGCCGAGTTCGGGTCAGCAGCCTTCGAAGGCGATGCCGAGTTCCGAGCAGTGACCTTCGAGGACAAGGCCAGGTTCCGAGCCGCTACCTTCAAAGGCGCGGCCTGGTTCGAGGGGGCGACCTTCCAGAACGAGGCATGCTTCGAGGACGCAGCCTTCCAGGACAGCGGCCGATTCCAGACCGCGACCTTTCAGGGTCACGCCCGATTTGCGTCGGCGGCGTTCGAAAGCGACGCCACGTTCGCGTCGGCCACGTTCCGACACAGCGTCGAGTTCCGGGCCGCGTCCTTCGGGCAAAACGCCGGGTTCGAGGACGCTGCCTTCGACGCAGCCGCAACAGTCGGGCCCCTCGTATGCTCTGGGCGGGTCCTGCTCTCCGGAGCAATGTTCGGCGGACCGGTGACCCTCGCCTTTGCCGCGCATCGCCTGGAGTGCCGGCGCACTCGCTGGTCGTCCACGGCGGAGATACGTCTGCGCTATGCCACGGTCGACTTCGCCCACGCGGTGTTCGAGTACCCGCTCACCATCGCTGCAGAGCCCGACCCTTTCGGGCTCGCTGCCGGACAGCAGCTGGCGGAAGATCCATTCGCTCACGTGTCTGACCCGAAGGTACGTCTGGCATCGTTGCGCGGAGTGGATGCCGCCCACCTGGTCCTCGCCGACGTCGACCTATCCGCATGCCTGCTCACCGGCACAGTGCACCTGGACCAACTGCGCCTGGAAGGCGCCTGCCTCTTCGGCACGGTCCCGCCCGCCGTGCACTGGCGCCGCGGGTTACCTCTACGGTTCACCCAGCGCCGCACACTCGCCGAAGAGCACCACTGGCGCGCCTCACAGCCCGGCGCGGTCCGGGGCTGGAACACAGCGGTCCTGGGCGCTGGACACGCCGGGCCGTTGCAGCTGGCACCGGTGTACCGGGCACTGCGCAAGGCCTTCGAGGACGGCAAGCACGAACCAGGGGCGGCCGACTTCTACTACGGGGAGATGGAGATGCGCCGCCACGCCGACGACATCCCCCGCAGCGAACGAGGCCTCTTGACGATGCACTGGGCGCTTTCCGGCTACGGACTACGAGCCTCCCGCGCCCTGGCCTGGCTCGGTGCCGCCATGCTCTGCACCATCGTGACGCTCATGGCCGTCGGCCTGCCCAGCCATCCCCCGAAGCAGACCGCGACCGGCACCGTCCCGTCCCACGGAGGGCGGGTCACGCTCGAGATCGACAAGGACGATCCCCGCAACCCCACTGGCAACCCCTTCAGCGGAGAGCGCTTCGAAAAGGCCCTCAACATCACACTCAACTCGGTGGTGTTCCGCTCAACCGGCCAGGACCTGACCACTGCGGGCACGTACATCGAAATGACCGCACGCCTGACCGAACCCGTCCTTCTGGGCCTCGCGATCCTTGGTATCCGCAACCGCCTCAAACGGTGATCAGCCCGGAGCGCATCAAGTGCTCGACCGAGCACCTCACGGAGTTGCAGCACGCGTCACCTTGGTAGCGGCAAGCCTCCAGCAGCCTGCGCACACAACGGCATTCAGGATCTGCCAGTGGACGGTGCGGCAGCGCCGCTACGGTGAGTGTCCCAGAACGGTGAGCGGGGGGCTGTGGTGGCGCGGGTGGTGCTGGTGCACGGGATCGCTCAGCAGTACGAGGGTCCGGAACTGCTGGGACTGCGGCTGTCAGCCGCGGTCCGTGACGGGGTGAAACTGGCGACGGGGCTGGCGCTGGCGCCGGAGGATGTGGCGTGCGCGTTCTACGGGAACGTGTTCCTCGAGCCGGGCAGCCGCTCCGCGGATCTCCCGCCGTGGAACGAGCACGATGTGGAAGCCGGTCTCGAGGCGGACCTGCTTCAGGCGTGGTGGCAGCAGGCCGCCGCTCTCGAGGACGCGGTGGCTTCGCCGGATGAGGAGGGCACGCGGGGTCCGGCCGGGTTCGCCGCGTCCCGGCTGCTGCTGCCTCAGCGGGCACGGGCGGCCCTGAACGCGCTGGCCGGTGCACGCTTCTTCCAGCCGGTGACGAAGCGGATGCTGGTCTCGGAGCTGAAGCAGGTGCGCCGCTACCTCGACGAACCGCCCGTCTGGCAAGCTGCGCGGGCCGCGGTGGCGGAGCAGGTGGGTGCGGACACGCGGGTGGTGGTGGCGCACTCGCTGGGGTCGGTGGTCGCCTACGAGGCCCTGTGCGAGAACCCCGGCTGGCCGGTGACGGACCTGGTGACGGTCGGCTCCCCGCTCGGCCTCCCGGTCATCTTCAACCGGCTCAGTCCGCTGCCGGTGCAGGGCCGGGGGGCGTGGCCGGGCGGGGTGGTGCGGTGGACGAACGTCGCCGACCCCGGGGACGTCGTCGCCCTGGTGGGCGAGCTGGCCGCGCGGTTCGTGCCCGGTCCTGTGGGCGGGGTGCAGGACCGGCGGATCACCAACGGGGTGCGGATGCACGACTTCGAGCGCTACCTGACCGCCCCGAAGACCGCGAGCGCCGTGGCCGCCGGACTGCAGGAGCCGCCCGCATGACCACCATCGAAGCCGACGCCCAAAACACGGCGGGGCGCCGGTTCCTGATCGCGTCCGGCGTCGGCAGCTTCCAGGAGCCCGGCATCAAGACTTTGCCCGGCGTCGAGGCGGACGTGCGGCGGGTCCGGGAGTTGCTGGAACCCATGGGCTACCAGTCCGTCCTGACCTCTCTCGCCCATGATCCGACCCGCGACGCCCTCGCCGAAGGCATCGAGGACTGGGCGCTGGAGACCTCCCTCGGACCGGACGACGTCGTCGTCGTGTACTTCGCCGGGCACGGCGTCTGCGAGGAGGACCGCCACTACCTGCTGTGCGCCGACACCCGTCCCGGCCGGTGGACACGGGCTCTTGCAGCCGAGGACCTGGCCCGGCGACTAGTGATGAGCGAGGTCGGGCATCTGCTGGTCATGCTGGACACCTGCTACGCCGGTGCCGGCGCTGCAGACATCAGCCGGATGGCCCTCGGCCTGGCGGACCTGCACCGTGGGCGCGCCAACCGCTGGCATCTGGCATCCGCCCGCGCCCGCGACCGCGCGGGAGAGAACGCGTTCGTCGACGCGCTCCACGACGTCTTCACCCACCGTCGGCACGGCGCCACCCAGCGGTTCCTGACCGTGCGGGAGGTCACCGAACGCGTCAACGCCCACTTCAAGACCCACCGACCCACTCAGCAGGCCCGGCTGACCACGTCGGAGACCGACGGCCAAGACCCCTTCTTCCCCAGCCCCCTGTTCCTGCCGGGTCTGCCCGCCGACGGCACCGATCTCGCCAGCATCAGCCTGTTACGCCGCCGGCATGCCGGACACTTCGGGCCGCGGGGACGCGGCGTGGACCACGTTGGTGAGCGGGGCGACTACTTCACCGGCCGCTCCCGCGCCCTCCGCGAGCTCACCGCATTTCTCGCCTCTGGCGGCCCGGACCACGACCGCAAGGCCCGCGTTGTCACCGGCGCTCCCGGCTCGGGCAAGTCCGCTGTGCTGGGACGACTCCTGACCCTCACCCACCCGACGGCCCTGCGGCCGGCGACGGCACGCGTGGCTTCGGGTGGCGTGCCCTCAGCGGATTCCCTGGCGGTGATCGCATTGCATGCGCGCAGGGCCACGCTGGGTGACTTGGTCACTGATCTCGCCTCAGCGCTGGGTCTGCCGGCCGGGGCTGGCCTCGACGAGGTCCTGAAGGCCCTGGCCGACAGGACCATACCCGTAGCTGTCATCGTGGACTCCCTGGACGAGGCCGGAACCGCCGGCGACACCCGAGAGGGCAACCACATCGCCCGCGAACTCCTCCAGCCGCTGTCTACGCTGGCCCCGGTGCGGCTCATCATCGGCACCCGCCGCCCTCAGATTGCTGCCCTTGGTCATGCCATCCACGTCATCGATCTCGACGAACCGGGTCACATCACTCGAAGCGACATCTCCGACTACGCCCGCGCCCTCCTCGAGGACGCCAAGGACCCCGAGAGCCGCTCCCCCTACCGCCACCAGCCGCACCTGGCCGCCACCATCGCCAACGGCATTGCCGACCGGGCAGGTTCCTCATACCTGGTCGCCCGGATGACCGCGCGCGCCCTGGTCCACGGCCAGATCTACGTCGACACCTCCCGGCCCGGCTGGCGTGAACGGCTGCCCAGCGACGCGAAGGAAGCCTTCGCCGCCTATCTGGACCGCTTCGGCGACGACCGGCCCAAGGTGGAGCGGCTCCTGCGCCCTCTCGCCTACGCCCACGGCGCGGGCCTGCCCTGGTCCACCGTGTGGGCACCCGTCGCCGAAGCCCTTTCCGGTGTGGTCTGCTCGCAGGACGACCTGGATTGGCTCCACCAGCACGCCGGCGCCTACATCATCGAAACCCCCACCCCGGACGGATCGGTCTACCGTCTCTTCCACGAGACCATGGCCGAACACCTGCGCCGCCCCGGCCGCGAGCAAGACGACCACGCGGCCATCGCCCGCGCCCTCACCTCTCTCGTCACCCCCGATCCGGGCACCGGTGTAAAGGATTGGGCCGCAACCCACCCCTACTCCCGCCATCACGTTGCCACCCACGCCGGAACAGGGGGCACCCTCACCGCCCTCCTGGACGACCCCGAGTTCCTAGTCCACGCTCACCCCGCCACCCTGCTTCGTGCCATGGATGCCACCAGCTCTGCGGTCCATTCCAACGTAGTAGCCCACCCCGCAGCGGCGGTTTACCGCGCATCCGCCGCTGTCCACGCCTCGCTCCCGTCAATCTCCCGACGCGATGTCCTCGCCGTCGACGCCGCTCGCTACCAACAGCCCTCCCTCGCCAACAGACTCGCCCGCACCCGCCCGTACACCCCCCGCTGGGCCACCGGCAACCTCGTCAACCCTGCACATCGCACTACCCTTGCCGGCCATAGCAAGTGGGTGCGCTCCGTCGCAGTGACAGATATCGACAATCGCCCCCACGCCATCACCACCAGCAACGACAAAACGGTGCGAGTATGGGACCTGACCTCCAATACGGAGCGTGGTGTCTTCACCGGCCACAACGACAGGGTGGGCGCGGTGGCGGTGGCCGAGGTTGACGGTCGCCCACACGCCATAACTACTGGCGCAGACGGGACGGTCCGGGTGTGGGACCTGAGCTCTGGTGCGGAGCGTGCCGTCTTCACCAGCCACACCGGCCCGGTGACCGCAGTTGCTGCAGTGCACATCCACGACCGACCCCACGCTGTCACCACCGGCAACGACAACACGGTCCGGGTCTGGGACTTGACCTCCACCACCGAACGTGCTGTCCTCACCGGCCACACCGGCCCGGTGCTGGGAATCGCGGTGACAGCGATCGACAATCGCCCCCATGCCATCACCACTAGCGACGACAACACGGTCCGGGTGTGGGACCTGAGCTCTCGTGCGGAGCGCGCCGTCCTCACCGGCCACACCGGCCCGGTGTACGGGGTGGCGGTGGCACACCTCGATGACCGTCCGCACGCCATCACCACCGGCGGCGACACGACAGTTCGAGTATGGGACCTCACCTCGGGCACTGAGTGGGCCGTCCTGGCCGGCCACACGAGTTGGGTCTGCGCCGTGGCGGTGGCACAGATCGGCGGCCGTCCTCACGCCGTCACCACCAGCGCCGACCAAACCATCCGAATCTGGGACCTCACCTCCGCCACCCAAAGCGCCGTCCTCACCGGCCACACCGGCCCCGTACTGGGAATCGCAGTCGCACAGATCGACAACCGCCCCCACGCCGTCACCACCAGCGCCGACCAAACCATCCGAATCTGGGACCTCACCTCCGCCACCCAAAGCGCCGTCCTCACCGGCCACACCGGCCCCGTACTGGGAATCGCGGTGACCGAGATCGACAACCGCCCCCACGCCGTCACCACCAGCGCCGACCAAACCATCCGAATCTGGGACCTCACCTCCGCCACCCAAAGCGCCGTCCTCACCGGCCACACCGGCCCCGTACTGGGAATCGCGGTGACCGAGATCGACAACCGCCCCCACGCCGTCACCACCAGCGCCGACCAAACCATCCGAATCTGGGACCTCACCTCCGCCACCCAAAGCGCCGTCCTCACCGGCCACACCGGCCCCGTACTGGGAATCGCGGTGACCGAGATCGACAACCGCCCCCACGCCGTCACCACCAGCGCCGACGAAACCATCCGAATCTGGGACCTGACCTCCCGCGCGGAGCGTTCCGCCGTGGTCGCCGACGCCAACTCGGTGTTTGGGGTGGCGGTGGCGGAGATCGGCGGCCGTCCTTTCGCTGTCACCACCGGCACCGACCAGACGGTGCAGGTCTGGGACCTCAAGTACGGCCACACTGAGCGCGCAGTCCTCACGGGTCATAGTGAGTGGGTGAACCGGGTGGCGGTCGCGGAGATCGACGGCTGCCCCCACGCCGTCACCACAGGCGCCGAGCAAACAGTGCGGGCGTGGGACCTGGATTCCGGTGCGGAACGTGCTGTCCTCACAGGCCACACCGGTCCCGTGCTAGGAATCGCGGTGACCGAGATCGACAACCGCCCCCACGCCGTCAGCACCAGCGACGGCCGCACTGTGGTGTGGGATCTCGAGTCAAGTCGTGTAGTGGCAGAGCTCTCTCAGCCCCTGACGGTCCAAGCCATCGCAGCACAGGGCGACTACCTCGTCCTCGGAATGGCCAACGAGGTCGTCGTACTGCAACGCAGCTCTCCTGCGGACTGACAGCGCCTCCCGGGAGTATGCGGGCGGCGGCAGCGATGGAAGGTTCGCGACCCTGCCGAACTGCACCCCGACCCGGTCCAACTGTCGGACGATGAGATCGACGGCCCGCTCGCCCTGATGGACACCATGACGATCGAGGGCCGAACCGGAGAACTTCCTGGCCATCCTGGAGAAGGGTTTACGTTCCTACAGCCTGCCGGTCTTGGACGGCATGCTGAAGGAGTCCATCCTGGTGGACCTCGGCTACGTTGACGGCAACGCTCTCGCCACGGCGCGGACGAACGCCGACTCCGCGCCGGTCGTCCCCGACCTGCTGTGCGACGTGCTCGCCCTGGAGGTCGGACTGCGAAGCTTCATATGACCAGCCCCGAGACGGAAGCCGAGCACGTGGAAGCCACCAACCTCCTGTACCGCGATCCGGCACTCTACGACGTGGTCCAGTCCGACAGCACGAGCGCCCGAATGTGCCAGACCCTGATCGAGCTGCACCGGCCGGACGCCCGGACCCTGGTCGACTTCGGATGCGGTACCGGCCGCGACCTGGAAATCCTCGCGAAGCGCTTCGAGTGCACCGGCGTGGACCTCCAGCCCGGCATGGTCGACTACGCCCGCCGAACCCGGCCCGGGCTGGACATCCGCACCGGCGACATGCGCACCGCGCGACTCGGCAGCCGCATGGACGTGGTGACCTGCATGGGCAACAGCCTCGCCTACGTGCACGACAACGAGTCGATCAACCAGGTCTTCACCACGTTCGCCGCCCACGCCCGGCCAGGAGCGCTGCTCGTACTGTGCTCCCCCGTCGCCCCGATCACCCGGACCGAGCCGACCACCGCCACGGTCGACACCCCGACGGGATCCGCGACCGTCACCCTCCGCCACACCTGGGACCTGCGCACCCAGATCAACACCATGCACCGGCACTGGACGCTCCCCACGGGCGAGGAGGCCCGAGACGAGATCCGCAGACGCGTCCTGTTCCCCCAGGAGCTCGAACGCTACGCGGAGGGCGCTGGCTTCGAGGTCCTGGACATGCTCGACGGCACAGGGACAGGGCTTACCGGCCCCACCGCATACACGGTGGCACGACAAACTCCGCGGTGACCGGCGGCGCGAGAAAGGCACCAGCACCGCCACCCGGCTCCTGACGGCAACAGCGACGGGTTCCCCCGCACAACCACGGACACCGACGGAACACAGATCACGTGCTGACCTGCGAATAAGCAGGTAGAAGGATCTGGCGCAGTGATGACCGAGCCTGCCGTCTCAGTGCTTGCCGTGGAGTGCGTGGTAGGTGCGGAAGTCAAAGAAGCGTAGGCCGTCGATCACGGTCCCGGACTCAATTTCCTGCAGAGTCCAGGGGTGGGCGGAGTAGTCGTCAACCGCAACACCTCCGCGCTCAAGCAGCAGCGCGACCAGTTGGTGAAGTTCTGCAGTGCCATCGATCCGCCCGGAGATGTCGATCTGCACCGCCCACCCGGGGTGATGTCCGACGGCCGCGTCGAGGACTGCGACATCGTCGGGTTCCCAGTCGGAGAAGAGGTACCCGGTGTCCTCATCGTCGATGTCTATGTAGAGGCTTCCGTCCAGAGTCCACGGATCACGCTGCTGGGGCAGGTGCTGATCGAGTGAGGCGACGGTCTCGGCTCGCTCACCCGCGGGAAACACGAACACGCTGCGCATGGGATGGAGCGTAGGCGGTGCGGCTTCGCGGTGACCACGGATATTCCCGGCAGGTGCGGGTCGGCCGATGTGGTGCGGACGGTGATGTCAGCGACCAGCCTGCGCACTTCCGCACGCCCTTCGCAGTACACCCGCACCCTCCACGTTCCCTCACCGTCGGACAGGTGAACGCAGTCCGCCATCGGACCACCGGCCACACCCCACACCCCACACCGCCAGTTCACCCGCCACGCAGCGCAGCTCCGCCTCCCCGCGCTCCTCCCATACCCCGCGATCTTCCGCACCCGGGGGCCGGCCGTCCCAGATCTCCGCCGTCAGCGTCGCGGTGTGGGTGCGCCCGGCACTCTCGATGTCCAGACGCCCCTCATGCACCGTCAGGAAAGGCCGTCGCTCACCCGGCCCTGCGGATACGCCAGCGGGACCTCGGTGTCGTCAAGGTCCTGCAGCGCGAAACCGTAGTAGTCGACCTCTACATCAAGGTCCTGCTCCCGGATCAGCCCAGCCACGACGGCTCCTCATCACGGCACGCTCAGTCAACGCCACAGCCCTGTGATCGTATCCACGTCACCGACGCCGCTCGCAGTGATTGCCCCTGATGAACAGATCCGCCCGTAAGCCGCCGCGGCGAATCCGACGCCACCGCCGTCTCAGAGCTGCGGCTCAGTCACCGGGCTGTAAAGAGAACGGCCCTGGCCCACTTCCGGTGGTGACAGAAAGCGATGCTCCATACGGACAGTAATCTGCGCTGCTGGGCCGCACGTCGACATCCGGGCCGTGAGCGCTCCCCGGTCAGGAGCAAGGGCTCAGGCGGGCGTCTTTGCAGCTCAACCAGGCTTGTTCTTCCCGTTACTTTCTGTCACCATCGAAAGTGAGCCAGAGCCGAAATCTTTACAGGCCCCTCCAACCTGGCTTCGTGATCTTGTCGCGGACTCGGCTGGGAACGGGTACGGCGACGAACGCCGAGTTCGGTGCCGCGCGCTAGCGGGTTATCCACCAGGTTGCGGCCGCTCCGCTCGCCGTGGCGATGAGTCTGACGAGCCACACGGGGATGCACTGGAGGGTGATGTGCAGTCCTCCACAGCGCAGTTCGAACCGTGGAGGCCTGTACCTGCCGTCCGTCTTACGAGTCGTTGTCACCGTGTGCGTTCCTCTCTGTTGGGGCGGCTGGGACGTACGCCTTCTAGCTCCCGTCGCGCGCGGTTGCGTGACGTGGGTGAAGAAAGAGACAACGCCGTGTCGACGGACCGGGGTTCGAGAGTGCAGGCAGGGCGGTACGTGGAGGCGGTGTGCAGGTAGTAGCGCTGGAGGTACTCGCTTGGCGCAGATGTGCCACAGTGCCTACTCGGCATGGAGTGGTCGAACTCGGCGACGCGGTGCCCCGGCGGCCAAGAGAATCAGTACTCCAGTGTGATGCCGTGATCTATCCAGCGGGTCCGTCGTCGGTAGTGGCTGCGTCGGGCTGTTGCCTGGTGGCGCCGGCGCCAGTTGGACCAGTGCAGCAGCCTGGTTGTGGTTACGGCTGGGGGGAAGACGGCGACGAGTAGGTGCCGGATCTCCGGGACGGTCAGCGTGATCGGATCGCGGCTGCGGGCGAAGTGGTCCGTGTCCGTGGGCGGTTCGGGGGTCGCTTCGGCGGCGAGAGCGGTCAGGAAGACCAGGGCGAGCATGGCAAGCGTGATGTGCCGGTGCCATGAGGTCCAGTGCCGGACCTGGTAGTGGTCGAGTCCGACCTGGCTCTTGGCAGCTTGGAAACACTCCTCCACGCTCCAGCGGGCACCGGCGACACGGACCAGCTCGGCCAGGGGCACTTCAGTGGGTGACCAGCACAGGTAGAAGGCGAGTTCGCCGGTGGACCGGTTGCTTCGGATGAGCAGGTGACGATGGCTGTTGGCGCCGATGTGGATCCAGGCCCAGTCGTAGTACCGCGGGCCTGGTAGAGGCCGACGTCGCGGACCTTGTCGATGAACACAGGGCCGGTGGAGAACTTGAAGGTCTGTGAGCGGTGCGGGGCCAGGGCGAACGCCCGCCAGATCCGCGAGATGGTCGACTGCGACATCCCCATGGCCGCGGCCATCGACCTCGTCGACCAGTGGGTCGCGTTCTTCGGTGTCTGCTCGAGCGTCTTGACGATGACCCGCTCGACGTCGGCATCGATGGTCTTCCGGGGGGACGCCGAGCCACGGGTCGTTACACAAGCCGTCCAGACCCCGCTCGATGAAGCGCCGCCGCCCGGTGCGGACGGTGTCCGCCGTGATCCGCAGCCGGCGCGACACCTACTCATGGGGAACGATGGCAGGCCCTGGTCGCGCGTCAGACACCCATAAGGGGAGTCTCCCGCCGTGGTGCGCCGCTAGCCTCGCGCTTTCACGAGGTGGGGTGCCCGAGGCTTGATCAAATAAACGGAGAGTGCTCCTGACCTGCAACGATGGGACTTTTCGAGGGCCCTGTTGGCTGCATGGGAAGAAGCACTCTCCAGGTGAAGAAGCGTATCGGGTCGTACCCGCGTGTCCGCATCGAGGGCGGCGGCCGGGCGGTGGTCTCGTAGACCGGGGAAGTGCTGCTGGTCGAGACCGTCCGCAAGGTCGGCCTGGACACCGCGATATCAGCAACGCTCACGCCGTGGCGGAAGGCTCGGGCAGTGCACGATCGTCTGGCACCGCACCCGTGCGTCGGGCACGCTCGTCGACCTGGTCGCCGCCGACTCGATGCCGTGCCCGGCCAGCGTCACGCTCTACCGGACGGGCCCGGGACGCGTCGCGCGCCCGGGCCCGTCCCGTATCGGTGCAGTTCAGCGGACCTGGACGGATGCGACCAGAGTGTTTAGGTCCGGCCAGAGCTTCTTGTTCGTCTCCGGCAGTACGACCCACAGCACCGAGGGGCGGACCCGCCCGGTGTCGACCACGAGGACCGCGTTCAGGTCCATCGTGGACGGCACCCCGCGTTTGTGGAAGTGGATCTCGCTGACCAGCAGCCAGGCGTCATGTCCGTCGACCTTCAGCGGCTGCGAGGCGACGTCGACCAGGATCGCCTGGTCGCGGGGGTACTCGTAGCGCCGCCGCTCGTCCATCACCGCGCCCGCCACGCCCCGCAGCTCCCCGGTGCCGCCGGCCGCGGCCATGATGTCCTCGTCGACCTGCGTGGACTTCACGAGTGCGCGCTGGCGCCCCTCCTGTTTGCGGGTGAAGCCGTCGAAGATCGGATCCAGCGTCTTGCTCCGGTCCCACGTGCCGCCCAGCTCCGCGTACTCCAGGGAGGAGTCCGTGACGGTGCCGATGACCGGCGAGCCCTCGCCCGGGTAGTCCGGCACCTTGACGGTCCCGGTGAGCCGCTGCTCCTCGGGCAGCGGGGAGGCGCCGGGGGTGAGAGTGGGCACGGGGATGCCCTGCTGCGGGGCGTCCGCGGTGCTGCCCGCGCAGGTGGCGGACGAGGAGTCCGGTGTGCTGTGCGCCTGCTGGACCACCTTGCCGCCGACCAGCACGGTGCACGTGAGAGTGCCCCCTTCCTGGTCCTCGCGGCTTCTGACGTCCAGATAGAAGTCGGCGCCCGCCGCCAGCTCGACGGTCTTGCGGTACGGCAGGATGACGACCCCGTGGGGCTCGTGGTTGCCGTTCGCCTCCCCGACGGTGAGGTTCACCGAGGGGTGGTCGCCCGTCGCGATGTAGGTGACCTCGACCCGCCGGGATTCCTTGTCCGGGGATGCCCCGTCGTCGCTCGGGCCGCCGACGGCCAGAGCCAGGCCCACCGCGCCGAGCATGACCACCTCGAAGAGGATCACCAGGGCGCCGACCAGGTAGAACCCGCCCGGGATCCGGTCGAAGGTCTTCTTGCCGCGGCCGGAGTGGAACTCGCGTCTCGGCTGGGATGTCTGCGTCATGTCGTCCTCCCCCTCACGCCCGGCCGCTGTCGCCGGACCGGCGGTCGGCCGGCTCCTCGGCGAACCGCGTGGCCAGCAGCCCCGCCTCCCGCGCCTCGTCCAGCATCCGATGCAGGTCCTGGAGCCGGGACCGGTCGGCGAGCCCCTCGATCTCGGCGACGGCCAGCTCGTCCCGCACCGTGTTCACCACCAGCTCGTGCATGTCCTCGCCGAGTTGCTCCAGCTCTCGTACGGCCTCCCACTCGCGGTACGCCGCGTCCGCCGCGCGGGTGTTCTCGGCGTACCGCTCCAGCGCCTCCACCCGCTCCTCCAGCGCGCTCGACGACAGCCGCAGCGCCCGCCGCTGAGTCCGCAGCACCTCCTCCACCCGCGAGCCGGAGGCGTCCCCGGCAGCGGTGCGCACCTTCCGCGCCAGCCGGGTCAGCTCGGCCAGGCGCTGGGCGATCTCGTACTGTTGGGCCGGCAGCGTCACGTCGTTGGCGATGTCGTCCAGCAGCCCGTCCCGGTCGACCTGCGACTGGAGTACCGCCGTCACGGCGGCCTGGGCGCGCTCCATCCGGCGCAGCGGCGAGTGGCCCAGCAGCTCGCGCAGGGAGTCGTCGCCGAAGTCCTCGGCCAGGTAGTAGCGGCCGTGGCGCAGCCGGGCCACCCGCTGCCGCTCGTCGGTCCCGCAGCCGAGGACGACGATCAGCAGCCAGGCCAGCAGGTGCACGCCCACGACGGTCAGGATGAACGCCTCGAACCCGAACTGGACCCCGACCCAGATCAGTCCCGCCTGCGCCGCGAGCCCGACGGCCAGGCCGGGCCACACGCCGATCAGCGCCCACAGGATCGTCACCGGCAGTAGCGCGCACACCGCGGAGACCCCCAGGGCCGTCCAGATGTCCGCCTTGGTACGGCCGCCCAGCCCCGGCTCCTCGGGCAGCGGCAGCGCGGCTGGGAAGAGTCCGTCGGCGGACTTCTCCAGCAGCGCGCGCTCCGCGTCCTCGAGGGCCGGATCCACCACCGGCCGCAGCGCAATGTCCTGCGCCATTCAGCAACACCCCCCACAGGTTCGGGGAGATCGTGACACACGCCGGAGGGGCTGCCCACGCCACCCCTGTGCCCGGCCGCCGACTGAGACGGCGCGAACCCGAAGACAAACTGTCTTCCACCCCTGGCCTGATGCCGCTGAGGCCGACGGGGTGCGACGCGCAGCCAGAGGCGCGAGAAGCGCCCCTGTCCGGTAGCCGGCGCCCCCAGTCCTGCGCCCAATGACCCCTGTCCGGGCACCGGCAATTGCCACTTCACAGGTCACCGTGGCACCCCGCGCCACGCCGACTCGACGGCGCTATAGCCTCCGGCTGTGACCTTGCGCCGCAGCCGGACCGGGAATCCTCGTCCTCACGAACTGCCTGACCATCAAGCGCTCCTGGACGATACAGACTGGGCGTCGCTCGCCACCGCGCGCGGGACAGGCGAAACCCTGCCGACAGCGCTGACACACATGATCAACTCTGACCCGGCCGTCAGGGCGGCCGCCACCGACACCGCGCTCAGACAAGTGACCCACCAAAACACCATCTACGAAGCCACCGTGCCCGTAGCGCTGTACGTCGCGGCCATCCTCAGCCATCCGGCCATCGCGGTGGACGACTTCGGTCACCGCCCCGACACGCCACCGCACCGCCCGACCCTCGTGCGACTACTCGAGTGGCTCAGCGACACCGCCCACGACGCCGACGACGAGTGCGTCGCCATGGCCGAACGCCACTGCGGCAAGGGGTTCCTCGACGAAGTCAGGGAGATGCGCGCCTTCCGGGACCTGCGCCCGGCGATGTTCTCCGCTGTCCACGCCCTTCTCAGCCACGACAACGTGGACGTCCGTGACGCGGCCCTCGTCGCGGCGATCCCCCTCGCAGAGCACCCCGTCCTCACCGCGCACCGGTCCGAGCTGGCCGACCACGCCCGTCGTCTGCTGACCGCCAGCACCGACCGCCACACCCGAGACCGCGTCCTGGACGCCATGAAGGCATGGGGTCACGACACCAATGTCCTGGAGGACGCCGACGACATCGCAGCCCGCGAGCGTCCCGCCCGTTTCAAGGCGGAACATGGTTCCTGGTGGGCGACCGACGGGACAGGTGGTTACTCCGAAGACCCACCGTTCTGACTCAGGGATACACGCCCCCGGGCGTCCGTCGACCACTCGCAGCGGCCGCATCACACGAATCGGGCCAGAGCCGGCTTTGTGAACAAACCCGAACGGCAGTGTGCTGAGCCTCGGCGCCATCCACCGCAGTGGCTGCAAGGAGCTGCCAGCGGCGGACCATGCGGTTCTTCAGCCAGGCCCGCCAACCGGTTCTTCCCGACGCGCCGAAGGGCCGCCGCAGAGCTCTTGCAGCCGAAGGCACGTTCCACGGCGGGAAAGCACTCCAGCATCCGGGCCCGCAGCCGGTTGCCGGTACGGGCGCGGCCGAGTTTCCTCCGCACTCGCATCCTCACTCAGCCGACGGTGCCCCTTCAGTGAGCCTCTGGCGGTGAGGGGAGGTTGAGCTGTCCATGCAGCAGAGCCGCAGCCTGGAGGTCGTTGGTGACCATCACCTGGGCCAGCCTGCCCGCGACTGCGACCACGCTGCTCCAGGCCGGGACGTCCAGATAGACCTCGTCCGGGGCACCGCGGCCTACCGCTTCCTGCACGCTCGTGTAGACCTCGCCCAGCTCCTCCATGAGCGCGACTTCCTCCTCCGTCCGCAGGCTCTTACCCAGCCACGGCGCGGGATCGTCCGCGTTGCAGAAGTCGTCGAACAGCACGGTGACCACGTAGTCCAGGTCCTCGAACTCCTCCGGCCGCAGCCAGACATCTCGCTGCCACGACGGACTCGCAAGGGCGAGAACCGCCGGCACAACGTGCAGTCGGAAGACCGGGAACTCGATGCCGTGATCCGTCATGACGTGAGCCTACCGACCGGGCAAGGGACACCACCCGCCGCCCAGTGCGCTGTTCACGCAACTGCGGCCAGAGCCGAATCCGAGATCCCCAGCACCAGTTCCTCGCCGAGAACAAGGACCCGACCGAGGGAGTACGCCTGCTGCACGCCCTGTACCCCGAGTCCCACGTCCTGGGCCCACCGGCACAGCGACGGGCAGCCGTTGCCCGAGGCCGCCCGCGCGGTCAGCCGTCAGGCCGGTCCCGGACTGTCCCCCGAGGGGGCGGAGCCCGTCGCAGGGCCCGCAGCCGGGCGCCCTGTGAACAGGTGCCGCCCTAGTCAGGAGCACACGGTGGCCGCTTCCCGTGCTGGACGGATGCCCGTACTCCGACAGCTCGATGCCGCCTGCCTCCGGCAGCCCGTCACTACCTTGGGCGGGCAGGTCACCGAAAAGATGCCAGCTTCATTCAAAAACCCTTGCACTTTGCTCACGCGAAGCTTTAGATTACCGCTGTGAAGTAGACGTGACCCCCATGTCCCTTGCAAACACGCGACTTCAGGGATTTCAGGTGAACAACACCGTAATCAACGTTCGCACCGACGAAGGCTTCTTACTCTACCGCTGGCCCGCAGCCACCCGCGACGTGAGCCGTATCGGCGACGCCTGGGTCCTGCACGCCTGCGGCGACTTCGACCTCGACGACCTCAACCTCGTCCGCGACCAGTTCACGCACCGGCGCGTCACCCTCGACGGCGACGTCATCACCGTCTGGCCCCGCCCCCGGGAGACGGCATGACCGGCGCCGGCACCCTCCCCCGCAACCACACCCGGCTGTCCGCGGCCGTGGCCGGGGCCCTGGCGGCAGCGCTCGCCCTGCTCGGCGTGGCGGGCTGTGCGGGCGGCGATGATACGGGCGACCGGGCCCGGCCCGCGGCCGCCACCAGCAGTGCCGGGGCAGGCGGTCAGGCCCGGCGCGAGGCGCAGGAGCAGGCGGAGCCGCTGGCGGTGATCGAGGGGCAGCATCAGATGCTGCTGACCGTCACCGGCGCGGAGCGGGATCCGGGCGGGTTCCTCACCGTGCGTGGCATGCTCGCCAACCAGGGGACGGAGACGCTGGAGGTCCCGGCGGGGCTGCGCGGCAACGAGAGCGAGGTGCTGCGCAACAGACAGTCGCTGGGCGGGGCCACCCTGGTCGACTACCGCCAACGCAAGCGGTACTACGTGCTGCGGGACACCGACGGCCGGCCCCTGACCACCACCAGCGTCGACTACCTGAAGGCCGGCGAGAGCATCCGGGTGTTCATGCAGTTCCCCCAGCCACCCGACACCACCCGTGAAGTCGGCTTCCAGCTACCGCAGTTCGACACCGCCACCATCAGGATCGACCAGTGACCCCCGCGCCCAGAGGACGGGCTGCCCGCCGTGCGGCACCGGCCGTCACCGCTGCCACCGCTCTGGCCGCCCTCACCAGCGCCATCCCCGCGGCGGCCACCGCCCCCTCACCAGGCCCGGCTGCCGCACGTGGCACGCAGGGCGTGAAGGTGATCGACGTCGACGATCCCGACCTGGCGCTGCGCGAGGGAGCCCGTCTGGCCACGCCCAAGGTCCTCGCCCTCGACTCACCCCAGCTGTCCATCGACCGGCACGTCGAAGCGGTCCCGCGCGGACAGGCACCCGACCGGCAGCCCCATGCACCGGCCTCGCGGACACCGGCCGCCGACCCCACCCGCCGGCCCAGCGACAAGGGCGAGGCGCCGCCCGCGCCGGACGCCGGCAGTACCCCAGGCGCACCCGCTCGCGAGACACCCGCAGCCTCCACGGACAGCCCGGCCGCCCCAGGCTGGCAAGCGCCGACCGTGCTGATCGGCGGCGGCTGCCTGGCCGCGGCGGCCGTCCTGGCAGCCCTCGCCGTGCGCCGCGCCCGCCGGGACCGCACCCCCGACGCAGTACGACGGTCCGCGGCCGGCGCATCCGCTCGCGCTGTCCTCGCCAGCCAACTGCCGCCCGGCCGCGGCCGTGCCGACGGGCCCCCATCCCTCGAACGCCTGGACGCGGCCCTGCGTACCCTCGCCCGCCACTGCGAGCAGACCGGTCGGCAGCTGCCCGCACTGCGGGCGGCGCGGATCAGCGCCGACACCCTCGAGATCCTCCCCGACGTCCCGGCAACAGCCCCGCAGACGCCGTTCGAATCTGGGCCCGACGGCTGGTGGTCCCTGGCCCCCGCCACCGGGAGCGACCTGCTGAGCGCCCCGGCCGCCGACGCCTTCCCGGCGCCCTGCCCCGCCCTGACCGCTCTCGGCACCACCACGGACGGGAGCCTGCTGCTGCTCAACCTTGCCCAGTACGGCGTCATCCTCCTCAACGGCGACGACGACGCCGTCCTAGCCGTGTGCCGCTCCCTCGTCCTGGAACAGGCGCTCAGCCCCTGGACCGGAACAGTCCGCCTGATCACCGTCGGCTTCGGCCGGCACCTGTCACCGCTGCTTCCACACGCCCGCCTGACCCCGGTCGATGAGCCAGGGGATGCGGTACGCGAGGTGAGCGAACACCTGCTGGAGACAGGCCAGTTGCCCGCATCAGCACACCAGCCCTGCCTGCTGATCTCCGCCCGTCCCCTGGATGCGGACACAGCCGCCCGCCTCGCCGAACTTCTAAGCGTGCCCGGCCGGGCGCCCGTCACCGTCATCGCCCCCGCCGGGGGCACCGGCCCCGACCCCGACCACACCCTCACCCTGGACGCCGCAGTGACGGAACCCCAGCTCTTCGAACCCGTCGGCTGCGAGGTCCGGCTGCAGCGCCTCGACGACGCCACGTACCAGCAGCTCCTCCCCTCCCTGCAGGCCCACGCCTCCGCCGACGCCGACCTCAGCGAACCGACCCCAGACCAAGCGCACCTCTCCGACGTGACGCCGGCTTCGCCTGGCGCCGAATCGCGCGGTAGCAGCGGCGGCCCTGCGGGCAGCAGCGCCACTGATCCGTCACAACACCCCGACGGTGAAGGCACGGACGGCGGCAGGGCTGACGGAGTGTTCCCGGCGCTGGCCGCCGCGGCCGCCCGCACGTCCCGACTCCGGCCTCGCCGTTCCCCCGCCGCTGCCCCGGGATTCGACGGCGGTGTCGCTGCCGCAGCGTCGGGTGGGACAGGCGATCCCGATGCGCCCGAGATCCGGGTTCTGGGTCTCCTCGAGGTCGACCGGGTCCCCGACACCGGGCACGGACCGCGCGCAGCGCAGCTCGCAGCCCTGCTGTACTTCCACCCCCATCACAGTGCCGAAGCCCTGTGTGCGGCGATGGACCCGCACCAGTCGTGGGGGGTCAGCACCCTCAACGCCCGACTCAACGGACTGCGCCGCTTCCTCGGCGACGCCCCCGACGGCACTCCCTACGTCCCCCGGCGCCGCCACGGTGATGATCCCTACCAGATCAGCCCCCGCATCCGCTGCGACTGGAGCGTGTTCCGGCGCCTCACCCACGATGCGCACAGCCGGGGCCCGGACGCGCTGCCCGACCTCGAACGCGCCCTCGCCCTCGTCCGCGGACGTCCCTTCGGCGACCGGCCGCCCGCCTGGGCCGAACCCCTCCAACAGCAGATGACCACCGCCATCGCCGACACCGCGTATCTCATCGCCACTCACCGCAGCAGCCCCGGTCCCCGCCAGGACCTGACCGCGGCACGGCACGCCGTCACCACCGCCCTCGACACCGGCCACCACAGCGAACGCCTCTACCGGGCCTGGATGACCACCGAACACCTCGACCGCAACCACACGGGACTGCGCGCCGTCATCGACCGTCTCCAAGCCCACAGCCATCAGCTCGGCACCGCCCTCGAACCCGAAACCGAGCAGTTGATCCGGCAACTCCTCGCTCCCAGCCGCTCCTGACCACCCGCCATGACGATCACACCAGCGACCGCCCGCGGTGCGCCTGCACTCAGGCGGCACCGAACCCGGCGCCCGCAGCGGCCCCAGCACACGGGCGTGGCGCGCGGCATGAGGCCGCGCGCTGCGCCGTCCACCGCTGGCAGCGAACGCACCATGATCCACACGGCCGGACCGGCGCGGGCGGCGCCTGCCCCTCTCACGCCGGTGCAGCGCACCCTGGCCGGTCTGGTCGTCCTTGGTGCGGCCGGGGTGGCAGGGATCGGTTTTGCGGGGTCGTACGCGGCCGTGCGCGAGCTGGCCGTGAAGAAGGGCTTCGGGGACTTCTCCTACGTCTTCCCGATCGGCATCGACGCCGGCATCTG
>NZ_JBIALD010000036.1:0-74371 GCF_042873115.1 Streptomyces sp. NPDC005017 | reverse complement strand
CCTTCAGTACCGCCCCCACACCCTCGACGGCTTCATAGCCGGCACCGGCCTCACCCTCGACGAATCGACGTCACCCTAACGAGCCGAAGTCAGTAGCCGTCTTGGCCGTAGGGACCGCTGCAGCGGCCTTGGTCCGCGCCGGACGTTGTGAAGGCCGGGCGGGAAAGCCCGACTTGCTGGGGATGCGCGGATCCAAGACCGCCGCTCGCTGGAGGCGGTCTGGCGGATAAGCGACCGCGAGTTCGAGGAACACATCGCCAGTTTGTGCCGCCGGGACGGCTACACCGACGTGCAACGCGTGGCAGGGAGGGGTGGTCATCACACGGCCGGACCCGGCCCTGGGCGTCGACCCGGTCGGCCCGCGCCGTGAACAGGTACACCAGCGAGCCGCCCCACATCCGGCCAGGGCTTCCAGCCGTGACGGCCGAGGGCCGACTTCACCACGCCGGTCGCCGGGACGTAAACGGCCGCCCGACCCAGGGCTCGCCTGGAGGGGCGTGGACTATTGCCATGGGCGTGTTGGAGTACCGTCCGGATCGAGGCCGTGCGGCCACAATCTTTCGACGAGCTGCGTGGAGTAGGGGTTGCCGTGGTCGGCCGCTTGCCGGGCCAGGGTTTCGGCGCTTTCCTACTCTCCGGCTGCCTCCCGTATTTCGGCCAGGCGGACCAGAGCTCCGGTGTCACCGTGGTCGGCGGCCTGCCGGGCCAGCGCTTCGGCCGTCTTCCGGTCCCCGGCCCGCTCCCACATCATCGCCAGCCGGGACATGGCAGCAGCGTTGCCGTGGTGTGCGGCGCGGAGGCGGAGATGGTGCGCCCATTGCAGGCGGTGGCGGTTCTTGGCGGCCTGAGTGAGGTTGTGCAGGTCGTCGGGGTGGGTGATGCACATGTGGGCGGCGTGCCAGAAGGAGGCGGGCGGGCACAGGTGGCGGCGGGTGATGCGGCCGTGCTGTTCGAGGTAGTCGGCGAGCCGGAACACCGCTCCCGCGGGCAGAGCCATGGGAGCGGCTTGCGCGGTGACGGGCGGGGATGGGTGTTGTGTGGGTCGGGCGGTGGTGCGGCGCAGGGGTGCCTGTTTGCCGTGGACCGGCTGGGCGAGTTCGGCATAGGCCTGTTCGGCCCAATCGTCGGTGAGTTGCTCGTAGTCGTGCCGGTCGAGGTAGCCGGGGGCGGCGTCGGTGAGGAAGGCGTGCGGGAGGTGGAGGCCGACGCCGAGGCGGCGTGCGTCCATCGCTGCTTCCAGCAGGGCTCTCGCCGCGGGGGTGGCTTGTTCGTAGCGGCGCAGGAGTTCCGGGGCGCCGGCCAGGTCCTGGGCCACCCGGCCGTGGCCCCGTGCCCGGGTGAGGGCATCGGCCATCAGCCGGTCACCCTTGTCAGCCAGGGCTGCGGCCGCGGTCAGGGCAGTGGTGCCGAAGACGTCGGGCACAGTGAGGGTGCGACCGGCCAGGAGCTCCCGCGCCCGGCTGTGAGGATCGGGCTCGCCCGGTGGGGGCAGGGCGGTGTACTCCTTGGCGTACTCGGGCCACAGTGTGCCCAGCACCAGAACCGGCCTGCGCTGCTCATCGCCCAGCAGCCGGTGCAGGGCCGCCGCGATTTGCCCGCCGACGGCGGGGTCGCCGAGGTAGTGCTGGGCTTCGTTCAGCCACACCACCGTGCGCGCCCGCACGTGGTGCAGTTCTTCCAACGCGGCCCTGGCGCGGGTCGGGTCGAAGGGATGCCACAATCGCCATTCCTGCGCTGCGAGCGACTGCACCGCCTCCCAGCACGCCCTCGTCTTCCCCGTCGACGACGACCCCACCAGCACCACGATCCGGCTGCGGCCGGCTGCAGCATCCCTCACCGCATCGGCAAGCACCCGGTCATGCGGACGCGACACATAACCAGGCAGCACCCGCACACCCCCGCCAGCAACGACTTCGCCCGATCCGGCAGGGTGCACTTCCAGCTCGTGCGGCCCCCACAGGCCGATCGGCCTGCCCGGCCCTGACGCATCTGCCCGGGGCGCGCCCGCCTCATCCGCCGCGGCCCGCTGCAACTCAAGCAGTTCACCCACCGGCAGCTTCAGCGCACGGCCCAGCGCGGTCACCGTGTCCACCGACGGCACAGCCCCGGCCGGCGAGAGCGCCTTCGACACCGTCGTCCGCCCCAGACCCGCCTGCCTCGCAAGCTGCGTCTGATCCAGCCCAGCCCGAGCCCGTCCCTCGTCGAGTCTCCTGCGCAGTCCGGCGCGTGCCGGACTGCGGTGGTCTGGTCCGTCGTCCATGCGGTCGTCCCCCGACGTGGTGTGTTCGCCCGTGTTCATCATCGTCCTCGTGAACCATGGCGCACAGCCGTTCCGCGACCTTCGACCCTGTCAACACCCCATCGGGTACAGGGAGCCTGCAGTGAGCGTTGCCGTTGTCCTCCTTACCACCGCACTCGTCACCGTCGTCGCAGTGCTGGCCGGCGCTGGCGCGGGCAAGCTCGCCCGCATGGACGGAGCCACCTACCCCACCGCCCTCACCCGCGCCGCCACCGCATTCGCTGCCGTCATCACCTTGGCCGCCGCCCTGACCACAGCCCTCACGGCCCTCCTCGCCTGACCGGTCATGGTGAGGGGGCTGGGCAGGCCTTGGCCGGGTGTGTCGGCGAGCCTGCGGTGCGACCGTGCGCAGGGGCTGTCTCATCGGACGCTGCTACGGGGTGGCTGGGGATTCCTCCTGCGGCACGGTCATGAGCAGGCCGGAGCTCACAGCGTCGGTCCCGATGCGCTGGAGGTAGGCCCAGCGGTCCAGATGCTCGCAGGCCCAGGCGGGGTCGTACGCCGCAGTGGGCAGCTGCGGGATGCGCTTTCGGCCGGTGTCGTCGAGCCGGTAGGGGGTGTCGAAGGCCGTGTGCCAGCTGTCCAGGTGCGGGGCGAAACGCTCTTCCGCCTCCTTCGGGCCGATGTCCAGGTACTGGGCGATCTCCGTCCAGGAGCTTCCTCGCTCGCGTTCGTAGATCACGGCGGAGACCAGAGCGCGCTCCGCGAGTTCGATGAGCTGGAATGCCTGGCTGACCCGCCCGCCGGGACCGGTGTCAGGGTCGTTCTCGGTGGCGACCATGGCTGCCGCGCGGTCGGCGACGTCCACGGCGTGGTCGCAGACGACCAGGCGTGCCAGGGCCTGGCGGGTGAATCGGGCGCGGTCGGCGTCGTAAGGCGTCGTCTCGGTCACCCGCCCAGCCTCCCAGGACGTGTCCGCATCAAGCACAGGATTTCCGCTGCCGACAGCTCTCCGCATGACGGCTCGGCTGCATGAAATGTCCTTCTCCGCTGCAGCGGCGGAGGAGCCCGGACCGAGTCCGCGACGACGACGGCGGTGCGCCGGGGCGCTGCGATCCAGGTGATGCCGGCCCGTCTCTGGTCGAGGGCCCGGCGCCCGTGGACCGTATCGGTGCCGTGGCGGTGGGCATCGTCGTACTGCTGCGGGCTTCGCCCGGCCGCATCGCCGCCCTGGAGCGGTACGGCCGTGGACGCCGTCCCGTACGAGCGGATGGGCAATCCTCGATCGGGGCCGATCTCTCCCAGTCCGGGCTCGGCGGGGCCTCGCGCAGATGTACCGCGGGGTCGGCTCAAGAGGCTACGGACTCGGGGAATGCCAGGGCTGGGGCAGGGCGACCGTTGCAGGAGCCGAATGCCGACGGCAGCCAGAAGCCCGTCGGGAGCCGGACCTCTCGCCTGCTTGAAGGACACCTGGCCGCCGGAGAACATCGCGGGGCCGAAGATCACCGTACTGTCGGAAGTTCTACCGGTGAGGTACAAGCAGTTCCCCAAGTACACCGTGCGGTTGGAGAACGTTGCGCTGTGGAAGCCCACAGTGCCGCCAGAAAACATTGCGCCGTTGAACGACACGTGACCGCCGGAGAATGCCGCGCCTGTGAAGTCCATGGCGCCTCCGGAGACCGCCGCGACTTGGAAGTCCACCGTGCCGTCGGAGAACGTTGCGCGGATGCGTCGGCGGGAGAGCCGACTCGGGGGTTGCTCCGCCCGTACGGGGGAAGGACGGCTGCATGGCACGGTTTCTTCAAGTCCCGCTCGGTGACGACCAGTTCATGTCCGTCGAGGTGACCTCACAGGACGACGAGGACACCTTCGGGCCGGTGAGCCGAAGGCAGGACGCGGTGACGCGGCTTCCCGAGAGCCTCTCCGACGGACTGGACCGTGTGCGGTCCTTCTCCGAGGAGGTGCTCACCCGGCTGCGGTCCGGGACCCGGCCGCCGGACTCGGTGCAGGTGGAGTTCGGACTGAAGCTGTCGGCGAAGGCCGGCCTGGTCATCGCCGAGTCGACGGGGGAGACCCATCTGACGGTGACCCTGCAATGGCAGCGGCCCGGCGGCGCGGACGGTCCACCGCTGCCCGCCTCTGATTCCCCGCAGCCGGGTTAGGCAGCGGCAGGCGAGATGACGGGGAGGACCAACGGCTCGGCCCGGACAGGGGCGGCCACGGACGCGATGCGGCCCGGACTGGTCCGGTTTCTGGACCAGCGGGGACGACCGGTGGGGTTCGGACTCCTCGCAGCCCACGACAAGGTCGTGACCTGCGCCCATGTGGTGGCAACCGCGCTGGGACTGCCGCACACGTACCCCGAGGCGCCCAAGGAGCCGGTCTTCCTCGACTTCCCGTTGCGGGAACCGGGGCGTCTGCTCAGCGCCCGGGTCGCCTCCTGGACGGCGATGCTCCCCGACGGCGAAGGCGACGTGGCAGGTCTGCTCCTGGAGCACGCGCTGCCCGAGGGGGCGGGGCCCTTGGTGCTCGCCCGTGACGACGCCGTGGGCGACCACCCGGTCGCCGTGTACGGCTACCAGCGGCAGTTCAAGGACCAGCCGGCCTGGGTGAACGGCACCATCGAGGGTGACGTGCATGAAGACCGGCTGCAGATCGGCAGGCCTGCGCAGGACGACGGGTGTGTGATCCAGCAGGGGTTCAGCGGCACTCCGGTGTGGGACAGGGCCACCGGGCGAGTGATCGGTCTGGTCAGCCAGGCCGCGCGCCCCGACATCGCACGGTACGCACAGGCGATCAAGGGCGAGACCATCCTCGACTCCTGGACGAATCTCCGGGCGGAGTACCAACGGGCCTGTCCCTACCGGGCATTCCTGCCGTTCACCGCCGAGCACTCCGCCGTCTTCTTCGGCCGGGCGGAGCTGGCGGCGAAGACCGTACGGACCGTGCGCACCTCCGAGATCACGATCGTCACGGGCATGTCGGGCGCCGGCAAGACCTCCCTGCTCCAGGCAGCGGTGGTGCCCCGGCTGGAGGGGGACGACCGGACGGCGGTGCTGGTCCTGCAGCCTCATCTGCACGAGACGTTGCGCCACGCGCTGGCCGCGGCCGTGGTGAGCCTCACGGATCCCGGGGCCGTGGACGTCCGTACCCGGCAGGACGAGCTGGCCGATGCACTCGTCCCCCTGCGGCCCGCGGCCCTGGCCGGCCGTGTCCTGGGCGAATTGGGCGCCGGTCTGACACGGCTCGTCCTGGTGGTGGACCAGTTCGAGCTGCTGCTGAGTCCCACCGCCGGCAAGCCCGGGGAAGGAACAACAGAGCCGGAAAGGCTCCGGCGGGTCGCCGCCGAGCTGCGTCGGCTCGCCACCGAAGACGGCCCAGGCGAGGACGGCACCCCGGCCGCTCGCGTCGTCGTAGCCGTGACCGAGAACCTGCTGGAGACCGTGCTCGGCCTGCCCGGCTGGCAGGGCACCGTGCGCAACGCGGTGGTCCGGGTCGGCCCGATGACCCCGCAGCAGCTGACGGACGTACTCGAAGGCCCGCTGCGCAACGGGATCGCGCGGTTCGAGGACGGGCTGCTCGATCTGATCGTGCAGGACATCGTGCGACAGCGTCAGACACTGCCCGACGTCCAGGCGCTGCTGACCCGTATGTGGCACGGGCAGACCGGCAACGGACTGCTGACCACCGCCAACTACCGTGAACTCAGCGGGCCGGAAGGCTGGTTGAGCGCCCACGTGGAGCAGATCTGGGCCGGGCTGACCGAGAAGAACAGGGAGGCGTCTGAGCGGCTCCTGCTGCATCTGGTGGAGCCGGGCGCCGGAGACGGCGACTTTCTACGGCGTTTCGCCGCTCGCGGCGAACTCGACGAGGACGGCTGGAAGGCCGCCGAGCTGCTGGCCCAGCCGGACTACCGGCTGGTGGTGATCAGCGCGGGCGCAAGCGGCGAGCCCATGGCGGCACTGTCCCACGACACCCTGCTCGCCCAGTGGACCTCGGCCAGGGCCCACCTCGACGCACATCGTGACCTGCTGCGCTGGCGATCCGAACTCAGACGGGAACGTGCCGCGTGGGAGCGCTCGGGCCACCGTTCCGGGTATCTGCCGCGTAGAGGCGCGCTCAAGAATCACCGTGACGCCCTGGTGGCGTACCAGGCGTATGCCTCGGAAACCGAGAGGCAGTTCGTCGAGGCGGCCGAGCACCATCGCAGGACCTGGCGGTGGCGCTCGGGCGTCGTCCTGACCGTCGTCCTCGTGCTGATGGCCGTCGGGGTGACCGTGTTCCTGGCGCTGCGGCGACAGGCGGCGGACGACCGTAGGGCGAGGGAGGCCGTCGAGATCGCCGAGAAGAGCGAGATTCTCGCAGATGCGGACCCGGTCACCTCCCAGCTGCTGGCGGTCGCCGCGCAGGAGCGGGCGGGAGGTCTGCCCGAGACGCGGAAGGCACTTCTTCAGGCTGCCGCCGACCGACGGCGCGGCACCATCCCCAGCGGTCGATACGGCGGCTCGCTCATGGCCTTTGACCCGGCTGGCACCACTTTGGTGACCAGCGGGTTCGACGGCCGGATCATGTTCTGGGACACGGCCGAGCAACGGCGCGCAGGGCCGCAGCCGCGGGCCGATTACGCCACGCCGTCCGCCCTGGCCGTCAGCCCGGACGGCCGGCTCCTTGCCTCGGGGCACCACGGGGGTTTGGTCATCCTCTGGGACATGGCCACTCGCCGTCCCGTGGGCAGTGCGGTGTCGCTTCCCCGGCCGTCCGGCGCACCTGCCGGGGGTGAACGGCATGTCTCCCTTCTGGCGTTCGCGCCGCAGGACAACACCTTGGTGGCCTCCTCGTCCGACCGTGTGCTCACGCGGTGGGACCTGCGCGGGTCCCGGCCGCGGTTGCTCGACACCGACGAACTCCCCGATTTCGGCGGTCCTTTGACCTTGAGCGGCGACGGCAGGCTCCTCGCCGCGGCGGACGACCGGGGCGGCATCCTGTTGTCTGACGCACATACCGGTCGTCGCCTCGGTGATCTGCCTGCGGACGGCAGGGCGCCCGTCGAGCATCTTGTCTTCAGTCCGGACGGGCGCAGGCTCGCCGTGAACCGCGGGGGCAACGAGCTGCCGGGGATCGAGCTGTGGGATGTCTCCGCTCGCCGCCAGGTCGGGGATTTGCGCACCAAGCACATGGGTTCCATCACCACTCTGGCCTTCAACCCCGACGGTTCCCTCGTCGCGACCGGATCCGATGACCAGCAGGTGGAGCTGCTCGACGCGCGCGGCACCGGGCTGCCGATCGGCGAACCGCTCGCCGGCCATGTCGGCTCCCTCACAGGGCTGGTCTTCGCGCCCGACGGCCGGACCCTCGCCTCGGCAGCTGACGACGGAACGGTGCGACTGTGGGACCCTGAGCTGCTCCGCCCTCGCGAAACCGCGATGGATGACGGTTCCCAGCAGGTCCTCTCGGCCGCCTTCAGCCCTGACGGAGAGATCCTGGCGTCCGGGAGCGCGACCCTCGCGGTCCACCTGTGGGACCCCCGGACCGGGCGCCCCGCACGTGCTTCGCTGACCGGACGTATGGGCAAGGCGTTCTCCGTGGCGTTCAGCGAGAACGGTTCGACGCTCGCGGCCACGAGTGACGTGGGACCCGCCTGGCTGTGGGACACCACCAGCTGGCGGCCCACCGGCCCCCCGCTGGAGGGAGCGATCGGCGCTGTCGCGTTCAGCCCCGACGGGCAGCTCCTCGCGACCGGAGACACGGACCTCAACCGCTTCGACGTCCAGGGCGATGTCCAGCTGTGGGACACGGCAACCCACCGTGCGCTGGAACCGCTGCTCCCCGCGCATCGGCCCGGCGGTGGAACGTACCCACTGGGCCATAGAGGCAGGGTGCACGCGCTGGCGTTCTCCCCCGACGGAAAAGTGCTCGCCTCGGGCTCCGGGTTCGGGGAGATCCAGTTGTGGGACGTCGCCGGGCGACGGGCACTCGGGGAACCGATGACGGACCACTCCGGCGATGTCACCTCCCTGGCCTTCAGCCCCGACGGAAAGCGGCTGGCCAGCGGCGCCACCGACGGCACGGTCCGGCTCTGGGACGTGGCCGCCCGCCTCCCGTTCAGCAAGCCGCTGACCGGACACCGGGTGACCGTGAACGAGGTGGCGTTCAGCCGTACGGGCCTGCTGGCCAGCGGTGGGCAGGACAGCCGTGTCCGGTTGTGGGACCCGGACACCGGGACGCAGATCGGTGATCCGCTGCTCGTCGACGGCGGCATCGTGCACGCCCTGGCCTTCAGCCGCGACGGCTCCTCCCTCGCGGCCGGTGGCGCCCGGCTCCACCTGTGGGACGTGTCCGCACTGGCCGATCCGGCGAAGGCCGTCTGCGCCCGCTATCCCCACCTGCTCTCCCGGGCCACTTGGCACGATCATCTGCCCGAACTCCCCTACCGGCCGGGGTGCTTGGATACGTCACGCCAGCCCCGGTGAGGGGAGCCAGCGAGGCGCTGCCGTTCGGCTGCCCGCCCACCGGCGCTCCGCCGAACGGTGACCACGATCGCCGACTGAAAGTCCGCTGCCGCCGCGCCGCCCTCGCGGGCGCGCTCGAGCACTGCGGCTGCCTGCGGCAACCGGCCCACCTGATGAGCGGGGCTACCGTTACGTCGGCCGGAGCCAGCCCTCGGCAGCCTCACCGGTGCTCACCGTCATGATTCGCGCCACCCGCTGACATGGGCTCGCATCCCGCAACACGCCCTCGAAGTCGAGTCCGATATTCGCATTCCGTCAGGGGGACGTCGATCAGGCGTGCGCCCCCGGTGCGGACGTGTTGAAGACCTGAGCGCATCCACCTGCGCCTCTTGGCGTCCATGATGTCCTGAGATCTGGTTCTGCCTTCATGGTGGGCGGGCGGGTGGCATGATGCCCGGCCATGGGCACGAGAGACGAGAGTGACGAGGCGTACGTAGTCGACCTGTGCAACCGGGTACTCGGTGAGCCGGCCTTGACTCAGCACAAGTTCGACTGGCTGCTCGGGGACCCGGGGGTCGGCGGGCGGCGGGCGAAGCTGCCCGTCGACGCCTACTGGCCGGGACATCAACTCGTCCTCGAGTACCGGGAATTGCAGCACGACCAGCCGATGCCGCATTTCGACAAGCCGGGCCGGCTGACCGTCAGCGGCGTCCACCGAGGCGAGCAGCGAGCCCGGTACGACGCCCGGCGCGACACCGAGATCCCCGCTCACGGGCTGCGCCTGGTCGTGATCCGTCCGGCCGATCTCGACGCGGACGGCCGCGGGCGCCTGCGCCGCAGCCGGGAAGCGGACCTCGCGGCACTGAGAGCGGTCCTGGCACGTGACAGCGACGAGGACCGCGTCACCGACACCTTCCGCACCTGGCTGCTGGCCCGGGGCTGGACACCCGTCACCCCCACAAACCGCTGGACCGACCTCGAGGCCGTGCGCGGCAACGACCGGCTGATCTGCGAGGCCAAGGGACGCACCAGCGAGAAGGGAATCGACGCGGACACCGCCTACGGACAGCTTCTGCGCCGGATGACCAGCGAGGACCCCGGCACACGGTACGCACTGATCGTACCCACCTCGTCCGTCAAGGCCGTCGAACGCGTCCCCGAGCGCATCCGCAGACTGCTGCGCATCGACGTGTACGAAGTGACCGACGAGAACGAGGTACGTCGCCAGACGGCATAGGCGTTCCCGGCCGGTGAGGACAGGCTCGCCCGCTGCCCCTGCCCGCCGTCCTCGTGGTCGATGCAACGGGCCGTCAGCTCCTGGAGAAGGACACGGCGGGGTCGGCCTTGCAGACGATCGACCGCCCTATACACCTCGCTCGTGTTCACGAACGTACGTGAACCCCCGGGGCAGCTCGTGGGGGCCGGCAAGGCCCGCCCTCTGATGGTCATACCGGTAGGCGGCCCTCGCCTCCGCGCTGGCTTCCTTGCCGAGATGGCCTATGCGCATCAGATGTCCTGCCACTCGGTGGGCGCCGGCCTCTGTCCTGCCGCCGCTCGCTGTCCCCGGGTCGTCGTGCTCCACCTCACGCAACGCCGGGGTGTAGCAAAGGAGTTCGACAGTGCTCTCGCCATCGCGAGCGGGATAGCGAAGCGTGCCACCGGCGCCCACGCTGCCCCACTCCCAGGTGAGCACCTTGCGTGCCAGTAGCCGACGGACCGCGTTCTCGAACTCCCTTGCCGACGTCTCCCCAGGCTCTGCGCGTTCGGTGATGTTACGGAGCAGTGCCGGCAGCGGGAGCAGGGCGCGCCCCTGCTCGTCGAGGTAGCCGAGTTCGCGCAGTGTGATCAGGACGAGTTCCTCCGAACGGTCCGCGCGCACGTCGGCGGCCGCGAGGTCACGGGTCATGATCCTCGGGTCGTACGCGTAGCGCACGATCGTGCCGGCAACGACGACCGGCCTGCGCAGCCGGGTGTAGGCGATGTGCAGCCTCGTCTTCGCCCGATGATCCCAGCGGACGGAGACCCGGGTCCCAGGAAGGACGAACCGATGCCATGCCATGCCCGTCAGAAGCGGTCGGTCACCGTCCAAGTGGAGTTTGACTCCCGGTTGGTAGTCGAGGACCGGGACACGTTTTGCCGCCTGTACGAGAGCGAGTTCGTCGATCGGTACGAGGGCAACGTTGAGAGAAGTGGGCGGGACCTTGTCGGCCATCTCGACCGGGATGGGAAAGGTGCCGAGAAGCAGATGCTCAGCACGGACGGAAAACTTCCATCCCAACATCTGATCGGTATGCACGACGGCGAAGGGCAGCCCCCAGTCACGCTCGCCGACGACGACGCGAGAAGGGTCCCGTACGTCGGAAGGCGACGGCTCGGCATGCCGGACTGCCGACGAGGGTGTCGAAACTGCAGAGGACCCACCGGACTCCTCTGACAGGCTTCGCTCCGCTTCCGTGCGCCCGTAACAGCCGTTGCAGAACAAGGCATTGCCGCGCACGGCAACAAGACGCGCCGTCTTCGTCTGTGCGCACCGCGAACAGGTGAAGGACGCCGCCGTGCCCAACCGGACGAGCTGTAGATCACCCCGGCGGGGGTATCGCTTCGTGACCTGCTTGCCGAGCAGCGTCCCGCCGACATTCATGACAGCCAACCCCCGGATGCTTGCCTTCCCCTGCTCGTCCTCTGCTGTGACAGCGCTCTGGGCAGAGTGCGAGTCAGATCCCGGGGCGCCGTTGCACAAAGGAAAGAGGCCGTCAGAGTACGGAAGCCTGGTCGCGCTGGACAAGGCGCACCTACAGGTCATCTGTCCATGGGCGAGAAGTCCCCTCGCCATCATCCACGCTCCTCACACGGGTCGGGCAGCCTTGGGCGCCGCCTTCGGGGCCGCATGCAGACTGTCGCCGCAACCCGGCGTCACGGGGTGCGAGGTGACGGGGTCCCGCACGGTCCGGGGCTCTGGCAGCAGCCTGCCGTGTCCGGGTTGTCCCACTGGCAGGCGGGGCAGCGCCACAGCGCTCCGACGGCCAGGGCCGCGGCGCGGATGGCTTCCCTGTGGCTGTCGTCGGCCGCGTCCAGTAGCGCGTCGATGAGCGGCGTCCGTGCTGCGCCGTGCGCCTCGTGGACGACGGTGTCGTCGATCTCGATGTGCACGGGCACGGTGCCGTCGATACGCATGAGGTGGCCGGGGGCGGTGTCGAGGTGGACGGTGATGCGCAGGGCGCCGAGGCCGGGGTCGAGGTGGGCGAAGACGAGGACGCCGTCGATCTCCACGCAGGGAAGGTCGCCGTGGGCGCCGGGATGTAACACGGCGTCGGCGTTGGCCCGTTCGCAGGCGTCCGCGTCGGGGAAGCGGAAGACGCGTGCGTGCGGGTCGGGGCTGGTCGCGGCGCGGTGGGCGGGAGACCGGTGGGGTGTAGGGCTGCTCACGGCATGACTCCGAATCTGATCGAACGGGCGTTGTCGAAGGGTCCCGCGGCCGGTCGGCGGGTGTTGATGTCCAGCCGTGGCCGGGGGAGTGTCACGGGTCGGTCCAGGGGTGGGGTGGTCCGCCGGTGAGGGGCGTCCACACCGGCTGGGCGGGGCCGTGGTGTTCGAGGTCTTCGAGGACGGCGGCGGCCAGGGGGACGTCGCGGGCGAGGCCGGCGACGAGCGGGTGGTGGGCGGTCATGGCCTGCAGGTCGCCGATCCGCTGCTCCAGGCGGGGCCGGGCGGCGCCGGTGAGGACGAACAGCACGCGGGGGAAGACCGGATACCAGCGCAGCCACGCCGGGCCCTGGACGGCCGACCGGCGCCGGCCGGGTGGCTGGGCGTCGTGGTGGAACAGGCGGGCGTAGTCGATGAGTTTCGCGGCGAGGCGTTCGCCGCTCATGGTGGTGCGGTCGACCTCGACGAAGGCGCGCAGCTTGCGCCGCTGCCCGCCGTCCGTGGCGGTGTAGTGCATGAGGGCGTCGGCGGTGACGCGTTCGCCGTCGCCGATGGCGTGGGAGACCTCCGGGGTCCAGTCCCAGGTGCCGTGTTCGTGGCCGAGGCGGCGGGCGTCCTCGGCGAAGGCGAGATGGGCGCGGACGACGGCGAGGGTGTGCGGGGTCTTCAGCGAGGCCGCGGTGTGCGAGGTCACCGGGTAGGGCGGGCGTCCGCGCAGCACGGGCAGGTGACGGGTCAGGCGCGCACCGTCCGCGGTGAGGTACCAGACGCGGGTCCGGTGGGTCCGGTGGGTCCGGTGCAGGGCGGTGGCCTCGGCGAGGCCCTCGGCGCGCAGACGGTTCAGGACGCGAGAGATCAGCTGCCGGGAGCCGTCGGGGCGCAGCATGCTGCGCAGCTGGCCGGTGGTGGCGATCCGGTGCTGGGCGAGGGCGGCCAGCACCTGCGCGGCCAGCGGCTGCGCCGGTCCGGCTGCCGGAGTCCTGGCCGGACTGGGCTGGTGCGGGGCACTGGTCATGGGACGGGAATCCTCCGCGCTGTGGCGTCGGGCCGGCGGCTGCGGCCTGTCCTGAGGAAACCCGCCGGCCCTGACCACCAGCCTCACCATGGAGCCCTCACCACGGTCACGAATCCATAACAGTCCCCCGTGGTCGAGGCATGGTCGGACCATGGTGAGGCCGTGGTCGGGCCGAGGTGAGGCCTGCGGCCGGCCCTGCCCCTGACCATGCGCCCGACCACGGCCCGGGCCGGAGCCCCGGGATCAGGAAGACGGCCGGTCGGCCGTCGGGGAGCGTGGCCGCTGGAGCCTTGGGGTACTGCCGGATCTGCCCGTGAGAGTCGTCCTCGCCCCTGAAGGCGGAACGGTCTGCCGCTACGGGGGATGCGACGGGCCGGATCACCGTTGGCAAGAGCCTCGCCGGGGACAGTGGTCGGCGGTACGCCGTCAGTACCCCGTTCGTCCGCCGTCCAGCGTGGTGCGAAGCGGCGTAGGTGCGGCGTACGCGCCCATCGTTCTTCTGTGAGGGGGATGTCTCGTGGGTGGCTGCCGGGGTCAGGCTGCCGTGGCGGGGCGCGGTTCGCCGTGGAAGACCTGCCGGGCATGCCAGTCGAGGTGCGCTGCGGCAACAGGGTGTGAGCCGGGTTGGGGGCCGATCAGCGGGCGGCCCGCAAGGGCTATGACGTGCTCGCGGGCGGCGGGGCTGTGACCGACGAAGCGCTGCGATACCAGGATGCGGTGATCGTCTCCCACTCCGAGGACACCCTTGTCGAAGAGCTTGTGGTGCAGCGCGCACAGGCACAGCCCGTTCTCGATCACGTCGGGCCCGCCGAATGCCCACCAGCGCACGTGGGCGGCCTCCAGCCCGACCGGCACGGCGCCGATCCTGCCGTCGTAGCCGCAGAAGGCGCACCGGTACTCGTAGGCGGTCAGCACCAGTTCCCGCATCCGTGGGTCCCGCAGTCTGCGTTGCGTCGACAGCTGTGCGGCCTGCGCCGGCTCGAGTGCCAGGCCGACGGCTTCGCACAGTTCCCCGTGCAGAGAGGGCGGGAAGTGCAGGTCGAGCAACCGTCGCGCGATGCTGCCGAGCAGGTCCGGTTCACGGCACAGGGCCGCTCGCAAGTCCGGCGCGAGCCGCCCCGTGGCGGCCGTCTCGCGGAGGTCTCGTACCCCGCTGCCGGGGCTGCCCGGTCCGCGATCGGTGCGGACTTCCCATACGCCGTCGTTGACGAGGTGGTGGAAGGGGTAGGCGGGTGTCGTCTTGTGGGGTGGACCGTATTCGATGAGCAGTCGCTGCAGGTCCTGCTCCACCGCGGTGTATCGCAGGCCACCGTCGGCGTCCTGCTGGAACCGGCCGAGGGCGTACAGGAGCAGCAGCGGCTTGTGCGGAGCGCGTGTTCCACTCCTTGTCCATTGCCTCAGTTTCGAGATCTGCTCCAGCCAGTCCATGGTGGCTGATCGTAGACGGGCCTGGCCGCCCGTTTTCCCGATGGGATGGAGCGGGTGGCGGGCACGGGGCGGGCGGGTGTCGGGATCCGGGCCGGTCATGGGGGTATGGCCTTCTTCGGGGAGCGGGCTGGAAGTCCCGCCGCCCGCGCCCCCGCGCAAGGGAAGGCGCGGGGCCGCGGATCGCGTCGTCACAGGTCTGCGGGGTTTGTGGCGATGCCGTTGTCGGGTGCGGCCAGGGACGAGCCCCGGCTGCACGAGTCGACGTGTGTGTGAAGTCGCTCGGTTTGGTATGCGGCCGCGTGCACAACTTGTGCGTTTTGAGCTGCTGGGGTGTGGAACGGGAGGGCGCGTGAGAGGCAGCACCCAGTGGGCGGGGTGTCTGCAGGTTGCGAGACCGAGCGGGGCCGGCGGTGGGTGGTCGGGTCAGCGGTCCTGGGAGAGTTGGAGGAGTTCGGCGAAGGTTCCGCCGGCGTGGGTGAGGTCGTTGTAGTGGCCTTGTTCGGTGATGCGGCCGTGTTCCATGACGATGATGTGGTCGGCGATTTTGGTGTTCTCGAGTCGGTGGGTGACGACGATGGTGATGCGGTCGGCGGCGATGGTTTTGATCTGTTCGAAGATGGTGTGTTCGCCGCGGGGGTCCATCTGGGAGGTGGGTTCGTCGAGGATGAGCAGGGCGGGCCGGCGGTAGAGGGCGCGGGAGCAGGCGATGCGCTGCCATTGGCCGCCGGAGAGTTCTGAGCCGCCGAAGATGTCGCGGGCGAGGAGGGTGTCGAGGCCTGCGGGCAGGTCGTCGATGGCGTCGCGCAGGCCGGCGGCGTCGGCGGCTTCCCAGACGGCGGTGTCGTCGTGGGTGCGGGGCTGGCCGAGGGTGATGTTCTCGCGGACGCGCAGGGGCCATTGGGCGAAGATCTGCGGGACGAGGCCGGTGTTGGCCCAGACGGTGGCGGGGTCGGTGTCGGCGAGGTCGGTGCCGTTCCAGGTGATCTTGCCCTTGTCGGGGAGGTAGATGCCGGTGATCAGGCGGGTGAGGGTGGATTTGCCGGAGCCGTTGGCTCCGACGATCGCGAGGATCTGCCCGCGCCGCAGGGTGAGGGACACCCGGTCGACGGCAGGCTTGTCCTTGCCGGGGTAGTGGTAGACGGCTTCCTCGACCCTGATCTCCTCGACGGGCGCGGTGACGGCGGCGGAGCCGCGGCGGGGGGCGCGGGCGGTGGCGTCGTCGAGGAAGGACTGCATGTCGCCGAGGTAGAGGCTGGTGTGGAAAACGGCGGCGCCGCCCACGACGACCTGGGAGAGGGCGGCCAGCGTGGTCTGGACGGCGACGACGGCGGTGGCGGCGACGGCGAGGTCGATGCGGCCGCTGACGGCGAGCCAGGCCAGCGCCGCCCAGGCGGCGGTGAGGAAGAACCCACCCGCGAGGGAGGACAGCATCGAGATCCGCAGGGTGCGCGGGGCCGCGGCGAGGGTGCGGGCGTCGCAGCGCTCGGACAGGGCCCGGTACCAGTAGGTCAGGTAGCCGGTCATGGAGTTGGCGCGGACTTCGTCGCCGTACTTCGAGGTGGTCGCCCACCAGCGCATCATGCCGCGCACGTTGCGGTCGGCGACGTTGGCGTAGTGGGTCTCGTAGTCCACCCGCGCACACAGCACCGCTCCGATGCCGGCGGGGAGGACGGCGAGCAGGAGCAGCGGCAGCATCAGCACGTTCAGCACGGACAGCACCCCGCCCGCGGTGATCATGCGGACCAGGGCGGACATGAACCGCTGCGCGTCGTTGACCATGACGTGGGTGCGCAGGACGCCCATCTCGGCGGCTTCCTGACGGTCGGAGAACCCGTCCACGCCGTAGGCGGCGGCCTCGACCCGGCACACCGCCTCCACCAGCGCGCTGTCCGTCCCGGTGGTCAGCCGGGGTGTGATCCGCCGCTCGGCGTACGCGGCCACCGCGTCCGCGCCGCGGCCCAGCGCGGCGGCCGCGGCCACCACCAGCAGCGCGGGCAGCGCCTGGTGCAGCCGGCCGGCGACGGCATCTTCGGAGAGGAGCGGTTTCATGGCGGCGGCGGTCGCGGCCAGCAGGACGGCGGCCGAGACACCGGTGAGCAGCTGGCAGCCCACCAGGAGCTGCACCGCCCGCCGGTCGGTCCTCCACGACAGCCGGGCGATCCTGCCCAGCACGGCGGGGATGTGGGCGCACATCCGGCTAAAGGACACCTCGGCGAGCGGGTTGATCGCGTACTGCCCGCTGTAGGTGATCTCCGCGGGCGGCGGGAACGGCGGCGCTGTGGTGTGCTGTCCGGGGGCTTCGGCAGAAGTCAACGTGGCTCTCCCTTTTCGTCGAAGGCGGGGTCACACGGCTCAACGAACCCGCCCGGATGTCGAACACCTGTGTTTCGAACGGACCCCGAACCCCGCCACACAGCGCCCGGCGGAGCATGCCCGGTGCACCGACCCTTCTCCCGCCAGGGACACGGCCCGGATGGGTGGTGGCCGAAACGCCGGTGGTGACGCTGCTGTGGCGGTCCGGACCTGGGGCCGGGGAGTGCGGGGGCGCCGGGGTGGGCGGGAGGCTTTCACTGCGTCAGGCGGGCGCCTTGCGGGTAGTGGGGCTGTGTTCCGTGCGGGTGAGTGAGCGCCGGATGGTGCGGTCGCTGGTGTGCAGGGCTCGGGTGAGCCGGTCACGGAGATCGTCGGGGAGGTGCCCGGACCCGAGCGCGCATCTGTTCACGAGGTCTTGGCAGTGCTTCTTCTGCTCGCTGGTTGCGAAGGCGGTGAACAGGGGGTGCGTCAGGTTCTCCCGGGCGGCGTATCCGTCGTTCAGCCCCGCCGTTCGGCGGTGCAGTTCGTTGACCACGCGGTACGCCGCTGGTGGTGTGGCACGGCCGATGAGGTCCAGGACTGTCAGCCCGAGCCGGGCGTCGAAGACGGCCCTTCCGGGCTCGGGGGCGAGTCTGGTGTAGATGTCGGCCAGTTGGTGGGCGTGACGGCCGGCAGGCGGCTGGGCGGTGGGCCGGCACAGGGCGGTGAGGCAGGCTGTCACCGCCTGTTCCCATGGCGCGCTGGGCGTGGTCTCTTGCAGGAGCGCTTCGGCGCGATCCGGGTGACCAGTGGTGAGGGCGGCGAGGACGGCGACCTGGCGGCCGTCGAGCATGCGCCGGCCGACGCCTCGGTGTGCCTGGACGTGAGTGAGGGCTTCGCTGAAGCGGCCTGCTGTGGTCAGGGCGCGGGTGCCGTCGGCGATGAGGACGCTCCACAGCCACGTACGGACTTCCTGGCGGGCGTCGTCGTCCGTGGTCAGGGCTGCGGGTACGACGATGTTCTCGATCCTGGCGGGTCTGGCGGTGGTGGCGGCGTCGAACAGGGTGTGCAGGTGTTGCAGGGCGTTGTCGGCCCGTCCGGCACGGATGTGCAGGCGGGCGAGGTTGATGACGGGTTCCAGGGCACGGATGGCGGCTTTGCCGGGCAGGGGCGCGGCGTGCAGGTAGGCGGCGGCGTGCCGGTGGCACAGGGTGCGGGCGTCGTTCGTGGCGCCTGTGTCGGAGGCGAGCAGCGCGGCCTGGTTGTAGACGGTGGAGGCGATTCCTGCGTCGCCCGACTTCGCTGCGGTGTCGGCGAGTTCGGAAAGCGCGTGGATGCGCTGTGCCAGGGGAAGGCAGGCGGGGCGGGGACGGGCGATGAGGGGAAAGCGCCGGGCGACGGTGTCAGGTGGGTGTCCCATGGTCGGCGGGGCTCCTCTCGTGCGCAGGGCTGGGGCCGAAGACGGCGGTCCTGGACGCGGCTGCCAGGGCGGCCTGGGTGTCGTGGGGCAGGCCGATCCGGTTCCAGGCGAAGAGCACGTGGTGCGCCAGCACGTCGCGCAGGCCACGGTGGAGGTTTCCGGAGTGCGCGAGGCGGGCCAGTTCCTGCCCGGCGTTGGTGTAGGCACCGGCCCAGGCGGCGACGTGGGCCAGGCTTGTGCCCGGGCGCATCAGGTCTTCTCCGCCGACGGATATGAGCCGGTGCACGTCAGTGAGGAGCCGGCCGCAGTTGTCCTGGTTGGGGGCGGGGGGTGGCGGGCGGTGGTCGCCGACGCGCGCCCAGACGTCGCCCTGCTCGTACCAGTCCAGGCCGGCGGAGCGCAGCAGGAGGCTGCACAGCATGAGGGATATCTCGCGTCGGTGCGGGCGGGCCCCGGTCTGGAGGTGGCTGGTCATGGCGCGGCTGTCGCGGTGGAAGAAGCGGTGGGCGCAGGCCATGGCGCCGGTGCCGCCGAAGGCGTGGACCTCGGGTTCGTAGACGACGTGCGTCCAGCCTGTCGTGTGTCCGTCTGCGGCCAGCTCGTCCAGGCTCCGGCTGATGGGGTCCGGACTTTCGGCGGCCGGCAGGCGGTAGCGCACGCGCCAGCAGGGGCGTTTTCGGACGATGAACCATGCGGTGAGGGCGCCCTTGTCCTCGGCGGCGTGCAGGAGGGGGGCGAGGCGGGCCAGGGCGACGTTCTCGGCGTGTTCCCAATGGGGGAAGGCGACGTTGGCCTGGCGCCAGGTGGGTAGGTCCATGAGGCGGTCTCCGGAGGTGTTTTACGCCAGGGCGAGGAAGGTGTCCCAGTGCGGTGCGGGCGCGCTGGCCGTGGCGAAGGTGTGCAGGGCGAGGGCGGCGCCGGCGGCTCCGTCGAGGAGCTCCGGATCGTGGTCGTCCCGGTCGAGGGCCGTGGCCAGGTGCCCGGCCAGGCCCGGCAGTTCTGCGGCGATCTCGAGGTTGCCTGTCTCGGTGGCCATGCGCCATGCGGCGTGCAGCAGGCCGGCCGTGCCGTGGCACAGGCCAATCCCGTCAAGCGTGGCGGGTTGAAGCGGGTCGCGCAGGGCGTTGAGGATGGCGTTCTCGGCGGCCTGGACGCGTGCCGGGTCGCGTAGGGCGAGCCCGGCCAGCTGCTGGGCGCGGGCCGTTCCGCTTGCTCCGTAGCACCAGGAGGGGCGGGGGCGAAGGCGTGGATGGATGTGCCCGTTCCTCGCCTGTTCCATCGAGATCAGGCCAGGCCACCAGGGGGCGTCCTGGGTGCCTTGGCGCCACTGGTCCGTCCAGGTGCAGATCCGTTCGACGGCGTCGGCTGTGCCGGGTACGGCTGCATCGTGCAGGAGGGCCTGGGACAGGACGGACAGGGCGGCGCCGATGCCGTGGGCGAGCCCGAAGTTGCCGTGGCCGTGGGGGTAGTCGGCGCTTCGCGCGCCGGTGGGGCCGACGTTCATCCACCATGGCGGCAGGCCGGTGGGGCCGGGTGAAGGCTCGGTCAGGCGCACCAGGTAGGACAGGACGTCGCGGGTGATGCCGTGGTGCGGGTGGCGGCTGAGGTGGTGGGCGGCGAGCCCGGCAAGGCCCTGGATCAGGTCGAACTCTTCCATCGGGGGCCGTTCGCCGCGGTCGATGCGCTGGTGGGCCTGGTTCAGACGGTTGCGGGTCACGTGGAGAGTGGCCTCGTCCAGGCGTTCCAGGACGGGCAGGTAGCGCCTGGATGCGCCGGCGGCGCGGTGGGTGATGAACGCGAGGGCGGGGGCCCCGAAGTAGAGGTTCGCGTTGGCCGCCGCGCTGATGTCGCCGTGTACGGCGGCAGCGAGCCAGGTGTGCGCGGTGTCCCAGTCGCCGTGACCGGTGCGGGCGCGTTCGATGTGCAGCAGGGCGATACCCGAGGCTCCGCCGGCCAGCGACTGCGGCCAGGACCGTCCGCCGTCCGGCCGGCCGCCCGGCCACGCGGTGCCCGGGTCGGCCAGTGTGCGGGCCAGTTCGCCGGCCCTCGACAGCGCCGCCAGGCAAGCGGGGGCGGGGGCGGTCGTGGTCACGGTGTCCTCCTTGCTCGTGCCGTCCAGCTCAGGGCGGCGGCCCTGGCCAGATGCAGGTGGATGCGCTCCTCGGCGCGCGCCGGTCCGAGCATCCGCACGTGGTGGAGGTGCAGCAGGTCGGGCAGCAGGCTGTCGGGGGGTACGGCCGCGTCCGTGAGCGCGTGCCGGTAGGCGGCCAGTGCCGTGCGTCGCGTGCCCCAGGCTGCCCTCAGGCGTTCGTCAGGGCTCGGGGTGTCTGCGTTCACCAGGTCGACGGCCTGGCGGTAGACGGTGCGGGGCGGTGCGGCCGGGGCGGTACGCGTGTGCTCGATCAGCCAGCGCATGGCCGTGGCGCTGTCGCCGAGCAGACCGGTGGCGATGTCGACCATGCTCGCGGCGGTCACTGCGCGGGCGTCCGGGCCGCCTGCGGGCGGGAGGGCGAGTTGGGCCAGGGCAGCGGCGGAGTCGGCGGTGAAGTAGCGTTCGGCCGCGTCGAGAGCGGTGGGGCCGCCGAACCGCGCGGTCTCGGGGTAGTAGGTCTCCACGCCGGCCCGATTGATCAGCCCGTGCTGCCTGAGCCGTCGGGTCCACTCGCCGATGTGCTCGAAGACGGTGCCGAGGGTGCCGGGCGCGCAGGCCAGACGGAGGCGCAGGTGGTCGCCAGGGTCTCGGTAGCGCACGAACCACCATCCAGGATCACCCAGTTCCTCCAGCAGGGACGGCAGATGCCGGGTCAGCAGGAGGTTCTGCTGGTCACGGTGGCCGTACAGCTGGAGGTAGAGACGGCTGTCGCAGCCGGGCAGGTGGCCGTGCTCGCGGTCGACGGCGTGGTGCGCTGCGGAGACGGGGGCGACGCTCTGGTCTGCGGCCAGGGCGATGACGGCTTCGTGGGCGCGCCCACCGGTCCACCCCAGCTCCCTCGGCGATGGTGCGGGAGACAGCCGCACCGTGCCGTCGCGGTCCACGTGGGTGCGCAGCAGGGCGCGGTGCGAGGATTCCGCAAGGTCGAGGGCCATGGCCTGGTCGCCCTCGCTCAGGTACACCCGCTCGGGCAGACGTACCTCGCGACGCCACCGGGCCAGCGCCTCGTCCCACTGCGGCCACGGCGCCGACGCGGCAGGCAGGTTGTTGCGGTCCAGGAGCCAGCGGGCCGGGGACAGGACGGTCCGCCGGTAGCGCAGTGCGGGCAGGAACGGGAGGCTGGAGGCGGCGCTGCCCCACATGACTCCCGTGCAGGGCACAGCCAGCGCCACGGGTGCCTCGGCCAGGAAGCGGGCCAGCGGATGCGTGTGGCGGCTCAGGTCCACGGCGTTGAGCACCAGTGTGTGCACGGGGCGGCGGCGGGAGAGCGAGACCAGGTGCAGCCGTGTGGCGTCGGCAGTGACCGCTAGGTCTGTCACCGGGATGGTGCTGGTGTTTGGGCCGGCGCAGTCGCCGAGTGCGATCACCAGTGCCGCTGTCTGCGGGGCACGTGCGACGTTCTCGGCGCGCAGGGTCAGCGGTGGGGAGCTGATCTGTGCGAGGAGCGCACCTCGGTGCAGGGCGGGCAGCCCGGCATACACCTCGCTCATGCGGCGCCGGTCCTTGTCGTCCAGCGCGTGAAGGAAGCGCCCGGTGGTCGTTCCCGCGGAGCGGGCCACTCCGACGACGTGCAGGGTGAAGTGGCCTTCCTGCAGGGCGGCAACGCTCGCGGCGTCGATGCGAACAGTCAGCTCGGTGCTCGGCTGGACGGGATGGCCGGGATCAGTGGCGGCGAGTTCCTCCAGCGCAGCGTCGTCGAGTTCCACTTCGAGGCGGCCCTGTACGGCGGCGGTGTGGGCGAGTCTGATGAGGCGGCTGTCCCGGTCGGGCAACGGGTCGGGTGCCGGCGCGGTGGTGGCCGAGAGATAGCCGGGCGGGTAGCCGAGTGCGTCGATGGCGTCCAGTACGGGAACGGACGCCCGTAGCCCGTACCGTTCGAGGAACTGTCCGTGCCACTCGGCCCATCCGGTGAGCGCCGGACGGGGCGCCAGGCGGGTGAGTGCCTTCGCTGCCGCTGCCGCCTCCTGTGCGACCGTCTCCGGGATGGTCAGGTCCCAGTCCATCCGCAGCACCAGCGCCCGTTTCGGGGTCTCACGCAGCTCCGCGACCTGCGCAGGCGGCAAGTGCCGGGCATGCGCGAGGAGGTGGGTGAGGGGGTCCGTGACGGTCATTGCCGGGCGGAGGCTGCTCAGCAGGACCCGTTGCTTGACCAGGCCCGTAAGGACGTTGTCGATCGCCGCGGGCGGGGCGGCCGGGAAGGCGGCCGCAAGCCTGGCTGTGAGGTCACCCCACGTAACCGGAGTCCGTGCGCCGTGCAGGGCTTCCCGGACCGGCTCCGTCAGCCGGACCTGTACATGCTCCGGTCCTTTGCCGGGTATGCCGCTTGGGCGGTGCTCGATCACGACGTAGCCGCCGCGTTCCACGGCGAGAGCGGAGACGACCAGCATCAGGTGGGGGCGCAGACCATCGTGGTCCTCGAGCCGGTTGACGAGTGCCGTGCTGTGCGCCGCGTCGGCCCGGGCCACGGCATGGTGATCGTCGCCCACCCGCAGGGCGGCCGTGGCGCCTATGCGTGCGGCCGCGACGCCGGCGAACAGCCCGAACGGAGTGGCGCGCGACTGGGCGCGAAGGAGGTAACGCATAACCGAGAGCACCGTGCGCCGCAGGGCGGGGTCCGGCAGCGACCGGCCGGCGCAGATCTGGTCCACCCTGTCTGCGAGGTCGGGGCTGGCGGCCGTGACTGCGGCGGCGAACTCCTGCGACCAGGTCTGCTGCAGCCAGACGCGCCACGACGCCGGGCCCGCTGACGGTCCGGTCAGGTCCGGCCAGACCGTCCGGCGGCGGAGGCTCCACGCGGCGGCTCGGACCGCTGCTGCGTCAACATAGCGATACACACGCACTCCTGTGGCTGCGCGGTGCCCGGCCGCGCCCAGGGGCGGGCGCGACCGGGCGTCGTGGAGAAAGCGGGCTTGTGCTGCTTACGGGTTACGGGCAGGTCACGCACGCGGTTGCGCACGTGGAGTTGCAGCCGTCGCTCGTCAGACGGATCAGCTGATCCGCGGCCGGTCCGCCTTCGACGATGGTGATGTCCAGGTCGAAGCCGGTGAGGTCGGTCTGCTCGGCGGCCGGCTGCGCGGGCGCCATCGGGCGTTCCATCTGCACGGTCATGTGATGCCTCCTTGGGGCAGGTAGGTGGTGGTGCACGGCCCGGATCCCCGGCGGGGATCCGGGAGTCTCAGGTCCAGGCCGCCGTGACGATGCCGTGGGGCCGCACGGCGGCGTTCTGGGGCAGCGGCGAGGGCGTGGGGCCCGGCAAGTACCGGAGCGTCGCCGCTCCTCGGCGACGGTGCTGGGCCGCCCAGCGGCGCAGCAGGGCCACGTACTCGTCCGCGAGCGCTTCGGCGTGCGGGCCGTGGGCGATGACACCGCTCTCGAAGCCGCCGGTGCCCTCGTTCCCCCGGCGAGTGCGGTAGGCGATGCTGTCCTCGCTGACCAGCGCGGGTACGCCGAGCCGGGCCGAGGGCTCGACGAGACCGGAGTCGATCACCTCCTGGTGCGCATGCAGCCGGGCGGCGCTGGACAGGTGGAACGTGAGGTACAGCTCCAGCTCGTCGGGCAGGTCGTAGGCGGCACCCGACCAGCACTCCAGCCGGGAGCTGGCCAGGGCGTGGTTCAACGCCCGTGCGTCGAGCGGGACATGGACATCGTCGGTCTGCAGCGCGATGCCCTCGCGCAGCATCGCCTTGCGTTCCTCGGCGGCGCCGTCGCCCTGCATGGGCACGAAACGCGCCAGGCCGTAGGAACGGCTGACCAGCCCGCCCTCGCCGTCGTGGTCGAAGGCGACGGTGCGGGTCGTGCCGCATACCGTCAGCGGGACGACGAGCCGGCCCTTCGCGGAGAGGGAGCTGATCCAGGACGGGGGGATGTCCCACGCGGCGGCAGTGACGATGATCCGGTCGTACGGTGCGCCCGTGGGGACGCCGCTCTCACCGTCCGCGACGACAGTCCTCACCTGCGGGTACCCGGCCTCGTCCAGGCACCGGCGGGCACGGTCGATGATGTCGCGGTCGATGTCGACGGTCGTGACCTCCCCCTCAGAGCCCACGAGTTCCTGAAGATACGCGGCGTTGACACCGCCGGAACCGATCTCCAGCACCCTCATCCCAGACTCGACGCCGAGCTGCTCCAGCATCACCGCCTGGAGGTGGGGCGCGGACATGGCGCTGATGTCCAGGCCGTGCTCGTCCTGCTTGACCGGCACGGTGCGGTGAACGTCGTAGGCGAGGTCCAAAGGCGCATCCGGGGCGAACAGGTGCCGCGGCACGGCAGCGAAAGCAGCGGCCACACACGAGGACGTGATCGCGTCGAGGCCGCGTAGAGCGCGCATCATGTCCGCGCGCAGTGCGTCGGGATGGCGGGTCGAGTCGTCAATAGCAGTCATACGGTTACCTACTTACGGTGAGAGGGGGTGCTTGCGGCAGCCCGGTACGTGTCGGGTTCTCGTCCCTGAGGACTCAGGCGGTGCTGCTCCGGCCCGGTCGTTCTTCCGCGCAGTTCCGCAGCCCTGGTGGCCGTGGTTCCTTCGGCGGGAGCTCTGACGCGCGACACAGGCAGGTTGCGGAGTGTAACGAGAGTGCTACAGGGCTGAGGTTGCTGCGGGGACGTCGACGGTCGGTGGGAAGCAAGAGCGATGGGCTGGGCGAACGAGCTGTTCGCTCCCGGCCAGCGGCTACAGAGGATGCAGTCCTTGGCCACCTGTTGGCCGCGCCGGAGACCAGCGGCGTTGGGAGGATGTCGTCGCGCCACGTCCGTGACGCTCACTCGTCGCCCTTGGTGAACAGTTCGCACCAGACTTCTTTTGCGGATGGGCGTCTGCTGGGGCCGATAAGGTCATAGCCCCATCGGTCAGCGATGGCATCGACGAGGAGTAGCCCGCGGCCCGACTCGTCGGCGTCACCGATCTGTCCGAGTGTGGGCAGGCGTGAGGGTTCTCGGTCGATGATCCCGACTCTCACCCGCGTCGCCGTCGGTCTCACGATGACCATGCGGATCTCGTGGCAGGGGGTGTGCCGGGCCGCGTTCGCGATCAGCTCCGTGACGATCAGCGCGGCGGGCTCTGCGAGGCTGCCGAGACGCCATATGGCCAGGACGTCACGGACGCGCTCGCGGGCGATCCCGGCCGTGGACGGCGCGCACGGGAGGGTCTGGCTGTAGGCGGAGTGTCCGACGCTTGCCGCTGTACGGACTTCCGACGGGCTGCGGGTCGGACGGTCCACGTCGTTGTCCCTTCACTTTGGGACCCGGCGTCGGGCCGCGCGGGGGCAGGCGGCCCGACACCGGGCGTATGAAACCGCTCCTCACCAGGCGGGCGGTCCACTGGCGCTCGGTGAGGAACAGGAGTTGAGGGGGAAGCTGTAAGCGCCACGGCGCCTGCGGCCTTCAGGAAATGGTGCTGAGCACGGACCCGAGGAGGGATTCGTGAGGTGCGGGACCGGGCCGGAACTGATCGAGCAGTTGACGCAGCGCCGCGGGCGGGACGAGGCGGTCGCCTCGGCACGGCCGCAGCCAGTACGGTCCGGGCGGCTCTGTCGCCGTTATCGCCGGCAGGGCCACGCGGTGCGGGCTGCCGAGGCATAGCGCGTGGCGGTGCGGCGCCCACTGCTCGCTGGTTGCGGGTGGGACGAGCCAGATGAGCCAGGAGCGGTGGGGATCCTCGATGACGGGCCCGCACGCGTCGGGCTGGTCGTCGCCCGCATGCTGGATGCCGTCCATGACCGCAAGGGCGGCGTAGGCCTGCGGGCCGGCGGCCGTGACGACGATGTCGAAGAACTTCCCACCGAGCGGGAGTTGCAGGACTTGCTGCTGCTGGAGGGCCATCAGGCTGCGCACACGGGCGGCGAGGTCGCCCATGTCGGGGGCGACGCGCTGGGGGTCGACGGTGCCGGTGCTGGTGGTGAAGCCGGCCGGGGCCGTATCCGGCAGCTGCCGGGCGGGGTCGGCGTCGCGGCGGGGCAGATGCCCGGTGAGGGTCACGCCAGCCCCGTCTCGCCGGCCGGGCGTAAGACCGCGGTGACCGTCTTGCCCGTCACCCGTCCGTCGTCGTCGAGTTTGACGTCCCAGGACAGGCGGTCTTTGTAGTGCCTGGCCCACCACAGGCCGCGGCTGTGCGGGTGCGATACGGAAGCGGCCGTGTCGAAGCCGGGGAGGGCGGGGTCGGCGTCATCGATCTCGATGCGGAGTTCTTCCGTCTCCGGGACGACGGGCAGGCGCAGGCCGAGGCAGCCGTCGCTGAAGGGTTTGCCGTGGCGGGCTGCGTTGTCGGCGAGCTTGGCGCGGATCTGGCCGACGGCGTCGATGTCTCCGGACCGGCGGGCGACGCTGAGGTGGGGATGTACGCGGAGCCGGGCCCTGGGACCGGATGCCTCGTTCGTCGGCAGCATGGTTTCCCATAGGTAGCGGGGCGTCTCCGGTTCCACGACGAGCGGCAGCAGGGCGCCCGCGCTGACCGGGTAGGGCTGGGGGTCGTGCTCGTCTTGAGCGGCGGACGTTTCGGGTAACGGCCCTGAGGCGATCTGCGGTGGGTCGGTGTCCTGCTGGGTTGGGGTCGGGTTCACGGGGACTTCCCTGCTTTCTGTGCTGGTTGATGCAGTCTCAGCGAACGCGACGAGGTGCACTTTCCGGTTTGAGTACGAGACGAGGATCTTGGCGGTCCACGCGCCGGGGCGAGAGGATCGGATCCGAAAGCGTCGTCGACGTGAGGGCCGCATTCGCGATGGTCACGAGTTTGGGGGCGACTCTCCGCGCCGTCGAGGTAGGGAGGGCAGATGCTGTCCGGCGGCTTGATGACTAGCCAACCGCTGAAGAGCGGAGCGGACAACGGCATCCATGCGGCATCCTTGATGCACCTTTGATGCACGGGGCGCACCACACGGATAAGCCCCTGGTCAAGCGGGAGGAAGTCGACGTGGGTCTCGCTGAGCAGCGTAAAATCTTGGGCTACAGTCAGGAGACGTTCGCACAAGCTCTCGGCGTGGACCGCACGACGGTCGGCCGGTGGGAGCGGGGCGGGACCCAGCCCACGCCTGAACTGCGCCGCAAGATCGCGCGCTTGCTGAACCTCAGTCTCGCCGAACTCGATGCACAGCTGGCCCCATTACAAGAAGACCTCCAGGAGCCTGCGGCGTCGCCCACTGCCGCTTCCGATGCTTCCGGGGGAATCGACATGATCCGACGCGAGTTTCTGCGCCTGCTCGCGGTGACCAGTGCCCTCACAGCTCTCGACGCCAGCACCGAGGAAGTGGCGGAGGCAGCCGACCGGTCGTCAGTTGAGGACTTCCACTTGATGAACGGACACCTGTGGCAGGTGTACCAACTCGCACGGGCCAAGCGTTCCGTGACCGCAGTCGTGCAGGACCAGCTCACCGCGCTGAACGACAGCCTCCGATCAAGTCCCTCACGGCACACGGACGGCCTGTGCAAAGCGGCCGGCGACTTGTTCCAGCTTGCCGGAGAGCTGGCGTTCGACGAGAACCGGTACCTCGACGCTGCCGCGGCCTACACGCTGGCAGCATCCGCAAGCACACAGGCGCATGACTTCGACCTGTGGGCCTGCGCCCTGGTCCGGCACGCCTACGTCGACATGTACGCGCGCCGCTACCAGGAAGCAACCGAGACCCTCGACGTCGCCCAGCGCGTCGCCGCACGCGGCGACGGTGCACTGTCGACCCGATACTGGGTGGCCTCCGTGCAAGCCGAGGCATACGCCAACCTTCGGAACCTGGACGCCTGCGAGCGCGCCATGGACGAGGCCCAGAAAGTGACGCACTTGCCGGGCCCGGTGCAGAACGCCGGCTGGTTGCGTTTCGACGGCTCGCGACTGGCCGAGGAGCGCGGAGCGCGCTACGTCCAGCTTGGTCGCCTCGACCTGGCCGAGGCCGCGCTGAAGAGTGCACTCGACTCGACCGCTCTGCGACGGGGTATGTCGTTCCGTCGCCGGGGTGTCGTGCTGGCCGATCTTGCGATGGTCGGTGCCAAGCGGGGGGACGCCGAGCAGGTCGTGCACTACGGCAGGGAGGCGCTGCAGGCGGCGAGGGCATCGGGCTCGGGGTACGTCGCCCGTAGACTCCAGAAGCTGCGCGCGGATCTTGCCGTAATGGGCAAGGACAGGCAAGTGGCGGAGTTGAACGCCGAGATCGGTGTTCTGTGCGCGACCTGACGGAAGGATTGGAATGACCGCCGAGGGTGCTCGACTGTTCCGTGAAGCGTGGATCTCCGGGGTGACGAGGCACTTCCCCGGTGAGCCCAGGCCGGGCTACATCACCCCTTGGGAGGAGACTCCGGATTGGGAGCGGGAAGCGGCCGGTGCCGTATACAGGCAGGTCCGGCAGTTTATCGAAGAGAGCGCTGGCAATGCCTCCCGGCTCTCACGCGAACAGCGTGGCCGCTTCGTCGCGACGTGCTGGATCGGGCAGATGTACAAGCACTTTGGTGACCCCAAGCCTGGTTACGTCGCCGACTGGCCGGAGCTGCCCGAGTGGCAGCAGGAGACGGACGCCGACATCTTCGAGGCGATTGCCGACTCCCTGGCCTGACCGGAACGCACGCAGTCCCGCCGCCGTGCACGGCGGCGGGACTGCGATGTGTCAGAAGCCGCCAAGGCGTTGGCTGACCGCGTAGATGTCGGGCAGTTGGACTTCTTGATCATGAACTCGCTTCCACCGGATACGAGTTCGCGCACGGAGGAAAGGCTGGGCGCGTCGAAGCCGGGAAGTGCTGGCTGGCAGGCCGACGGTGGAGACGCCGCTGGTTACTTTCAGCCTGAGGACGTTGGGGACGACGAGGTCGCCCGTGACCACGTCCCGGCATCGGAGGGCAGCCTGCGTGAGCACGCTGCCGGGCAGCGGCTGCCCGCTGCCCTCGACTGTGCACGTCCCGACAACGGTCTGGACGGTGCTGCCGTCGGGGCAGAGAGTTGGCGGGTGGTCGGCCCCCTTCGGACCCTCACCGCGACCCACCCGCCATGGATGCGGCAGACGGGGCGTGGCCGGGGCTGGGCCGGCTGTTAGCGTCCCGTGCCGCGTTGGGCGGCCTGTTCGAGGATGCGGCGTCGGGTCCAGCGTCGGCGTGCGCCCTTCTCGGTGAGTGCGTCGGGTGTCGTGAGCAGGGGGAGGTTTCCTTGGGCGAGGCTGGAGGAGAAGGAGTTGACGCTCTTGAACCCCAGCAGCGCCGCCGCCTGCGCCGCGCCCAGCAGCTCGTCCGGGTCGCCGTCGGCGGGCACGTCGGGCAGGGCCGGAGCGCCGCGCCCGGTGCCGGTGCGTTTGCCGCGGCCGGGGCGGGTGGCCATCCAGTCGGTGAGGGTCTGTACCCGCCATTGCAGCCGGCGGTAGGGCTTGTCGGGGGTGCCCATCTCCTGGACGTGGTCGGGTTCGGGGAAGTAACCGGGGTGGTCGCGGACGTAGGTGGTGACCTGGTTGGGGTTCTTGTAGCCCAGGAACCTGGAGGCCTCGGCGGCGTTGAGGAATTCCTGGGGGTCGCGGGCGGGTGGGGTGTGCTCGCGCAGGCGGGCCTGGCGGCGGTCGGCGAACCAGGCGGTGATCTCGGCGTGGTTCCACAGGCGGGCGCGGCCGTGTTGTCCGGCGGTTTCGGGGAAGGGGGTGTCGGCGGCGTTGGGTGTGCGGGTGGTGTAGAGGCTGCTGATGCGGGCGGGGGTGAGGCCGTGTTCGGCTGCGATCTCGGCGGCGTCGGCCAGGCGGGGCTCATCGCGCGAGGTCATGGCGGGGGTGTCCCTCCGGGTCGGGGGCGGTCCGGTCCTCCCGCCCACAATTCATATAATGACAGGAGTCGGGGTTGGGGTCCAGTGCGCGACCCTGGCCTTCCGAGGATTGGCCGGTAGCGGTCACTCTCCGGGATCAAGGACACTCTGCGGCGGGCTGCGTCCTCTGCCATCTCGGTGGAGGCGAGGCTGCTGCTCAGTATCGTCTGATCAAGTCCTCGAGTTTGGCTGCGTAGTCGGCGTCCTGCTCGCGGCGGTGCTCGATGTATGGCCATGCCTTGGCGTAGGTCCTGGGCAGGTTCGGGAAGACGTTCTTGACGTCTGGCAGGTCGACCAGCTTGCGTTCCACGAGGAAGCCGACCAGCTCGAACTGCTGCAGCAGATCGCTGAGGTCGCTGAGGTCCTCGGCGGTGAGTTGGCTCGGCTCGCCGAGCTCGCCATTGCGAAGACGCCTGCGGATCTTGTTCAGGGTGGGGGACTGGCATTCCTTGTGTACCGCCAGCAGGGCCGTCATGGCGCGCGAGTCCTTGGCTTCCTTGACCTGGCGAGCTGCGAAGACGAGCGCAGCCACTACGCATATCGTGCTCATGACTGAGCTCACCGCACCGATTGCATCCCACATGCCTGTGCACGCTCCGCGTGTGAGGGAAGCTGGCTGTCCTACGGGGCGTACCCTTCCGAGCGCGAGTGAAGGCATCCATCCCGATCGTGTCGGACTGCGGATCCGGGTGACTTCCGCATGCCGGCCGGCATCCTGATAGCGGCGCTCTGCAGTGCGGCGAGCTCGGCCACCCCTGGATAGGCGGACCCCGCCGAAGGCAACGGGCGGCCACTCAACGTCGAGGCCGGTGTGGTAGGCGATGCCCCGGTCGGCCACCCCCGCGGTCTGCTTAGGCGGAACTTCTGGATGTGGGGCACGGGGAGGTCCCCGGCGGCAAGCCCAGCGACCGCGGACGGCCCACATGCGCGCGGCACCCTGATGCTGAGTACCCGTTCCGACGGCGCACACATCGCTGTGCCGAGCGGGCCGGCGACACTTCTCCGAGGTGTCGTGGCCGTACGGCCTGTGGAGGACGAGGACCGTTGGTGGCTTCTCCACGAACTCAGCTGCAGGAGCAGAGACATCACTCGGCTGGTACAGGGCCAGAACAGCCGGGAAATCTCCGCCAGCGCCCTCAAGCGCCTGGAGATCGGCTGGCCGGACCAGTTCACGCGCACTGACTTCCACAGGCTGGCTGATCCCCTGCACACCGTGGTGCGACTCCTGGTCGCCAAGATCGCGACGCTTCACACCCTGCGGGGACGCACTCCTGCACGACAACTCAGCGAGGGCCGGCGTCCTCCGGGAACCGCCAGTCGAGCCGGAAGAGCAGGGCGTCCCTGCTCGTCGCCCCACCGTGGCCCCTCACCCACAGGGGACGACCGGCAATGAGTCAGGATGGTCCACAGAGACTGGGCAGGTACCCGAGTCAGAGTGAGATTTGGGAGGACAAGGACGCCAGGCCGCGCCCGGCACCGCCTTGAACTGCCACGCCGGTTTATCCCCGCGAGCGCGGGCAGTAGTCCTCTCGTTTAGCGGTCGTAGACCTGGCCGGGTCCATTCCCGCCGGCGCGGGGAGCAGTTGAAGCAGACGGGCGGGACGGTGGACGGCCTGGGTCCATCCCCGCGGGTGCGGGGAGCACAAACAACTAACGCCCTGCGTAGGGCCATCCCCGTGTGGGGAGCGCGACTATTTTCCGATTTTGCTAGCTTGCGTCACCTCGTCCACGCACGAACGTCAATCGGACGTCTCGACCCTTCCCTGACAGTAGGAGGAGGGCTGAAACGCCCAGTGCTGTGCTGCCGCCCAAGACTTCCATGATCGTCAAAGCGGGAACACCTTGCATGAGAAGGAGGGAAGCAAGGCCTGGAAAGGTTGTGAGCAGCACTACTTGGCTCGCTGGCACTAGTCGGTGGGTTGACCCTGAAGGGGAACAAGCGTCAGAAGCCGGGTATGCCCTGGTGTGTGAGTGTTCCTCGTGTGTCTCGGCGGTGCGGCGATGGTTGATCGCGCACGATGCCGGTTCGGTATCCATCATGAGGTCATGATTTCGGGGACTTACGCCCTGCGTGTTCCGTTCCATGAATCTGACGGTCTCTGACCGTCAAACCCCCCTGGCGCTTCGTTCGGTGCAGGGGAGCGCCACTATTTGAACGGATATTTAGGATCGGTTGGCGTGGCCCGACTTGGAGCCGGTGTTCAGGCACCGTCGAGGCCAGTCGCTAGGCGTTCTGGGATCCGGCGTCGGCGAGTTGTTCGGGCCAGCGCACAATCCCGCTGGCGACCTGGCGACCTGGCGACCTGGCGACCCGCAGGGTCCATCCCCGCGAGCGCGGGGAGCAGCTTGGGAGGCGAAGCGGTTCCGGCAGGCGGTCGGGTCATCCCCGCGGGTGCGGGGAGCAGCTGGTACAGGGTGCGCCGTCCGGACGGCACCAGGGTCCATCCCCGCGGGTGCGGGGAGCAGACCCTCTACGACGCGCTCTACGCCATCACCCCGGGTCCATCCCCGCGGGTGCGGGGAGCAGCCCAATCGGGGTCATCCTCAAACGGTTCCGCCGGGTCCATCCCCGCGGGTGCGGGGAGCAGCCATCAGCGAGGGCCTGTAGAGCGCTGTCCCGGGGTCCATCCCCGCGGGTGCGGGGAGCAGCGAGAGAGCGAGGGAGGTGTAGGGATGAGCGGGGGTCCATCCCCGCGGGTGCGGGGAGCAGGACAACTGGCTGGACGGCACCTACGACGGCTCGGGTCCATCCCCGCGGGTGCGGGGAGCAGCAGAGCAGCACGTGGGCGTGCGAGTGCCAGCCGGGTCCATCCCCGCGGGTGCGGGGAGCAGCCGGCGGACCGGGCGCCTGTCGAACGGGACGGGGGTCCATCCCCGCGGATGCGGGGAGCAGGGCGCGTACCGCAACACGCCCGTGCTCGGCCAGGGTCCATCCCCGCGGGTGCGGGGAGCAGTCACGGTTCAGTCACGATCAGCATCCACACTGGGGTCCATCCCCGCGGGTGCGGGGAGCAGTACCTGCACGGCGAGCGTCACGCCATGACGCTGGGTCCATCCCCGCGGGTGCGGGGAGCAGCACCCGGACCACCGGGACTACCGGGAGGACGCGGGTCCATCCCCGCGGGTGCGGGGAGCAGTCCCCACGGTGGTCCCGGCTCTCACCCCGGTCGGGTCCATCCCCGCGGGTGCGGGGAGCAGTGGTGGTGGCGGGATGGCGCGAGCCGCCCCGCGGGTCCATCCCCGCGGGTGCGGGGAGCAGCCGCACCCCCCGGCCGCCTCGGCCAGCGTCACGGGTCCATCCCCGCGGGTGCGGGGAGCAGCCCTCCTTAAGCAGGATGCCGCCCTTGCTCGCGGGTCCATCCCCGCGGGTGCGGGGAGCAGCGCCCCTCAGCCATCGGTCAAGGGTTTGCTTCGGGTCCATCCCCGCGGGTGCGGGGAGCAGACGAAGCAGGAAGCGCCGGCCGGGGACGAGACGGGTCCATCCCCGCGGGTGCGGGGAGCAGAACAGGTCTTCGGGGGAAAATGAAACCCCCCTGGGTCCATCCCCGCGGGTGCGGGGAGCAGCACACCGTGACGAACGTGGAGTGGCATCTGCCGGGTCCATCCCCGCGGGTGCGGGGAGCAGATCAGCATCGAGCGCTGGCTGGTCCGGGCCCTGGGTCCATCCCCGCGGGTGCGGGGAGCAGGCCGACGCGCTCCGCTCCGCCCGCGGCTCAGCGGGTCCATCCCCGCGGGTGCGGGGAGCAGACGTTGAAAGGCCCGTCGGCCGCGAACGTCACGGGTCCATCCCCGCGGGTGCGGGGAGCAGACCAGGCGGCGGCGGGCGAACCGGTACTGCGAGGGTCCATCCCCGCGGGTGCGGGGAGCAGTACAGGATTCCCGCGCGGAAAACCCTCTCGTGGGGTCCATCCCCGCGGGTGCGGGGAGCAGGGTGGTCTGCGACATGGTCAGACCTCCCGCGTGGGTCCATCCCCGCGGGTGCGGGGAGCAGGACGCGAACGGCGACGTCCTGCCCCAGGTCCCGGGTCCATCCCCGCGGGTGCGGGGAGCAGAGCATCACGCGCCAGATGCCGCCGAGCTTGGCGGGTCCATCCCCGCGGGTGCGGGGAGCAGCACGGCGCGGAGATACCGGGCCCCGTCTACGTGGGTCCATCCCCGCGGGTGCGGGGAGCAGCTTGCTCACGGTGCCACCAGCTCTCTGGCCGTGGGTCCATCCCCGCGGGTGCGGGGAGCAGGAAATAGGTCGTCATGTGGGTGCGCAGCCCCAGGGTCCATCCCCGCGGGTGCGGGGAGCAGACGCGTTGTCAAGCCGTCGCGGGAGTACCTCCGGGTCCATCCCCGCGGGTGCGGGGAGCAGGTGTGGTGGACCAGGACCAGCGCAAGCGAGTAGGGTCCATCCCCGCGGGTGCGGGGAGCAGACTGGGACACAACCGCCGCTCCCGCACCCGGAGGGTCCATCCCCGCGGGTGCGGGGAGCAGCACCGTCCGTCAACCTGTCGGCGGACGGGGATGGGTCCATCCCCGCGGGTGCGGGGAGCAGTCGCCGGTCTTGATCCGGCCGTGGATCGCGAAGGGTCCATCCCCGCGGGTGCGGGGAGCAGGACCGGTCCGCGATCCGCGCCGCGCTGGGGGAGGGTCCATCCCCGCGGGTGCGGGGAGCAGATCACCTCCGCCGGTAACGCCGCGGCGGTCGCGGGTCCATCCCCGCGGGTGCGGGGAGCAGAGACTCGCCCCTAGGGCGTATGAGCCGGGAGAGGGTCCATCCCCGCGGGTGCGGGGAGCAGACCGCCGCCGCGCCGCCGGAGCAGCCGCCGCTGGGTCCATCCCCGCGGGTGCGGGGAGCAGGTGCGGGATCAGGACCCCGCGTGCTGCGACCTGGGTCCATCCCCGCGGGTGCGGGGAGCAGTCATGCCGGACCTCGGCAAGATCCTGTGGTTCGGGTCCATCCCCGCGGGTGCGGGGAGCAGGGGTTCCGTCAGGTCTGCAAGGTGGTCGCCGCGGGTCCATCCCCGCGGGTGCGGGGAGCAGCAGGCGCACCGGGAGACGATCGCGAACGCCGCGGGTCCATCCCCGCGGGTGCGGGGAGCAGGCTGCTCGGGGGACTTGGTGCGTTCGAGGCTCGGGTCCATCCCCGCGGGTGCGGGGAGCAGTTGGTGTACGCCTGCTGAGCGGTGTTCTCGTAGGGTCCATCCCCGCGGGTGCGGGGAGCAGGGATGCCGGACTCGGCCCGGAGGCGGGCCGGAGGGTCCATCCCCGCGGGTGCGGGGAGCAGGACGCGAAGCAGGCACCGCCGGTCCTGCGTCCGGGTCCATCCCCGCGGGTGCGGGGAGCAGTCACGTCGCCGTTGTCGGCGCGGATAGTGATCGGGTCCATCCCCGCGGGTGCGGGGAGCAGACGCTCCGACAACTGGCGACACACGGGATGGGGGGTCCATCCCCGCGGGTGCGGGGAGCAGTCTGGTTGACCTGGGGTTCTACTGCGCGGGGTGGCGTTTTCTGACTAGTTTCTTCGATTTGGGCATAGGGGGTATTCAGCGCTTTCTGGTCAGTGCTTGCGGAAGCGTCGGCGTTTGGCTTGGCTGCTCCATCCGGCTGGCGGCTGGTCGGGGTTGTCGTGGGCGGGGGCTGTGGCTGGGGTGGGTGGGTGTGGGGTGGGGCGGTGGATGAGGGTGGTGCCTTCGTGGTCGGTGGGGTGCCATGTGTGGTCGTGGGTGCGGAAGGTGAAGCCTTGTTCGTTGTTGGTGGTGTGGGCGAGGAGGGCGCGGCCCTGGCCCGCGTAGGTGCGTACTTCGTTCCAGAGGGCGTCGCGGATGCGGGCGGAGGGGTTGCCGATGAAGACGCCGGCTGAGATTTCGAGCATCCAGCGGGTGAGGAAGCCGCGTAGTCCGGCGGGGCAGTTGGTGAGGACGATGACGGTCACCAGAGGTGGTCCGGGTAGTCGTGGTCGGGGCCGTCGTGGTTGGTGCCGGAGGCGAGGTGGTGGCCGTGGTCGCTCTGGAGGGTGACCTGGTCGCGGTCGTCCGTGGTGGCGGTGTGGAGGGCGGTGTCGGGTAGGAGGAGGTGTTTGATGTCGTTGACGCAGCGGTCGAGGAGGGATGTGTCGTTGATGCGGTCGCGCAGGGCGCGGCGGGTGCGGGGTCCGATGTCTTCGTCGCTGTGGGCGGCGGTGTCGAAGGCGACGGGGATGCCGATGTCGGTTTTGTAGAGGTCGGCGATGTCGAGGACGAAGGAGAGTTCGTGGCCGGAGTGGATGAAGCCGAGGGCGGGGCTGCATCCGAGTGAGGTGACGACGGCGTGGGCGATGCCGTACATGCATTGTGCGGCGGCGGTGAGGGCCTGGTTGACGGGGTCGCCGCTGGTGTAGTCGCCGGGGGTGTAGCGGCGGCCTTTCCAGACGATGCCGGTGCGGGCGGCGTGGGTGCGGTAGCAGTCTTTGACGCGTTTGCCTTCGCGGCCGAGGAGTTCGCGGCGGGTGAGGCCGGCGGGGTCTTCGTCGGGGAAGCGCAGCCGGTACATGCGGCGGGCGACGGCGAGGCGGGTGCGGGGGTTGGCCCATTGCAGGGCGTGGGCTTCCATGAGGGCGGAGGAGCGGGTGAGGGCGCGGCCGGAGGCGTAGTAGCGCACGGCGTGTTCGCCGACCCAGGCGACGGCGGCGCCGGTTTCGCCGAGGACGCTCATGGCCTGGTGGGTGATGCGGGTGCCGGGGCCGAGGAGGAGGGTGCCGATGGTGGCGGAGGGGATGTGGGTGGTGCCTTCGGCGTCGGTGGCGGTGATGGCGTTGGCGTCGCGGTGGACGGTGCAGCGTTCGAGGTAGAGGAAGGACAGGCGTTCGGCGGTGCGGGTGAGGTGCCGTGGGGTGAGGGCGGCGCGCTGGGAGACGTTGCTCATGGGGCTGTGTGGGTGAGGGGGGTGAGGGTGAGGAGGCCGCAGCCGTAGGCGCGGGCGCGGCCGATGCCGCGGGTGAGGGTGCGGCGCAGGGCGTCGGGGTCGGTGACCTCGAGGCGGCCGTCGTAGGTGACGGTGACGAGAGTGACCTTGTTCCGGTGCTGGCCGGCGGGGCCCGGGGTTTTGTCGAAGGCCAGGGGGCGGGTGTCGGTGACGGTGAGTTCGTAGCGGTCGCCGTGGTGGGGGCTGCCGTGGTGGGTGGTGCCGGAGGGCAGCAGGCGCTGTGCGGGGGGCTTTTCGAGGATGCGGATGCCTGCCCGTTCCTGGCGGCCGGTGTCCAGGAGCCAGCCCATCTGGTGGACGGGGGTGCGGTGGGCGGTGAGTTTGCGGGCCTCGCTGTCCTTGCGGCGGATGGTGTGGACGGGGTTGGCGGTGAGGCGGAAGGCCCAGCGTGATCCGGTGGTCAGCCGGTCGAGGAAGGGGCCGTAGGGGCGGGTCTGCCAGCCGGGGTCGTCGGGGGTTGCGGCGGCGGGCCAGCCGGCCTGTTCGACGAGGTGGGTGAGGTCGGGCCGGTCGGGGCTGACGACGAACAGCATGACTTCGGCGCGGGCGCGGTGGTCCAGGCGCCACAGCACCCGTGGCGCGCCGGGGGCGGGGCGGTCGCCGGGCAGGATGCCGGGGAAGGAGGACATGACGGCCGCGTGCAGGGCCTGCGGGGTGGAGAGCAGGCGGCGGGTGCCGGGCCGGGCTGTGTTGAGGCGGAAACGGGTGAGGAACATCAGGCGTTCCCCTCCTCCGGATAGGCGGCCAGCGTGTCGAACGGATCGTGTGGGTGGGCTCGGTTGCCAGCGGTCGGCGGCCGGGGCACGGCGGTGGTGGCGACGGTGCGCAGGGCGTGGCGCCGGTGTGCGGTGGCGAAGCTGACGGGCTGGTCGCGCAGCGTGTCCGCAGCCGAAGCACTGTCGCCGGGGGCGGTTTCGTGCAGCACGGTCAGTGTCTCGGGGGGCGGGGTGTGCCGGCGGCGCCGGTACCAGTCGGCGGCCTGCCACGGTTCGCGGGCGAGGACGTCCTCGAGGCGGGCGTCGTCATGGAGGGTGAGGTCGACGGGGCGGGCCGGCGGGCAGGAGCGGCGGCCGAGGAACGGCGGGTAGGCGGGGGAGCGCAGTGCCTGCTGCAGGCCGGTGAGCAGGCCGTGCGGGCCTTCGACGGCGGCGACGAACACTGCGTCGGCGAGGTAGAAGCGTTCCGACAGCGGCATGGCTTTGCCGGTGTCCATGTGGTGGGCGGTGTGGAAGTCGCGGATGCGGGTGCCGGGCTGGTCGATGCGGACACCGAACCGCAGGGCGCTCAGGGGTGCGAGGCTCATGTCGTCGTCGCGTTCGATGCCGGCTGCGGCGGCGAGCAGGCCGATGACGGCGCTCTTGGTGGGGGCGGATTCGGTGGTGCGCCGGGTGAAACGGGAGGAGGCCCCCCAGGACTGCAGGGGGCCCGCGAGTAGCAGGGACAGGACGGAGGTGCGGGTCATTCCGGCTTCTCCAGCCGCTGGGCGACGGCCTGTCCGACGGCCTCGACGAGTGCGGTGAGGTTGTCCGCTTCCGTACCGAGGCGGGCGAGGTCGCGGGTGTGGGGGCCGACGCGCAGGATCCAGGCGGGGTCGCCCTGGGTGCCGTAGGCGCGTTCGATGTCGGGGACGTATGCGGTGAGCCGGTCGCAGGCGGCGCGCAGGTGGCCTCCCTCGCCGGTGCGGACGGGGTCCTCGAAGGCCGAGACGTAGCTGACGGGCCAGGTGGAGCGCAGGGTGACGAGGACGGCGTCGGGCAGGGTGTGGTGCCCGAACGTGTTGATCTTTCCGGTGGGCAGGGAGGCGGCGAAGCTGTGCACGAACGCCTCGACGGCGCGGCGGACGGGCTCGGTTCGAGGTTCGTCCTCGCGCAGGCCCTGGCCGAGGTTGGCGGCGAGCTGGTGGATGCCGAGGGCGGCGTAGCGGTAGAGGGTCGCGGAGTTGAAGTCGACGGTGCCGATCATGCCGGCGCCGGTCTCTTCGTCGCGGTTGTTGTCGTCGACGGCGGTGTAGTAGTCGGATTCGTTGTCGACGCGGTGGACGCTGAGGGCGTGGGCGACCTGGACCGCGGCGTCGACGTTGATGTCGGGGATGTCCGCGACCATCCGCCCGAACAGGGCGATGTCCACGGAGTGCCGGGTGTCGGCTGCCTGGCGGGCGCGGTCCTTGTTCTTCTTCTCCTTGAAGAAGGCGGTGATGTCGGCTGCGCCTTCGGCGGCGAGCGCGGCGAGGGCGTCGAGCTGGCGGGCGGAGAGGAAGACCAGGTACTTCGCTTCCGGGGCGGGAGCGGGGCCGCCGTCCTTGGCCTGGTCGGCCTTGCGCTTGGGCACCTCGGTCTTGAGCCCGGCGGCCTTGACGGCCTCGTCCGCCCGGCGTAGTGCTTCCTCCTCGCTGAGCGTCGGGTCGAGCGCGGTGATCCGCTCGGCGAGGAGTTCGACGACCTTCTTGGTGCGCACGCCGAGCTCGGCCGTATCGAGGAGGTGCTCGTCGCGGAAGTAGGTGCGGATGGCCCGCTTCCAGGCCTGGCTGGAGACCCGGGCGCGGGGCACGCCGCCGTAGACGGCCGTCTTCGGCGCGCCGGTGTCGTCCCGGTTGAGGTTGCTGGGCGGGACGGTCTGCAGGGCGTGCACGTCCAGGAAGAAGCGGTTCACGAGGCGTCCTTGTCGTCCTTGGCGATCGGGCTGGTGTCGTCGGCGGCGGGGGTGGTGCGGGGCAGGGTGTGGAAGGAGCGGCCCCACGCCCGGCGCACGGCCGCGGGTCCGTCGGGCCACTGCCAGGCGTACAGCTGTCCGGCGAGCAGCCCGTAGTCGAGGGGGATGTCCGCGCCGCGCAGCAGGGTGACGATGTCCCGCAGGCGCTGCGCGAGCGCGGTCAGGTCGGCGGCGGTGCCGGCCCGCACCAGGCGTTTGCGGACTGCTTCGTCGATGTCCCCGGCGGGCATGAGGCGGCGGACCGCGGCGCCGAGCCCGCCGGGCAGGCCTGCGGTGTGGGTGCGGTGCATGCGCGAGCCGCGCGACTGCTGGTGCAGCGCCCACAGGGTCAGCGCCGTGTACACGGCGTCCTCCGCACGCACGAGTTCCGTCTCGCGCAGCGGCCGCGCGTGGCCGTCGGCCGCGTGGAGGGGGCTTGTGTCGATCAGGCCCCACAGGTCGGGCAGGGCGGCTGCGTCCCGGCCCGCACCGCGGCGCAGGCGTGCGAGTGCGGCGACGGCGGCCGGCTGGTCGCGCAGGTAGCCGTTCTGCCAGTAAGTGATGCGGTCGGCGGCCAGGCGGGTGATACGGCCGCCGACGCCGGTGCCCGGCTGCTGGGTGGACCCGGGCGGGGTGAGGGTGGTCATCGTGGTGTCTCTGTCTGTCGGGTGCCGCAGCACGGGGGAGTGAGGCCCAGTCGGGGGAGTGAGGCCCAGTGGGGACGGGCAGTGTCGGGCTGCGCGTGGGTTCAGGCGCTGGTGCCGGACTGCCCGTTGTGCCCGCCAGCCGGACCGGCAGCGGGGCCGGGCAGTGCTTTCGCCAGGCGTCTGCGGAACCAGGTGTCGGCCAGTCCCGCACTGAGCCACACGGTGCCGTTCTTGGCGTTGACGGTTCTGCCCTGCCAGGCGCTGTCCCCTGCCGTCTCGATGAGGCGGTCGCCGAGCCGGCCGATCACCTGCCGTGCCCGGGTCTGCCAGTGGCTGCGCTGTTCGAACGGGTCGTCCGCGTCGGCGAGTTCGGCCAGCCAGGTGCGGTAGGGCTGTTCCAGCGCGTCGAACCCGGCGCGGCGGGCGCTGTCCTTCGCGCTGTCTGCGGTGCTGCCGGCTGCGGTGGCCAGGTCGCCTGCCAGGTCACCCAGGGCGCGGACGGCCAGGTCGGCGTCCTCGGCGGCGTCGACGGCCTGTCGGCCGTAGGTGCGGTCCTGGCGGTGCAGCAGCACGACCGGCATCAGGAGGTGGTCGTCGACGATGTCGTCGATCACGGACTGCTGCGTCCCGTATGCGGCGCCGATCACCCGTGTGCGCACGAGGAAGCGGCGCTCGAGGTGGCCCTCGGTGACCAGGCGGGCGATCCACTCCAGGACACCCGGCCGCAGATGCGCCGTCGGCTGCGCTGTCTGCGCGCCCTCGGTGCGGTCGGCGACCAGGGAGGCGATGCCCCGCCAGGCGGCGCGGGACGGATCGTGTTCCCTGGGCAGGTAGACCAGGGCCTGGCGGTGCTTTTTCTCCTGGGCCTCGCTGCGCCGCCAGGCTGTCATCGGTTCCCGGTGGAACATGTTCCGCCAGGCGGCCGGGTCTCCGTAGCCGAGGACGACGCCGTGGACGCCGTCGCTGTCGTGGTGCAGGAGCAGGCGGCGGGACTGCCACGTGTACAGGTCGCGCGGCCCGGCCGGGGTGCGCCCGGTCGTGCCGGGGCCGGGGGGTTCGTGGCGCCAGGCTGGCCGGTCGCCGGGGCTGATGTCGAGGGGGCCGGTGTCGGCGGCGATCAGGTTCAGCAGCAGCGTCTCGCGCAGGGTGTCGCCTTCGGCGAAGACGCCTCCCAGGCCGCCGGCCCAGCCCGTGCCCAGCGGATACACCTTGCCGCCCCTGACGCGCTCGTCCCCCACCGCGCCGGACTTGATGCCGGAGGTGTCGAAGGCATGGGCGTGGACGGTCCAGCGGGCGGCTTCGGCGAACGTCAGCCGCAGACCGTCCGGCGGGCGGGCCGTGAAGAACGGCTCACCGTTGGGCACGTCGGCCACGATCCGGTTCAGGTGGAAGACCTCGTCCTTCGCCGTGCGCAGCTTCGCTGTCTGGAAGAACGGCGTTTCGGGGTGCAGGAGGTCGAAGCGCTCGCGGTGGGTGTCGAGGTAGTCCTGGACGGGAGCGAAACAGTCCGGGTCATCTTGCAGATCCGCCCATTCCTCGATGTCCGCGGGTCCGTCGAGGGCGTCGTGCGCGATGGCCAGCAGCAGGCGCATCAGGGCGAACTCCTGCGTCGGCAGGTCCCCGACGATCCGGCGTAACCTGCCCGCCCGGGCGAAGACCTGACGCAGGGACAGCTCGTGCTGGGCGCCGTCCACGTCGAGCACGCCGATCCAGGGCCGGTCGGTCAGGTCGAACGACGGCGCCGGGGACGCGGCCTGGGGTGCGGGTAAGTCAGTTACGGTCGTCACGGGTGACCTCCAGGCCGTCCAGGGGGCTGTAGCGAAGTGAGAAGCCTGCCAGAGAGGTCTGACAGTCCTCGTCCAGCGCCAGGATCAGCTGGCCGGCGAGCCAGGGACACTCCTTGCCCTGCCACGCCTGCACATACAGCTGCTCCAGCTGTGCGATCGCCTTGTCCATGACCTCGGGGGAGGAGAACTGCGCGGGCAGGCGCAGCCCGCAACTCGCCGCCGTACGCGCCGCGAACGACGACGGCGCCTGGTCGAGCGGCAGTCCGAGGCCTGCCCGCGGGCGCCCTTTGCTGTCGGGCTCCAGCCACGGCAGGGTGGCCAGGGTCCCGTCGCTGCGGCGCTGCACGACGACGACTTTCAGGCTTTCGCGGCTGTCGCGGACCTGGGCCGCACCCGTGGGGCTGTCGTCGGCGTCTCCCACGCCGGCCGCCACCCACCCGAACAGCGGCCGTCCGGGCCTGCCGACGTCGCTCAGGCGGAACACGGAGGCCCGCTCTGCCTGATCGGCCCGGTGAGCGTCGAACCGCTCCCGCGCCTGCTGCATCGCCTCGCCCCATGACGGCGGGCCGATCGGATCCGGCCCGTAGGCCTGCTGGACGAGAACACTGATGTCGGAGGGCAGGCGCACCAGCCGCCCGCCCGGCGCGAGATGGGGCAGCAGCGCTGCGGCCGACCGCAGCAGCAGATACCGCCCGTACACGGCCACCGACCCGCGCACCGGCACCGGAACATCCTCCGCGGCCATGCCCCAGTCGGCGCCGGTGAGCAGGCAGCGGGCCGTGCGCAGCCGTCCGGGCCGCCCGCTCTGCAGCTCACCGCGCTGATGGCGGTGCAGACGGCCCATACGCTGCAGCAGCAGGTCCACCGGGCACAGATCGCTTACGAGCAGGTCGAAGTCCACGTCCAGGGACTGCTCGGCCACCTGGCTCGCCACCACGAAATGCCGTCTGATGGGCCTGCCGTCCGCCTTCTGCGGCGGCCCGAACCGCTTCAGCAGATCACGGTCCTTCGCCGCCCGGTCCAGATCGACGAACCTCGAATGAGCCACCGTCACCGCGGCGTCCCCGAACCGCTCACGCAGCACCCGCGCGGCCTCCAGCACCCGGGCGACGGTGTTGCGCACGACCAGTACGCAGCCGCCCTCACCGGTCTCCGCCTCCAGACGGCCGGCCAGCAGCTGAAGATCGTCACCGAGCGGCTCCACCACCACATCCGTCACCCTGCCCGACGCCCCGGGACGCCGCTCGACCGGCACACCGTCGGGAACAACGGCAGTGATCAACGGATAGGCCACCTCCGCCGTTTCGGCCGGCTCCGCCAGCTTGCCGGGCTGTTCCTGGCTGCTGACACCGCCGTAGGCGGAAAGCAGCTGGCGCCGCCGCCCGGCAGGCAGGGTCGCGGACAGCACGATCACCGGAACGCGGTAGGCACCCAGCCAGGACAGCACCCGGTCCAGATACACGCTCATATACGTGTCGTAGGCGTGCGCCTCGTCGATGACCACGACCTTGCCCGCCACCGCCAGATGACGCAGCGCCAGATGGCGGCTCTTCAGACCCGCGAACAGCAGCTGATCGACCGTGCCCGCAACGAACGACGCCAGCATGGCCTTCTTACGGCCCCGCAGCCAGGCGTGCGCGACCAGCTCGGCGACTGCCCGCCGCACCCCGCCGGCCGCCTGCGTACGCGATAAAGCCCACTCCTCGTCCACGCCGACGGCAGTGACCTCTCCCGCACGGGCCATCAGGCCCGCGAACTCCTCATTCAGCGCAGCCTTCGAATGCGCCAGATGCACCGACTGCCGCGTGCCGGACATCCCGGGCAGCCGCTCCAGCCACGTGAGCAGACGGGGAAACATGGCATTGCCGGTCGCCATCGTCGGCAGCGCGAAGAACACCCCACCCGCACCCGAATGCGCCGCGAACACCTCCGCCACGGCCAGTGCGGCCTCCGTCTTCCCCTCACCCATCGGCGCCTCCACGATCATCAGACCGGGCGCCTGCAACTCACGGGCCAGCGCCAGCGCACCCTCCTGCACCGGCCGCGCCTTCACCCCCGCCGGAAGCCCGAACCGCGCGGACAGCAACTCCTGCGCGCCGTGCCCCGCATCCTGCGCCAGCCACGGCGCTGGCAGGTCCAGCCCGCGCCAGGCACGCGCGAGCCGCTCCTCACCATCGCATCCGGCTCCGTCGGGAAAGTACGGGAACAGCGCCGGATTGCTGGCGATCCAGTCGCAGACGATGACGATCGCCGTGAGCAGCACCTGCACCGGCTGCGAAAGCCGCACCGCGCCCCAGCCGTCCAGCCGCCCGGCGACACCGAAGTGCTCGGCGCACGCGTCCAGCAGCTCGGTCTGCACCTCACGCCAGAGGTCCTCGGCGCTGCCCCGGGTCCGCAGGAGCTCCTCATGGTCGTAGAGAGCCTTGATCTGCCCGTGCTCTGGCGGCACCCCGTGGTGACCGCCGACCGCGACCGTGAACTGCCCCGTCCGCGACGCAGCCCACCCGTGCCGCTCTTCCAGCCACTCGCCCAGCAGCACCTGCCCGGCAAGACCGTGCGGGGCGAGCCGACGGCCGGGCCCCATCGCTTCAGCCGAACGCATCGCGAGCCCCTGCCCACGCATCGCATCAGCGAGTGAGGGGACTTGGCAGGCGAACGCTGGCGTCGCCTTGCCGATGTCGTGCACCCCGGCCAGCCACACCGCCAGAGCCCGGGCATCGGCATCGCCACCCGGCAAGGACCCGGCGACGAGATTCCGCACGCCTGTCGGCAGCCACTGGTCCCACAGCAGGCCCGCCACCGCGGCCGAGTCCTCCATGTGCCGCCACAACGGCAGCCACCCGTCGCTGTCTCGATCATGCTTCGCCCATACCGACCGGGCCGGCCCTCGAAGCCGACGCAACAGGTCAGAGCGGTCAATCCCCCCACGCTGCATGGAAGATTCATACCGGCTGAAGGCGCGGCTACGGGCACGATTCCCTGAACTTGGCGATAGCCGTCCTTCGTCGCAGACCTTCCCGGCACAATCAATAGTTTCAACACACCACGCGGTACCTATTGTTACATTTGCCGGACTCTATGAACCTTGACAAAAACATGCCTGCAACGCGATAAAGCTGCAGGTCATCGAGACTGCTCCCCGCACCCGCGGGGATGGACCCACGCCCTCGCCCCGAGCGAGACCCGGAGGGTGCTGCTCCCCGCACCCGCGGGGATGGACCCAAGGGCGACGCCTGGCGCGCCGTACAGAAGACCTGCTCCCCGCACCCGCGGGGATGGACCCGCAACCGACCCGCCGCCGACTGGGCCGACGCCCTGCTCCCCGCACCCGCGGGGATGGACCCGTGGCGCGGTCCTCGGCGTCGTGGTCGCAGATCTGCTCCCCGCACCCGCGGGGATGGACCCCACTAACTCGCTGTCGGTCTGTAGCGCAGAAACTGCTCCCCGCACCCGCGGGGATGGACCCAGGGCCGCGGCCATGGCCGTGGCAATGGGGACCTGCTCCCCGCACCCGCGGGGATGGACCCGATCGTGTTGACGGTGAGCTTGAGCTTGAACGCTGCTCCCCGCACCCGCGGGATGGACCCGCTGCTCATCCTCATGGCTCAGCTGCTGCGAGCTGCTCCCCGCACCCGCGGGGATGGACCCTCCGCCGGCACGATGGACGTCTATGCCGCGAACTGCTCCCCGCACCCGCGGGGATGGACCCGCGGCCGCCGCCTTGCCCGCGGACGGGCCGGCCTGCTCCCCGCACCCGCGGGGATGGACCCCCGTTCCTCGCGGGCGGGTGGGGCGTCCAGTTCTGCTCCCCGCACCCGCGGGGATGGACCCGCAACCTCCCTCCCGAAGTCCCATCAGCATGCCTGCTCCCCGCACCCGCGGGGATGGACCCTCGGGGGCCGCGCGGTCGGCGGCCACGGTGTCCTGCTCCCCGCACCCGCGGGGATGGACCCACGCTCACCGGCCCCCAGTTCGACCGCATCCGCTGCTCCCCGCACCCGCGGGGATGGACCCCCCCTGACCGCACGTCAAAGCCCCGCCGGATCACTGCTCCCCGCACCCGCGGGGATGGACCCTGACCGGCACCGGCCCCGCCCCCGAGTGAACACTGCTCCCCGCACCCGCGGGGATGGACCCGAGACCGACCGCGTGGCCGTCGCAATCCTCGGCTGCTCCCCGCACCCGCGGGGGATGGACCCTACCCCTTCGCCCTCGTCCAAGCCGTCCCCACCTGCTCCCCGCACCCGCGGGGATGGACCCGTCGCGATCGGGATCGTGACCGTGGACGGTTCCTGCTCCCCGCACCCGCAGGGATGGACCCGACGGTGCGGCCTTCATGAATCGCCGGGCCTCCTGCTCCCCGCACCCGCGGGGATGGACCCTCGTCGGACTGCGCCCGAGTGAGCGCGCAAATGCTCCCCGCACGCGCGGGGATGGACCCACCTATCCGGTCATCGAGATCCACGGGCCCAGTCGGCCGACGGCAGGACGAGCCATCTCCTCAGCGTTAGGGTGCAGTTCCTCAGCGAGCTGCTGGTCGTGGAGGTCACGTCGCCCACGATGACCCGGCCCCGGAACCCCGACCTGTACGACGTTCCGCTGCTCATGTTCGGCTGACCGGCGGGAGCCGGCGGAGCCAGGGGTGGCCGGGCGCGATCACGCTGATCGCGTCCGTCAGCCAGGCGCGTGCCGGAGCATCCAGCAGCGGCAGTACCGCTTCGAAGTCGGTTTCGTCCTTTTCCCGGGTCGCCTTCGCCTTGTAGAAGAGCTGCACCTCGGGCGCGAGATACGGGATACCCGTCTCGCTCGTCCGTCCGAGCCGGTCGATCGGGAGGCGGATCGCGGGGTGGCGCCGCGAGACCCACTGGGTGCCCTCGGCCTCGTCCAGCATGAGCTGCACGGACCAGGGCGCCTCGGGTGTGCGGCGGCACCAGATGTCGTGGAGCGGAGGCCGAAGGACCTCTCCAGGACGCCACGGTCGCAACTGCCCTTGGCCGGGCGGGTCCGCCACGTACAGGTCCCAGCCGGCGAGGAGATCCGTGACGCGGTTTTGGTCATGCCGAAGGAAGAGGACGTCGAGATCGCCGTGTGCGCGCAGCTCGCGGCCGACCGCGAGTTGGATCGCGTAGCCACCGGCGATCCACCACGGGAAGTCCGCCTGGGCGAAGACCGCGGCCGCATCCTCGGGACGATCCGGTACCCAGCGGCCCAACACATCAGCACTCACCCGTCCATACTCCCAGTGACCAGACCGGGCGGAGGTGAAGGCGGCGGCGGTCGGCGGTTCGCCGGGGTGCCCTGTCGCTCGTTCGCCCGGCGCTCATAAACGCCCATGAGTATCAGAGGTACCGACGGCCATCGTTGAGTGCGTGACCCGCGATCGGCTTCGTCGCTGGTGCTCGAGTCACGACCCTTCCGGGTCCGCGCGCCGGAAGTCGGGGTGCTTCCTGTGGCAGTACACCTCGCAGCGCGCTGCACTTCGTGACCCCGACGCAGCGTCTGCCGGGTGGAGGATGGGAGGGTGTCGATGAATGAGACGGAACTGCTGGCTCTTCTGCGTGAACTTGATGCCCCGGAGCGGCTGGAGTGGCCGCTGAACTATGACCGTGCCGCGGCGGGCCTCGCCTTCGGCAGGCGGGTAGGCGGGTGCTGCTCCGTTGGGGATCGTTCGGCGGGTACGGGTTCTCGGCCTTTCGGTTCGCAGAGGTGCACGGGGTCCGGGCCGGGGGTGTGGGGCCGGACGAAGGTCTTCTCTGCGTCCGGTGAATTCCTGTGTGAGTGAATTTCGTTCGAGGCGTTGTTCGGCGTTGTGGCACCATGTGCCGCATGACGATGAACCGAAGGGTCCATGCCGCGTAGACGGCCACGAGGGATCCGTGTCGGCGACTGCGGGAGTCCCCGGGCAAGGGGTGCGGGGCTGGCCATCGACGGCCTGTCTTCGCGCGCACTGTCGGAGATTGCCCGCCTTGAGCGCACCCGCAACTACCTGCAGCCAGGTGACGTCAGCGCTGCTGTGGACTTGTGGAAGTACTACGTCCACCAGCCCGAGCGTGTTTTGTGGCACGACTACGAGTGGGGCGACGTGCACTGGTACTGCTGCGGCAACCCTCTCGAAGCCCGAGTCCTCATCGACACCGTGATGCAGGCCATGTCGCGCCGAAGCGCCCGCGAACTTCGCAAGATTGTCAGCCGGTCAGACGCCGTCTGGAACCTTCCGTCACCGCCGTATGGGGCGGACGGAACATAGGGGGACAGCCTCAGGTTGTTAAGGAAGCCGTCACAGCGTCCGCACCGCGACATCCGATCGACATCTCTGATGCAGACCCGCGGACCGCCACCCTCAAACCGACCACAGAACCCACAACGCAGGAGAGACTCAATTCCAGAGTCTGTCCCAAGCAAAGAATGAGGCACTCACGGGGGAATCAACACCGAAGCCTCGGGTACTCCGCCCGCATCACCGCCCACCCGAAACCGACACCGGAGAATCAATGACGCGCGAGCCCGAAACCGACGAAGGCAACCGGTTCTGCAAGGCGTGCGGCACGCCGGCCGAGGACGGGAAACTGTGCAACCACTGCGGCGCCGCCCTGGACCTCCCCGACACAGCTGGGCTGGTCGAGGACCAAGGCGCGGCAGTACGCCGCGATTTCGAAGGACGCACCCAGCAGCAGAAGTGAACGGCGGCCAAAGGACGAACCCGACCCGCCCGCTGCGTTGAACGGCACGCACCGGGGTACACGGGCCGGCATGGCATCCACAACTGAGAGCGTCACGTCCCTGCGGGCCGTGCGGCAGCTGCGCCGGGTCCGCACCTTCTACGCAGGTGGCGTCCTGCTGTGGGCGGTACTGACCGTCTGGACCGCCTGGCAGTCGCCCGGCAGCCGGCAGATGTGGGTGTCCGCACTCCTTCTGGCCGTCTTCAGCGGCCTCCTGCTCACAGCCTCCCTCTGGCTGCAGCGCCTCCAGCCCGCAGGCTCGCACCGTCCCGCGCACCACGCCGCATCACGCAAGACAGCTGCACCACGCCACGCGCATGCCTGACGCACCACCGGCAAAGGCAGCACCGCCCGCCCGGCCTCATCGTGTTTCTGCACCTCGGTATGGGCCTGCAAGCCAGTCCCTTTCTGGACCGTCTCTGAGTCTCTGCAGCCGGTGAGACAGTCCGTTTTCGGCCGTCTGGCGGGAGCCGGGAGACGAGGAGCGGGCAGGGGGTAGGCGGGTAGGTATGAATGGCACACGACTTCGACAGGATGATCAGAGCTCACAGGAAACCCGTGCCCGGGGAACGATGCGAATGTGGCGGTGGGCCAGGTGGGCCGCACTTGGTCTCGCGGTCAGCTGGGCGGTGAACTGGGTCGTCAATCTCGTCCAGGGCGAGCAGGGCTGGGATCTGTGGTGGCCTCTGGCCAGTACCGCCATTTGGGCAGCGTTGACCATGTACGGCTTCAGGACCTACCGCCGGACCAGGACCACGATTGTGCCGGGCATCACCGGCCGCTCGTCTGCGTGACCACCTCGGCCAGTCCTCTCCCCTGTGCTGCTTGCGGGCAGATGAGCACCGAACACAGTGACGATGTGCCTGGCCCGCTGTCATCCGACCCAACACGTCTGCCCGGCGAAATACTTGGCGGCCTTCCGCAGAATCTCGCGTTTCTCCTCAAGCTCGCGGACCTTCTTCCGCAGGGCCGCGTTCCCCGCTTCCAGCGGCGTCGGCGGCTGGGCTGGTTCCGGCGTCCGCGGGGACAGCTTGCTCCGGCAGCCCTCACCCAGTTCCGCAGGGTCTCCGGGTTGATCCCCAGGTCGGTGGCGACCGCCCTGATCGTCGCTTCGGGGCGTGACTCGTACAGCGCGACCGCGTCCGCGTTGAACTCAGGCGGGTAGTTCTTCATGCCACGAGATGTCCGTCCTCAGATCCTCAGGATCCAGTGTCTCGCGTGTCCGACGTCAGGGGTCAAGGCCCAAGGTCGGGAAGTTAGCGTTTTCGCAGGTCCTGCAAGCACGTTGAGGGGTCGAGGCGGAAACGCAACGGAGCTCGTTGGCACAGGCGGTCGACCAAGACAGCTTGTACGGGAGGAGCTCCGTTGCGGGTTCATCCTGCCCTGCCGTCGGCGCTGACGGCCATCACCCGTACGGTGACCGTGGCGGCGGGTCGGTTCGCGCCGGGCCATCTGGGAGAGCTGACCGCCGTGGTGCCGTTCGAGCTGGTGGATGCGGTGCCGGCGGAGACGCGGACGGTGCGGCGGCGGCTGCGTGATCTGCCGTCCCGGGTCGGGATGTACTTCCTGCTCGCGATGTGCCTGTTCCCCGAGGTCGGTTACCGGCTGGTCTGGGACAAGCTCACCGGCGGTCTGAGCGGGGTGCCGGTGGCCTCGCCGAGCGCGAAGGCCCTGCGGGACCTGCGCCGGCGGCTGGGGGCCGCGCCGGTGCGGTCGCTGTTCGAGGTGCTCGCCGGTCCGTTGGCCCGCCCGACGACGCCGGGAGTGCGCTTCGGCGTCTATCGGACAGTGTCCTTCGACGGCTGCAGCTCGCTGCGGGTACCCGATTCGCCCCGCAACCGGGCCTGGCTCGGGCGGACGGCCCATCACGGCTATCCCACGCTGGAGCTGATGACGCTGGTCGAGACGGGGACAAGGTCCCTGATCGGCGCGGTGTTCGGCCCCGCCGGCGAGGGCGAGACCGCCTACGCCTGCCGACTGCTGCACCTGCTGAGGCCGGACATGCTGGTGCTGTGGGACAAGGGCCTGGACGCCAACGCCTTCCTGGCAAAGGCGACCGCGACCGGCGCGAAGGTCCTGGGCCGACTCCGCAGCAACCGCCGCACCCCGGTCCTGGCCCGTCTCGTCGACGGCTCCTACCTCTCGGCGATCCGGCGGCTGCGCGCGGCCGGGGCACACGCCCAGGGTCGAGGCGCGGCCGCAAGCCGATCCACCGGATGCTCCGACATGGGTCGCCGAAGGCCTCAGATGTAGGAGTGAGAGCTTCAAGCTGAGTGTAAATTTTCGGCGGGGCGTGCGGCGGTGGTCGCCTCAGCGAGTCAGTTCAAGGCGGGTCGGTCCTCGGTGACCGCTGTGCGCAGCTCCTCAGAGCAGAAGTCGACGGCGGTCACTGCTTGGTGTGGACAGGGCCGAGGGCAGCGCGAAATTCCCGGGCAGCGTCTGGATCGGCGGCAGCGAAGCCACCGTGGATGCAGTGGCGGCAGGCCCTACGTCCCTGTGTACTGGGGCAGATAGCATCCAGCCGCACGCATCTCCCCGTACTGGCTGATCGGACAATCTGTGAGCGCTGCTGGCTTCGTCGGGCGAATACAACCTGTTCGCGCGGATGATCCGTCGTTAGTCGGCCCTTACCGTGTGGTCGGTCGACTCGGTGCAGGTGGTATGGGAACGGTCTACGCCGCGCTCACGGACGACGGGGACCGGTTGGCGGTGAAGGTGATCCATCCCGTGCAGGCAGCAGATCCGGAGTTCCGAGCCCGGTTCCGCCGTGAGGTCCGGCTTTCCGCCCGGGTCCGGGGCCCGTTCCTGCTGCCACTCCTGGAGGCCGACCCCGATGCGGACACCCCTTGGCTGGCGACCGAATACGCCCCAGGCCCCACCCTGGCCGATCACCTGGCCGCCAACGGACCGCTGACCGACGGCACTCTGTACGCCTTCGCCACCGCCACCGCGCAGGCCCTGGCAGCGATCCATGCCACCGGCATCGTGCACCGGGACGTCAAACCGCAGAATGTGCTGCTGACCCCGGCCGGCCCGCGCGTACTGGACTTCGGCATTGCCCATGCCGCAGACGGCACCAGCGTGACGCGCACCGGCGTGCTGACCGGTACCCCGGGCTGGATCAGCCCCGAGCACTATCGCAGCGGCGTCACCGCAGCGGAGGGCGACGTGTTCGCCTGGGGCGCGCTGGTGGCCTATGCGGCAACTGGCCGGCTGCCCTTCGGCACCGGCGCTCCAGAAGCAGTGGCCTACCGCGTCATCTCGGGCAGCCCAGATCTCGACGGCATCCCCGAGGCACTCAGGGAGGTCCTCGAGCAGGCCCTCGCCAAGGAGCCGGCAGAGCGGCCAGCCGCTGCTGAGGCGGCCGAAGACTGCGCACAGCTGCTGGCCGCGCAGTCCACCCTGCTGTTCGACGGCCATACCACAGCTGCAACGGGCAACGCCCAGACGCTCGTCGCCGACTTGGTCCCCGTGCTGTGGTCCATACCCGCCCCGGAAGACCCGCCCTGGCCCCTTCCCGCATCCGCCCCTCCTCGAAAGCCCCTTCGACGCAAAGCCATCGCAGCCGTCCTGGTCGCGACAGCCGTCATCGGCGCAAGTGCAGGCGGATTCCTGGCCTCCCGTGACGACCGCAGCAAGACGGACACGGTCAGCCCGTCCGGCGAAACCGCCCCAACGGCTTCCACCGGCACCCCCGAGCCCAGACGTTCTTCCGTCAGGACATCCACGGTCGTCCCCGGCACGGGGACGACCAGCCAGGCCGCAACCGACCCGCGTGCCATCCCCGTTCCAGCTGACCCGCTCGCAGGCGTGAACGAAGCCGCCTTCACCCGAGCAGACGACGAGACCCAGCCCGTCCCCGGAGAATGGCGAGCCAGCCACCGCGCAGACGACACAGACGAACAGCAGGCCGCGGCCGACATCGCCGATCAAGTAACAGCCATGCTCGCCACGAAGGACATGTCCTTCATGACCCCCACCGTGACCTACAACCGTCAGGCCCAGACCCTGATGGTGACCGGTGGCCCCATATCCACCCTGACCGACGACTACAAGGAGGTCTTCCGCCGAGCGAGCGAGATGGCCGCCTGCGTCACCCTTGCCCACCGGCTCAAGGAGGCTCCGACCAGCTGGCCGTACGGCCGGTTCTCCGTCTACTGGAAGGACTACGAAGGCCAGGACGAGGCCACCATCCTTGGCTTCGGTCAAGCCACCACCGGCTGCTACAGCGAGGAAGCCGGACGTCCCCAGGGCTCGGACGCAGGCCTCACCACCGCCGAACTGCCCAGCAGCGACAAGAACGAGATCCGCATCGCTGGCGACACGGTCAAGGCGATCACCACCGCCTGGGACACACGCATCGCCGAAGGACACGGCCTGGAACATTTCGACCGGGACGACGCCATCACCCTCGGCTTCGACCCCGTCGAGCGAATGATGTACGTCTGGGCCTGGGACGGCTCGGGCGCCCTCGTCGGCCGCGCCCAGCAATCCCACTTCCAGGACGTCGTCACCCAAATCGCCTGTCCCAAGCTGCTGGCCGAGTACAACACCAACACCTACTGGAACTACACCCGCTGGACGATCGCCGCCTACCAGGGCAACAGCGCATGGCCTCAGCTGTTCGCCTCCGGCGACTGCCTCCCCACGGAAAGCCGCCCATGACCACGCGAGCGGTCAAGAGCGCGCCGCGACGAGGGGGGATCACGCGCCCCGGTCCTTTCTGCGAGCGTGAAGGCCCACCACCGACATGTGTGGCGTGTCAGCTGGCACTGGCACGCCACGAGCTGACCGTCGGCAGCACACTGGACATGGAGGCGGCTGTTGTCGCGTGCTTCTTCGTCTTCATCGCGGGCCAGTCAACGACCGGACAGCTCATCTTCACGGTGCTCCGCCGGGCGCTCGCCGAACCCGGCATCTGCCGCGTGCAGCGGCGGAGGAAGGCATGGCCGAGGCATGGGCGGAAGAGGTGCTGCGGCGCGAACCGCCGGTGACCACCTGGCGTCGAATTACCGCGCGGACCACCCGCTTGGGCGGGGTGGAACTGCCCGCTGGCGCCCCGCTGCTGCTGATACTCATAGGCATCGGATCCGACTCGGCCGTCTTCCAGGACCCGAAGAGGATGTGCCCGCACCGGGCCAACGTCCGTCACCACCGGGCCTTCGGCATGGGCCGCCACCGCGGTCCCGGCGCGTCCCTGGCACGCACGGAAGCGGCGGCCGCGCTGCGGGCGGCCGCGCACGCCCTGCCGGGCATCCGGCCGACAGCCGAGCCGGAGGAAGCCCCCGTACTCGGCCTGTGGTCGTTCCGGGCACCGCTGGAGGTGGCGGTGGAGCAGCCATGGGCGACCCCGTCGACAAACGGTCACCACCGAAGGGCTGCGTCTCCTGGAGACGCCGGGCGCGCACCTCGGACTCCTATCCCCTTGATCGGCCGAGGTCCTCACAGATTGAGGTACGGACCGATCGTGGCCGCAGTGGCAGCGGATCGGAGATAGTTCTTTACCTGGTGGAAGTCGAAGGTGGCGATGGCGGCTGTGTGATCCTCGGCGATCCCCTTGAAGCAGCGGCTGAGCCGTGGAGGCACAGCCACCGGATCGCCGGGATCGGCGATGTTCACCCACCTGCCGACGCCTGGCGGACGCCGGCCGCACAGGCTTGGCGGTGCGCCCTGCGGCGCGGGAGACAGTCGATGGAAGACGGCCCTGGGGAGGGCCAGTGGCGAGCCCAGCGTGAGGAAGAGATCCGGTCGTAGTTCGGGATGGGCGTGCAGTGCTTCATAGGCGACCACCGAGCCGAGTGAATGCGCGATGACAACGCGAGGCCGATGCTTTGCGATGCGCTCAGCGACCGTTTTGCGCGCCGCGAGGCGACGCGGTGAGTCCTCCGTCCCGAGATAGGCGGCCATTTCACGGAAGAGGAGGCGGACGAAGACACCGCAAGGGCCTTCGGCGAGGTCGTATCGGGTGGCTATCCAGGTGACGATCTGACGCAACGGGATGGTCAGATGCCCCTGGGCGACCTCCACGGGCACACCCAGTTGTGCCGACCACGCCGTGAACATCTCCTGTTCTAACGGGTCGTCCAGGCTGTCGTAGGTGCCCAGTCCCTGCTCCACAAACCCGGGGAGCAGCCTGTCTGCGTAGTACGCGAAGTCAAGGTCGATGCTGTCGGGGGCTGCGCCCAGTCCCTCGGCCAGATCACGCGTCCAGGCGTTCGCCCTGACCGCCGTCAGCATCTCCTTCCTGCTGGCGGAAACGTCTGCGCCGAAACCGTTGCCGACTCCGTGGACGGCGACGACCTTCAGAGGGCGCGCGTGGTCGGCGACGATGGGAGATGGAGTCTCCATGACTTTACGTCCCTCTCGAAGTGATGTGGTGCGGCAAGTGCATGATGGCCCCGCCCGCCACCGCTGCGCCGGACTTCGAGGATCTCGTACCCGGAACCGAATGTGGTGTCTATCGTTGGTGGGAAAGGCGGCCGCGACGAGGAGTGAACCGGGCATACTGATGGGGGAGTCAGACGTCGTGACGGCTGTTGATCAGTGCGACGACGGTGGTCCGGGACGACGTGTGGTGCTGGCTGTCGGAATCCGGCTCGCGCGTGACGCAGACGGCTCGTCGCCCAGACTGGGGCTTGACCCGCTCGACAGCGCGCCAACACACGCCCAATGTGTCGCCCAGACCCTGTCCGGCTTCGAGTACGAGGACTTTCCGGTCCCGTCGCCGCACGCTGACTGTGAGCACCTGATCGAGAGGCTGGTGACCTCGCCGGACATCGGGGTTCTGATCGTGCATGTGGTAGGGCACGGCGAACTGGCGGATGGCAGCAGCGAGAAGCTCTACTTGCTCGACCGTGATGCGCTGCGCCTCAGGCACCCCGTCAGCGGGTGGATCGAGTGGATCGAGGACCATCCTGATCAACACCGTCCCCTGACGCTGTTCGTCCTGGACGTCTGTTACGCGGGCGAGGCCGCCGTGACCGCTTGGCACGCCCGCATGGACGTGGCCAGACGCCGAGCCTGGGTTCTTGCCGCAACCGGGCCGCGGGACAAGGCATTCAGCTTTCGGCTCAGCCGAGCCCTGGTCCAGGTCCTTGACCGCTATGCCCGTGGGGAACTGCGAATCGATCCATCGCTTCGGTACATCCCGGCGAATACCGTGTGGAAGGAGGTCGAGGCTGCCGTACGCGAACTCGTCGACCAGGAAGCGGGTTTGCCGCAGACCGTGCTGACGAGCCTTGTGCCCAGTCACGCGGATCTCTCGGCCCTGCCGTTCTTTCCCAACCCGGGATTCACCGAGACGGCCCCAGCGGAACGGTTGCCGCCTGAAGTCGCCCGCCTCGCCGAACTGGGTGTGGACCCTTTGCACTTCATGCGTAGAGCCGGTGGCGCCGAACCGGTCCAACGCAATTGGCAGGAAGGGTACTTCAGCGGGCGTCAGGAGGAACTGAATCGACTCTCCAGCTGGCTTGACGACGAGCGCGCCGCTCCGGCACTGTGCGTCGTCACCGGCAAGCCGGGTGTCGGCAAGTCGGCGCTGCTCGGCATGCTGGTCTGCGCCGCCCATCCTGACCTGCGTGAATACACGAAGCCGCTCTGGCGCAGCCTTGCCCACGTGGTTCCGGGCACGAATGACCGGCTGGTCGTCGTCCATGCGCGTCATCTGTCGCTCGGAGAGATGGTGCAGGCACTCCTGAAGCAGGTGCGCCGCATAGCACCCTGGGCACCGGAACCGCCGGCCGCCGGGGCGGTGTCCGACCAGGATTCGGCGGGTTCCCTCTTCGCGCTGCTCCAGGAATGTCACCGCCGGTCGGAACGCCCCATCACGATGGTCATCGACGCCCTCGACGAGATGACCGAACCTGACGTGGTGACCGAGTTGCTGCTCTATCCGCTCGCCCGCAGATACAACGGCCTCGTCCGGCTGCTGATCGCCACCCGCAAGGACGCCAGGGTGAACGCCCTGCTCTCCGCCCGGAACGGGTACGAATGCCTTGACCTCGACGTCACAGTTCCAGAAGCTCTGCGCGATGACCTCTATGCTTACGTGACGCGCTTGCTGGCGGCCAGTGGCCCGTACACGGGCGGCCCCATGCGACGGGCCGGCTCGGCCCTGGCGGAGGCGATCGCCGAGCGGCTGGCCGATGCCGAGCAGAAGTCCGACACGCCGGAGTACCTGCGGCTCGGAGAGTTCCTCACCGCCGGCATCTACGTGAACTTCACGCTGTCCGGTACAGCGCACAGTCCGCTCAGCAGGGAGGCGGCAAAACTGGGCGGTGCCGCCCCACGGAGTCTGCCGGATCTACTTGAGATGGATCTCCGGCGTCATGGAGACCAGCCTCTCCTGCGAGCTGTGCTGACTGCCCTCGCCTTCGCGCAGGGGCAGGGCATGCCAGAGCGCGTACTCGCTGACGCTGTGGCGTTCGATTCGTCCGGCCAAGGCCAGAAGCTTCCACTGGAGGCGCTCTACCGCCTCCTTGACAACGAAGCCCGCCTCTACCTCAGCCGAAGTGTCGACAAGGACGGCACCACGCTCTACCGCCTCTTCCACCAGGGCGTGGCCGACTGGTGGCGCGAGTCCGCGAGCGATGAGGATCGGCAACAGCTGTACAAGGGGCTGGCTGCCTCAGTGCGGCGGAACGAGAATGCGCAGCCGCTGTGGCATCTCGCCGCCCCGTACCTGCAGCGACACCTGTCACAACACGCCGCGGACGCAGGCTGCCTGGACCACGTACTCGAAGACGCCGACTACTTGGTGTTCGCCGATCCGGTTGTCCTCCTCAAACTGCTGCCGCACGTCATGGGATCCCTACGGCCACAAGCCGCGGCGAACGCGGCGACCTATTCGCACGCCCTTGACGAACGAGCATCCATGCCCCTTGCCGCCCGGCGCCAGCTCTTGACGGTCAGTGCCGCACGGTGTGGCAATGGATCGCTGCAATCGAAGCTCGAAAGCAACATGGACTGGACGGTGCGGTGGGTGGCTGCCGTGAGTTCGACTCCGACGGCGCTGGCGACCTTTACGGCTCACGGCCAACCCTTCGCTGTCTCCGGCGACGACCTCGGGCACATTGAGGTCTGGGATGTACACGGCGGTAAGCCGCTGAACCGTTCGGCATCACGCCGAGCCAGAGGCGGGCCCGTGACGTCTGAGGTCCGAGCACTCACGGTGTTCGATGCCGCCGGCCTGCCGTGGGCTGTGACGGGAGGCTACGGAGGAATGCGGATCTGGGATCCGCTGACCGGCACGTTGGTCCGTGAACTGGCTGGCCATGTGGGCTCCGTAACGACGCTCACGACGGTACAGCTCACCGACATTTGCCACCTTCTCGTCGGTGGTTACGGAGGTTTCGCCGTGTGGGATGTGACTGCCGGCGCGAGGATCAGCGAGCACACCGACCATGGTGCCTGGGTGGACGGACTGGCCGCGACGCACATCGACGGCCGTCCGTACGTCGTCACAGGCGCCGACAACGGCCGCATCCAAGTGTGGGACCTAAACGCCGACACCGTCGTCTACGAACTCACCGGGCATGTCGGCTGGGTGAACGCGCTGGCGGTCACTCAGCTCGACGGAACTTCATGCGCCATCTCAGCCGGAGAGGGGGGCATCGTCTACCTCTGGGACCTGGCAGCCGGATCCCCCCACCGCGAGCTGTCCGACCATGCGGGGGATGCCGTGACGGGGCTTGCCGTGGTCGACCTTCTCGGGGGACCTCACGCCGTGACAGGTCACGTGTCGGGCCGCGCCTCGGTATGGGATCTGACCACCGGGACACGCAGCGCCACGTTCCAGCTGCCATCGGCGGTCACAGCCGTGGCCGTGAACTCCGGCGATGCCATCCTCGTGACGTTCGCCGACGGCATGGCCGCGCTCACGCTCAACACTCCGGATACCAGCCCGAGCGGCGCTCTGAGACAGGCCCGAGGACCCGAGGAAGGCCACGGGCCAGGGACCGGGATCACCCGCCCGGGACGTCCGGAGCTCGGACACGCTAGACGTCGACAGACATGATCCAAGGTGGGTGGGAGGACGAAGGTGGGGTCAACGCACGGTGGGGGCGCTGAGTCTCTGGAGGTGCATGCGCAGTCTGAGCCGGGGGCCACGGCGGTCAGCACGGTCCTGGCACTGCTGCCCATGGTGTTCACGGCTCCTGACGAGGCCCTGGCACAAGCGGAAGGGCTGCTCGCAGGCGATCCGCCACCGCTGCATGCATCCGTAGCCCACGAGGTGATCGGTATCTGGCAGCGGGACTTCGGTGACATGCGGCTCGCCTTGACCCATCTACGTCGCGCCCGTGACTTCGCCGCACGCGCCGAGGCGTCGGACCGTGAGGCGGACATTCTCGGCACTCTCGGGGTGGCGCTCGTGCATGCCGGCCGCACCATTCAGGGGCTCACGGCTCTCGAGCAGGGGATCGAAAGCGCCAAGGGGCACACACGAGCCCGTGTGCTCTACCGGCGGGCCTGTACCTGGTGGATCCTGGGGCACCACCGTGAGGCCCTTGAGGATGTGCGCCGCGCGGTTCCGGTGCTGCGACAGGCAGGCGACATCGCCTGGACCGCACGGGCTCTGACCTTGCGCGCCACCGTGCACTTGGCCCTGGGCCAAGTCGAGCGGGCCAATGCCGACTTCACTGGCGCCGAGGCGCTCTGGGACACCGCCGGCCAGGCACACGACAGGGCCGACGTGGTGGAGAGCCGCGCGCTGGCCGCGTTCCGGGCGGGTGACCTTCCTGCGGCGCTGCGGTTGTTCGACGAGGCCGAGGAGCGCTACGCGAAGCTCGGCACCCCGACGTTCATGATCAGCGTCCGGCGCTGCGAGGTGCTGATGGCTGCGGGTCTGGCCCCGGAGGTGCTGGCCGAAGCCGAGGCAGCCATCGCCATTCTCGAGGGGGCCGGGGGGAAGTCGGCCCACAAGGCGGAGCTGCTGCTGACCTCCGCGCGTGCCGCCCTGCTGACGGACGACGCTCACACCGGTGAGGCGCGCGCTGGCATGGCCGTACGGCTGTTCGCGGGGCAGGGGCGCAGTTGGGGCGAGTCGCATGCCCGGCTGGTGCTGATCGAGGCGAAGGTCGCCGCTGGGCGAAGCTCGCGGCACCTTGTTGCCGACGCGGCCGCTGTCGCAGAACAGCTCACACTGCTCGGGTCGCCGTCCGCGCCGGAGGCGACGCTGCTGGCAGGCCGGATCGCTCTGAGCCTGGGCTCGAGTGCCGAAGCCGAGCAGTATCTGGCTGTGGCCGCCGGGAGCAGGCACAGTGGGCCGCCTGTTGCACGGCTCAGCGGATGGGTGGCACAGGCGCTCCTGGCCCGGTCCGCAGGTTCAGGACGGGGTGTGTTGGAAGCAAGTCGACACGGTCTGGATGTGCTCGAGGGTTATCGGATGACACTGGGCGCCTCGGAGCTGTACGCCTGGGCCACGGCGCAGGGCGCGGACCTGGCCTCGCTCGCACAGCAGGTCAGTCTTGATTCCGGCAGTTCCCGGAGGCTGCTGGCGTGGAGCGAGCGATGGCAGGCCACCGCTCTGTCCAGGGCATCGCCCCGACCGCCAGCCGATCCGGCGCTGATGAGGGGCCTGACTGCGTTCCGTGAGATGGCGGCCCGCACAGAAGCCGCACGGACGCAAGGCCGCTCGCTTCCGGTACTGGAGCGGGAACAGCGGCGCCTGGAGCGCGAAATCCTCTTCCGCACCCGACATATACGCGGGGACGGGCCGGGCGCAGGTCGCTTCGACTTGAGAGCGTTGCTCCAGAGCCTGGGCGACGACGTACGCCTGGCCGAGCTCGCCGTGGTGGGGGGGCGGGTACAGGTGCTTGTGTGCGGGCAGGGCAGAGTGCGCCGCTTCGAGGCAGGACCGCTGGCGGACGTGGTGATCGAAGCGCGTGACGCTCAAGCGGGACTTCGGCGACTGACTCACCCGGGGGCGGAGGGGCAGTTGCCGGCCGTGGAGGCGATGGGCCGACGCCTGGAGGAGCTGCTGCTCGGACCCGCCGCGGCACATCTCGGGTACGGGTCCGTCGTCGTCGTACCGTCGGCCCGGCTGCCATGTGTGCCTTGGGCTCTCCTGCCGTGTCTCCGTTACCGTGTATTCAGCGTGGCACCGTCGGCGGCGAGTTGGCTGCGGGCCCGGAACACAGAGCCCCCGCCGGGGGGCCGTTACGTGCTCGTTCGCGGCCCGGGCCTGGCAACCGAAGGCGCGGAGGTATCCGATGAGCTCGCCGGCAAACACGACTCGACGACCGTCCTGACGCATGACGACGCACGGGTGCTGAGGATGCTGGAGGAGCTGGACGGCGCTGCCGTGGCCCATATCGCGGCGCACGGAACCTTTCGTGCGGACAGTCCACTGTTCTCGTCGCTGCGGACGGCCGACGGACCGCTCATGGTGCACGACTTCGAGCGGCTCGGCCGCAGCCCTTATCGGATCGTGCTGTCCGCCTCGGGCCCTGGCCGTTTCGCCTCAGGTGACACCGACGAGATCCTCGGTCTGGTAAATGTTCTGCTGCCCCTGGGGACGGCGGGTGTGGCGGCGAGCAGTGCGCCCTTCAACGACGCCGCGGGCGTCTCCCTGATGATGGATCTGCACGACGGCTTGGCCGCAGGCCTGTCCCTGGCCGAGGCTCTGCGAGATGCCCGCAGCAGGCGCGCCGACCGTGCGGCCGACGCGGTCCACCTGGCTGCGGCCTGGGCCTTCACCGTGTACGGTGCCGCATGACACGTCAGGAGTGAACTCCGCAACGGCAGCGCTCAGTTGGCGCCACTGCCGTGATCGCCGGATCCGCAAGTTCGATGAACGGCAGGCGTTCTGGGGGCGACCTACGAACCCCTGAACCAGTCCGAGGAGGCTCGGTGACGCCAGGAGATCTACGAAGTCCGGCGTCTGGGTGCCGTCCTTCTTGAGCGCCATCGCCTTGGCAGTCATGAGGGAGCGCACACGCGTCAATCCCTTCGCAGGGTGGAGACGATCTATGCGGCCAGTCCCTCGGCGAGGGTGGCTCGGTACTCGCGCTCGTAGTCGATCGGGCTCTTGAACCCGCATGCGCTGTGTAGCCCTCTGGTGTTGTAGAAGTCGGTGATCCAGGTGGCGATCCTGATCCGGGCCTCGATGCGGGTGGCGAAGGTGTGCCGGTGGACGTACTCGACCTCGAGCACACTGTTGAACGCCTCGCTCACGGCGTTGATGCCCCTATGGATGTCAAGTGGCGCCTCGGGCTCGTCCTGCGTGGTCTGCCGGGGTGGCTTGGGGGACGATGAGCCGGTAGATCTCTCGTGCGACGTACCGCTTGAGGCAGCGGATGATCTCGCGGCGTGTCTTGCCCTCCGCCAGGCGTCGCCGCATGTAGTCCTGGGAACGCTCCTCCCAGCGCAGACGGCTGAGGACGATCCGGAAGAGAGCGGCGTTGGCCTGGCGGTCGCCGCCTCGGTTGAGCCTGCGGCGCTGGGTCTTGCCGGACGATGCCTCGACCGGGCTGGTGCCGCACAAGGCGGCGAAGGATGCCTCGCTGTCGAGGCGTTCAGGGTTGGCGTTAACGGTCTGAACTGGCCCCGCTTTTCCGGCCCGAACTGGCCCCACCGGCGGGGCCGTGCGGCGATTGTTCCGGCTTGAAGTGGCCCCGGCTTCCGGTCTGCTCCGGCCCCACCTTCGCCGGGACGGCTGGGCTGGGCGGCCTGCTGTAGGAGAGAATGCTGGGCATGACGACTTGAAGAGCACCGGCCGGGCGGCAGCACTGGCGCAAGGTCGGGATCTGGGACACGGTCTCCGACGGGGACCGTCGGATCTGTGCCGTCTGCGGAACGCCCGTCCGCTCGTACCAGTACCGCATCTATCCGCCCGAGTCGTCCATGTTCGAGCGGTGCATCGGGCTCGCCTGGTGTTCCAGTTGCCGGATCTACTCCGGCAATATGGTGCACGTCCCGCGAAAGCGGGTCCTGGTCGACGCCCTCGCTTCGCTTCCTGGCGAACAACGGGAGAGGCTTGCACGTTCGGAAACACGGCTGATCGAGTTCCTGGACCGCCAGGCCCGGGGCAACAGGGGTTAAGATCCCACCGGCCAGCTGGCCTCGGGGCTACTTCTTCGTCTGCAGTTGCTTGGCCTTGGTCCGGGCGAGGCGGTAGGACTCGGTGCCGGTCTCGATGATGGTGCCGTTGAAGGTGAGCCGGTCGACGATGGCCGCGCAGAGCCTGGGGTCGGTGAACGTCTTGGTCCAGCCTCCGAACGATTCGTTCGAGGCGATGGCCACACTGTTCTTCTCCTTCCTCTCGGTCAGAACCTGGAACAGCATCTCGGCTCCGCGGCGGTCGAGTTCGAGGTGGCCAAGCTCGTCGATGCATAGCAGGTCGACGCGCCCGTAACGGGCGATGGTCTTGGTCAGCTGTTTCTCATCGGCGGCTTCGACGAGTTCGTTGACGAGCTTTGCGGCGAGCGCGTAGCGGACCCGGAAGCCGGCCATCGCGGCGGCGGAGCCGAGGCCGATCAGCAGATGGGACTTGCCGGTGCCGGAGTCACCGATCAAGCACAGCGGCTCGCCCTTCTTGACCCATTCGCAGGTGGCGAGGTTGTTGATCAGAGCCGGGGTGACGTTCTGGTTGGCCGTGTAGTCGAAATCCGAGAGCCACTTCGGGCGTGGGAAGCCGGCCGCGCGGATGCGGCGCTCGGAACGGCGGCGGTCGCGGTCCTCGCACTCGGCCATCAGCAGCTCGGCGAGGAACCCGCGGTAGGACAGGTGCTCGCGCTCGGCGCGGGCGACGGTGTCGGCGAACTGGGCCCGCATCGTCGGCAGCCGCAGGACCCGGCAGGCGGTGTCGATCGCGGCGTCGGAGGCGGGCTCGGTCAGGGTGTGGTGCGGGCCGGTCATCGGGATTCCCTTCCAGGACGGTGCAGGAGCTGGTCCCAGCGTTCGAGGGTGGGCAGGGGCCGCTGGTCGGCGGGAAGGCGGGTGGCCCGGCGCTCGGACAGGCTGGGCAGCGGCAGGTCCGGCGGGACGACCGGCTCGGGCAGGACGGTGGTGGCGGTGACGGTCGGGGACCGGCCCTCGGTCTCGGCGGCCTTGCGGGCTTCCAGCGCCACCACGTCCGCGGTGCAGGCGCCGACCGCGAGCGCGGCACGGATCCCGGCGACCACGTCACGGTGCTGCAGGTGGCGGTGCAGCAGCAGGACCTGGACCAGGGCCTTGGTGCCCTCGCACTCGCCGAGCGTGTGCTTGGCCGTGGACCACAGCGCTTCGTGGGCGGGGGTGAAGGTGCCCTCGCGGCGAGCCTGATCGAGCGCCTCGGAGCCGGCCAGGGCGCCGGGCTTGGACAGCAGGACTTCCAGGAAGTGGTCCAGCACCACCCGTTCGGCGCCCTTGGTCGTCAGGCGGGGGTGGCGGGCGATCTCGGTGCGGCCGTGGAAGACCACGACCTCGCTCGAGCGCAGGAGAACGTGGACGGTGCGGCCGATGAAGCGGACCGGAACCGAGTAGCGGCAGACCCGGACGGCGACCATGCCGTAGCGGTCGACCCGCGGGTTCAGTGCGAGGCCGGTCTCGAAGGGATTCTCGGGCAGGGGCAGCAGGAGCGGGGCCCCACGGGCGAAGTCCTGGCCGATGGTGCGGATCCGCATCCCGATCCGCCGGTTCTCCTCGGCCTCCTCGAAGCCGGCGAAGGCGTCGTTGAGCTCGTTCAGGGAGTCGACGCGCGGGACCGGGGTCAGGTAGTTCCGACGCCAGTAGCCCACCTGGCCCTCGACCCCTCCCTTCTCATGGGCCCCGCGAAGTCCCGGCTCGCAGTAGAAAGGGGTGACCGAGAAGTGCCTGCGGAAGTCCGCCCAGCGTGGATGCTCCTCACGGGATCGGCTCCTGTGCACCACCCGGGAAACTGCAGGCGAGAGATTGTCATACCGGATCTGACCGGCCGGGATACCGCCCAGCGTGCGGAACGCGTGAACGTGTCCGTCGAAGAACGCTTCCTGTCCGCAGGACGCGGTGATGCGGTGCACGGCCTTGCCGGAGTAGGCCAGTCTGAACGCGAACACGAAGCACTTGGTGCGTTCGCCGGCCAGGTCCACCCATGCCTCGCCGAAGTCGACCTCCGCATCCATGCCAGGCTGGTTGTGGCGGATCACGAATCCCGCCGCCGGTGTCGCCCCTGCCGCCTCGGCGATCTCCTGCCGCCGCCGGTGCACGTAGTCCCACACCGTCGAGTAGGCGATGTCGGCGCCGGCCTCCTGCTGAAGCCGGCTCAAGATCCTTTTCACTGTGTGCCGCTGCTTCGGCGGCGCATCAAGGTCGTCGAGTAGCCACTGGTCGATCGTCTTCTTGAACGGCTCCAGCCTGGGCGAATGCCGTCGCGGCGTCCGGCGCGGAGCGGGCACGGTCGAACACAGTGCCTCGCGCACCAGCCGACGGTGGACCCGATACTTGCGCGCCAACGCGCGGACCGACAGCCCCTGCTGCCACGAGTCCCGGCGGATCAGCAGGAACAGCTCTTCCTTCGAGGACGCCACCCGGCATCGTCCCCTCACGGCGACCTACCGCGAGCGTCCCAGCCCAAGCTCCGAAGTGGGGCCAACTCAAGCCGGAACAACCCCCGAACGCTCCCGCGCGCCCCACCGGTGGGGCCAGTTCGGGCCGGAAAAGCGGGGCCAGTTCAGACCGTTAACGCCACCCGTCAGGGAGTCCGGATGGGGCCCGCTGCCGTCGACTGGTACGGGTGGATCAGAAGTAGTCGCCTTGCTCGGCGCGGCGGAGGATGTCGCGTTCGCGGCCGGTCTGGGTGTCGAGGGAGTCCTCGTGGTCGATGACGATGGTGTCGTCGGCCGGCCGGGCTCGTACCTGGTGGCCGTAGGCGTCGGTCGCCTTGACCAGGAGGGTGTCCTGGAGTGGGGCGGGCCAGCTTTGGATCAGGTAGTACTCGACGACTTCGTCCGGTGCCAGGTCGATGGCCCGGTCCCGGCCTCGTGCGTGGACGCGTAGCCGGTAGCTGCCGGGGCCGTGGGAAGCCAGGCTGGGCAGATCGACCGGGTCGTCCATGAGGGGTGCCACGAGTATTTCACCGCTGGGGGAGTGGCATGAGATCTCGGCGATCTCGTCCCAGCCGGAAGCGGGCTCGGGCTGATGGGTGTGCAGCTCGGCTGTGACCTGGACGTCACCGGTGTGGATTCCTGTGTGTACCTCGATGGCGCCGTCGGAGGCGGACACCAGACCGGTATGGGCCGCATCGAGGCCGCCAGCCATCGGCCCGTCCGGGTCCATGACCTGGAAGAGGTGGTACTGGACGAATACCAGCGACGTGCCCGTGCGGGCCGACTCACTCATGGCGCTCATCTTCCCTCTTCCAGGTCAGGGCGTGGGCGGCTTCGACGGGGGTGTGCGGCTGGTCGGCCCGGGCCCCAGGGGCCGCGGTGCGGCTTGAGGGCGACCACGTAGGCCAGGCCGGCCTTGCGCAGGGCGAGGTACCAGTCGTCGCTGACGGAGTATGCGCAGTCGGCGACCATCGCCCGGCAGCCGAAGCCGCCTCCTTCCCGCGGGCCGCAAGGGTGGCGGCCGGCTGCGGTTTCGTACGGAAGGCGGAAGCGGAGCGGTCGCGGGTGAGTACCGGCCGGGGGTGTCGCGGGTTGTACGAGACGGCCGAACTGGGTCGGCCTCGGCCGACGCCAGGCCCTGGCACTTGCGGCTGGCTCCCGCAAGGGCGTGCACCTGGCGGCCTGTTCACGGCGGCGGAGGCGATGCGAGGGGACCGCAGCGTCGACGTTTGCCCGGCCGCGACGCCCGGCCGCGGCGTCCGGTGGGGTGCCGCGGCCGGGGTGTGGTTCAGGTGGCGATGATGGCGTGGAAGAAGAGCACCGCGCCGGCGAAGGCGGCGCCGCCGGTGAGGACGGCGGTGGGGGCGCCGGGCTGGGCGAGGTGGGTGAGGATGCCTGCTCCGGTGCCGACCAGGGTGCCGAGCATGAGGATGATGGCGCTGCGCAGGCCGAGCAGTGCGGTGGCGGCGGGAGTTTGAGGTGGATGGGGGCCTGTCGGGCTCTGGGGATGGGGTATGGCCTGCGGGGCGTGGCCGGTGTGCTGCGCGTGCGGGGTGCCCGTGCCGGTGGCGGCGGGGGAGGGGGTGGTGTGGTGGTGGTCCTGGCCGGGGGCGGGGCTGCTGTTCATGGTGTTCCTTCCTCTGACGTTCGGTCACTGCTGGTGCGGTGGCCGCTCGTTGCTGGTCTAGGTGCCGCACAGCCCCCTCCCCCCGTGTGTCGCACGTCACATTTTCTGATGGGGGAGGGGAGGGGGGAGCGCCGTACGCCGCGCCTAGGACCTGTGTGAGACGAGGGCAGGACAGGGCCCGCTGGGCCGGGGCGAGGGCTAGGGAGCGGATGTGCCGGATGGAATGTGTGAGGGGCGCGGTCCCCAGACCATGACGCAGAGCCCGCACGCGCCGGCCGCGGACACGAACCAGGAACTGCGCGCCTTGGAGGGGCTGCTCGCATCCGAGGCCGGCGAAGAGGCGTCGATGAGCGCCGAGCTCGCCGGCCGTGACGCCGCCCTGGTCGCATTCCTGCGCCGTTCCAACTTCGAGGGCCCGCACTACCAGCAGTTCATCGCCGAGCTGATGTCCTACGGCTGGCGCACTTTAAGCACATGGAGCGCCAGCGGCCACATCTTCGAGCGCAGTGCCCGCATGGGCCGCCCCGTATCGCCGGCGATGATGCCGTCCGAGGCATGGACGTACGAGGACCGCACCCAGGTCGTCACCGACACCGTCCTGAAGGGCCGGACCCTCTTCCACGAGCACGGCCTGGTCCGCGGCAAATGGAGCCCCGACGGCGGCGCGAGCCTGACCACCTATTTCGTCGGCGCCGCCGTCCTCGCCTTCAGGCCCGTCTATATCCGCTGGTACAAGGCCCACCACCTCGGGCAGGCTGAACTCCAGCACCGCACCGCCGACACCGACGACGTCCTTGACGCCCAGCAGGACATTCCCGACCAGCGCGCCACCGACCCTGCACACACCGCAGCCACGCGTGACCACGTCAGCCGACTGCGCCCGCTGCTGCCCGACGAGCAGGTGCGCGAGGCGCTGGGCTGGGTGACCCTCGGCTACACCCATGCCGAGGCTGCCGCGAAGGTCGGTCTGACGCCCAAGGCGCTCGAACGGCGCCTGGCCCGCGTCCGTACCAAGGTTTTGGCCAGCGGCCTGCACCAGGCCCGGCCGGGGGAGGGGGGAGCACGATGAGTGCTCACAAGGACGACAGGATGCCTGCCACCACAGCCGACGACGAGTTCGCCGCCCTGATGGCGGCCTCGAGCCTGCGCGCTCCCCGCGTGCGAGCGCTGGACGAGACCATCCCCGACAAGGCCCGGCGCCAACTGGACGCGGCCGCCGGCGCTGCTCCCGCCGGCACATCCACGGGGCACGGCGCAGCCGATCCGACTGTCAAACCCGCCGAGGACCTGACCGGGGAACAGACAGCGCACGGCCAGAACAGCGCCGAGCCCGTCGGCGCGGACAGCGCACTCGAGCATCAGCGCATGCCATATGCGCTGTACCTGCGGCACGCGCCGTGGTCGCTGCCAGTGGACACGGCAGTGACCGACCGACGGCTGCGTGACCTGCGCTCCGCCGGCTGGCAGGTCACGCGACCCACACGGCTTTGGGCTACTGCCCGGACAAGCCCGGCGCCACGCGCAGCACTCTGGCTGCTGCTGGCGGGCTCGGCACCGGTGCGAACCGCACCTCTTGCGTCCCTTACCGGCTACTCCGCCGGCGCGCACCGGTCCGCCAGCGTCAGCTGGTCCGCCAGTGATCTCTCCATGCCACGACTCAGTGACGCCGCCTGTCTGAATCCGCGACGGCGTGACTGGAGCCTACTGGCACTTTCCATCAGCCAGGGCAGTGTCCCTGACTTCCTCGCCCTCTACAGGAGGCTGCTCAAGAGCTTGCCGCCGGAATCGGATCAGGACACAGGATCCGACGCCGCTCATGAGGCCTGCCGGCTCCCGGCCGCAGGGAATGGAGACGCCGGCAAACACAACGCAGCCACATTCAGCCGGGCCGGCAGCGCACATACGCACTGGCAGCGTCTGCTGTCTCCGGGATGCCTGACCGACCTGCTGCACGCACCCGTACGTGACCCACGTGAACTGCCACATGACACGCCTCCACGACTGGGGGAAGTAGACAGCGGCCTTCCACCTCACGACGCTGCGCGCTGGTTCCTGTTCTGCGCGACCGGCCGACCGCCGGCAGGTCATGCCGCAGGCGTGCCGTCCGCCGTCAGGCGGGAAGCTCCGCCCTGCATGGACGGCGCGCAGACGCGGGCGGGGACCGGCGTGGATCAGCTGCACCTTCTGGTAGCTGCGGACCTGGCCGTGGACTTGAATGCAGCGCACCGGCAGGCCCCATCGGGCCAGCCCGCGGCGCCACCTGACCCGGACACGTACGTGGTGAGCCTGGGCGGCAGGCTGCTGCTGCCGAGAAGTCACGCCGACGGCGCGAACAGCAACCGGCAGGGGGGATGCCAAGGCGTCGTCGGCGAGCTAGCTGACGGCCCGTTTGAGCTCTGGCGCAGGACAGTCGATGCAGGGGTCGAGCAGTACGCCCGGTTCCGGATGCGTCTGCACGGCACACCGCAGGACGATGGGGAGCCCGTGCCCGTCCAACTGTGCTACCGCACCGCCGATCCTTTCGCGGTCACAGCCGTCTTCAATCACGGAACCGATCAGCAAACGGAATGGGTTTTCGCCCGGGAGCTGCTCATCGACGGTCTGCACCAAAGTGCGGGAATCGGTGACGTCGTGGTGTGGCCTTCACCGGATGAGCCAAGCGGTCGTCAACGGATCTTCATCCGTCTCAGGCCACCGGAAGGTGAAGCGCTCCTGTCCGCGGCCCGCGACGCCGTCGAGGCCTTCCTCGACGCGAGCCATCCGCTGACACGCGATCCGCAGGCGGCTGCTCGGGCATGGGCTCCGGATGTATGGGAAAGCACCTTCGCTGACATCAAGAGCGCCGGTACAGACGACAGTTCTCGTGGTTCCGGCAGAAGGAGCAAGTTCGAGCAGCGGCGGCGTCACACCGCCGGCCCGCTAGGGTTCGCGCTGCCCGTCCGCCAAGCGCTGCCCGACGTCGATGACGCCTTTTGAGCGTGGTCCTGTTCAGCGCTTCGGGCGAGGCGGCCGCCGACGGTCTGGCGTCGCCGCGACCGGCAGTGCGACAGCTGAGAGATGGCGCGGTGGTGATGCGCTCGTCGGCGCTTGCGGCCGGCCCGAGGCAGTGCGCCGCTCCTGAGGACGCGTCCGTACGCCCATTGCTGGCGCTGGAGGGCGACGTCTTCGGGCCGTGTGCGGTGCGCGACTGCGCACCGTGCCGTCTCTCTGACGTGCCGCAACCCGTGGCCGCGCAGCCACAGTTGGGGAAGCCGCCGCCCTGCACCAACGCACAGGAGAAGGGGACTGATGATCCGGGCCGGACGCCGGGAGTACGTGCAGAACTCCGAAGAGCTCGCTGCCGCCCTCGGCATCACCCTCGGCACCTTCAGAAACAAACTGCCCTACACCGCCCACGGATTCCCGCCGCTGATCAGCTCACAAGGAGCGAGGGTGAAGCTGTGGGACAACCGGCAGACGGCTGCCTTCCTCGCGGGCCGCCCTGTGCCGGCACTCCCGGACGAGGACGACGACCAGGACCTCCTGGACCGCAACGAGGCCGCCGCCGAACTCGGCATCGCCGCCAAGAGCTGGGACGCCTACAAGACCGCACCGCAGATCAAGCCCCACCTCACCAGGATCAAGGGAGTGGAACACTGCCCGCGCGGCATCATCCGGGCCTACCAAGCCGCGAGACGCACCGCCGTACACGGTCCCAGGGGACGCCCCAGGGGCAGCGGGGACATGGTGCCCCGCGACGAGATCCCCGCAAGGGTCGGTGCCCTTCTCGATCAGGACCCGGCGGTCACCCTCGCCACCGTCCAGGACCGCCTCGGCCTCTCCTACGCCGCAGCCGCACGAGCCCTGCCCGCTCTGCGCGCAGAACGCATCGCCGACCTGCTCCAGGCCCAGCCCGCACTCACGCCCGAAGACGCCGCGGTGCGCCTGGGCTACCCGACCGCCGTACAGCGCACCGCCCTTGCCTGCGCCGCCACCGAGATGCGGGCCCGGCAGATCCGGCCGTACCTGCAGCACGTCGCCGACGCCCTGGCCGACGCCGGCCTCGCCCAGACACAGATCGTCTCGGTGCACCGTGTTGCGGGCGGCGAGATTCTCGCCGCGGCCGTCATGCTGACCGGCGAAACTCCCGCCCTGGTGTGGGACGAACGCTACGGCTGGCGCACCGCCGAGAGCCGACGCCACCCGCTCGGCCCGCACACCGGCACCCCGCCGCAGGGCGAGGGCATCCGCTACCTCAGCGAGCACCAGCAGCCCGAACCCGCCGAGCTGCTCTCCGCGCTCGCCGACGGCCGAAACCTCCCCCGCCGCCCCAAGGCGGTCCACATGCCCGGAACGGAAACGCGCCCGCGACCATAGGCCCGCGCGTGCGCGGGCACGACGAGCCCCGAGGACGCGCCCCTTGTCGCAGGAGCGTCCACAGCCGTTCCGGCCACCGGCAAGTACAGCGTCAGTGAGGTCCGAGTGCTGGGTTGGGTGGCGAGCCTCGCGGGACAAAAGGCGCTTGTGATCCTCCCGGACCAGGCCACTCAGGTGCTGGAGGGTGGAGCGTCGCCAAGCTGCTCGCACACACTGACCGGGCGGGCTGGTCCCGCAGGCCTCGGACCGCGGCAAGACGTTGGGCGTATGTCGCCGGTGATGCGGTAGAGGTGATCGGTGGCGGCCGGGATGCTGGCCTTCCCGGCCCGGGGCGGCGCTGTCAACGCCGGTCGGTCTTCCTTGTGGCGGACGCAGGGCCTGAGGGCGGTGGCGGAGGGGTCTCGGCTGGAGAGGCTGCTCTGCGCGGCAGCGTTCTCGGTGCGCGCGGATGCCGTCCAGGCCCCGGCGTGCTCGTGGTTCACGGTGGGCGCGTGCGCTTCGAGCACGCGCGACTGCGTCGGAGGCTGGTGTGATGCCATCTGTGCCACTAGATTTGGTGGCATGACTGCCATCACTTTGCGTGTTCCCGACGCCATGGACAAGCAGCTGCGCGACGCCGCTGCCGGTTCTCCGTCGCTCAACGACTACATTCTGCGAGCTGTGCGGCGTCAGATGACGCTTGATGCCGCACGCAGGCTGGCATCCATCGAGCCCCTGGACCTGTCCGGCGAGGGCGACGCACTGTGACCGTCTGCAAGGGCGACGTCTGGGACGTCGACACCGGCAAGGGCACGCGTACCGTTCTCGTCGTCAGCCTCGACGGCCTCGCCGAGGCCTACGGTGCGGTGGTCGCCCTGGTCCTGCACGCTCCGGCACACCATCCCGACACGGCGATGAGCGTGCGCCTGACCTCCCCGGTCGATGCGTCGGTGGTCGCCGTGAACCTCCTGCAGCTCTCCGCAGCCCGGTTCGAGACCGGAACACGGCACGGCAACATCGGCCCCGAACAGCAGGAGCAGATCGACAACGCGCTCCGCGCAGTCCTCGACCTGTAGCCGGGCAAGTTGCGGACAGGGGGCGGAAGGAGCCTCCGCGCCCAACGGCGGTGCGATGCCGGCAGGGCAAACACCGCTGAGCACCCGTCTGCACTTCTCCTGGATACCGCCCGGTCTCCCGGACGGGAGTGACCTGCGAACGACTGCAGTTGCACATCGACTGGGACCGCTTCGGGAAGTTCATGCTGGCGGTCTCACGTCACAGGCTCGGCCCGCGAGGATCCGCTCTCGCTGTCTGCTGCGCCGCGGCGCAGGATGCCCCCGCCGGCACCGGCCCAGCCGGTCATCCACCCGCAGGCCGTGCGCCGCAGGCACCCGATGCACCAACGACCACCACGTCTCCCTTCGCGCATGCCCCGCGACACCCCCACAGCACAGCACAGCCGCATGCGGCCGCCTGATATAAGCGCGCCGACGAGCCCGCAGTGAGCAGTGCTGCGCAGGGCACGCCGGCTGCCCCGCGCACGGCCGGGCACCGGCTGAAGGGAGCGGGGTCCGGCGATCCCCACGGTCCCGGGAGGTCTCGTGGGCATCCGCACAAGGTCCGGACGGGCTGTGGGACACAAGACGCGAACCGGCGCGCGCTGTCGGCGGCGGGCGGTTGGCCGGCCTGGGGGTGCACCAGCAGGGCGGCGCCCGTATTCGGTGAGGAGCCGCTTGCTGGACTTCCCTCCGGACACTCGCTGCGTTCCCTCCTGGCAAATAGAAGAATGGGGGCGCGAGCAGGCAGAGGAGTATCGCTTCGCGGCTTCCACGACGCTGCGCGTCTGCCGGTATTGTCGTACCCGTCTGTTAGACTGTAAAAGACAGTTCGGGAGAAACAGCGGAGCATCTTGAGCGGACCCCCAGAGTGCTCTGACGGGTGACAGGAACCCCTCTTATGGGGTATGATTAGTAGAGAACAAAGACACGGCACACCCCGCCTGTGGGATGTGCCGTGCGATGATTTACCGCATTACTGGCCGGAGGCATGAACCCTTCGGCCAAAAATATGCCCATACTCAATCACGGAAAGTAACTAGAAAATGACTGAGAGTTCCAATATTCGGGAAAGTACAGGTCAAAACGGTGCACGAGAGTGTCAGCGCCAGCGGAGACGGTCGAGCGTTCTGCGCCTTGCGCGCTACCTCTACGGTGCGGTGAGCGCAGGGGGCCACGTTGTCAGGATTGTCAAGTTCCTCATGGAGCTGTGATACCCAGACAATTCCTTCTGTGAGTTATGAGGGCCCATGGGATCCCATGAGGCCCATTTTGTTTGCCCAAAAGCAGAATCTCAATGAAAGAACAGATGAAGGTCGCCGTGGAATCGACATGGAAGGAAGTTGATGCAATCGTTGAACGCTGTGTAAGGCAAGACGGAGACAGCGAACAATGTCGAGGCCGCGCCTGCCAGACCTACGGTAGTACGTGGTCGCAGGGGCGGTCTCCTCGCTGCTCATTGAGGCGGTGAGAAGCCGGTCCACGCGGGTGCGGCTCGCAGGCGGGACGGGTGCGCCCGTGGCGGTGGCGTTCGCATGGGAGAGGGCGCGCCGCACCCCACGTCGGCGGGCTGCCGCCCGAGACGCAGAGGCCGCCACCATCGGCGCCAAGGACCGCATGCCCAGAACCGCCTCCGACCGGCACGCCCTCAGCACAGCCCCCGTCAACGCCGGACCGCTCTTCAATGCCACCCACGCGCCGGCACCCCTGTACAGCGTGCTCGGCAACCTGGAGATCCTCATTCCGGCAAAAGCCCCGCACGCCGCGGCCGCCACCACAGCGGGGCGACACCGGTGCCCGCGAGCACAGGGTTCGGTTGCTGCCCTCCCGCGTGGTGGTGTACTTCGTGCTGGCCTTCGCGTTCTTCGAGAACGCCTCCTACCAGGCGGTGTGGG
>NZ_JBIALD010000035.1:0-76392 GCF_042873115.1 Streptomyces sp. NPDC005017 | reverse complement strand
GGGACGCCGCGTACGGCGGGGTGGGGGGGGGGGGGGGGTGTCCGCCCGCAGCGGCCGCCGTCAGACACCAGAACCCCCGTAGGAGGCCAGTCCGGCGGACCGAGGACGGACACCCCCCGCCCCGGCCCCGCACCACCCCCGAACCGATCGCGCTACGCGCACCCCCACCGGACGCGAGCAGGCCGCCGCAGGCGCACGCCCCGCACCCCCCACCCACGTAACGCGCCACCACGCGGACCCACTTGTCCGGTTCGTCACCCGCGTACCGTCACCGACGACGCCAGCCGTACCATGCGCCCAGCCGCACATCTGTTCTGTCGTCGAACCGGGAGCACGGTACCTGTGTCCACACCCCCGCCACCCGGCCCCCAGGGCCCGTACCCGGCACCGGGCCCCTACGGCCCGTACGGTCCGCAGCCGTACCAGCAGCCGTGGCCCCCGTACGGCGCGCAGCGGCCGTCGGTCAACGGGCTGGCGATCGCCGCACTGGTGCTGGGCATCCTCTGCTTCGTGCCTGCCCTCGGCCTGATCCTGGGCCTGGTGGCGCTGCCGCAGATCAGGCGCACGGGCCAGCGCGGCCGGGGCATGGCGGTCGCGGGCGCCGTCCTGTCCTCGGTCGGCATCGCGTTGTGGGCGCTGTTCTTCGTCACGGGCACCGCCTCCGACGCCTGGGAAGGCTTCAAGGAGGCCGCGAAGGACGACATGGTCCTGCGGGTGGACAAGGGCAAGTGCTTCGACACCACCACCGGCTCCCTGGAGGGCATCGCCTACGACGTCGACGAGGTCCCCTGCTCCGGCGAGCACGACGGCGAGGTCTTCGCCACCGTCACCGTCCCCGGCGGCACCTACCCCGGAGACTCCCGCGTCACCGACCTCGCCGACGACAGGTGCTACGAGCTCCAGGACGACTACGTCATGGACGCCTGGGCCCTGCCGGAGGACGTCGACGTCTACTACCTGACGCCGACCCGCGAGAGCTGGCGCGTCGGCGACCGCGAGATCACCTGCGTCCTCGGCAACACCGACCCCAAGGGCACCCTGACCGGCTCGCTGCGTACCGACGGGACCACGCTGGACGCCGACCAGCTCGCCTATCTGAAGTCGGTCGCCGCGCTGGACGAGGTCCTGCTTGAGGAGCCGGAGGAGTACCCGGACGAGGACCTCCCGGCGAACACCGACTGGGCGCGCGACATGGAGGGCGCCCTCGACGAGCAGGCCGCGGCCCTGCGCGAGCACGCCTGGCCGGCCGGGGCGAAGGCCCCATTGGAGGCACTGGCCGACGAACTGGAGGCCTCGGCCGACGACTTCGGCGAGGCGGCGGCGAGCACCGACCCGGACGTCTTCTTCGACCACTACGACCACGGCTACGGCTTCGTGGACGGCGGCGCGACCATCGACGCCCGCGAGGCGCTGGACCTGTCGACGACCCCTCCGGCGTACGACTACGACGACGGGGACGGCGGCGAGGGCGGCGGCCTCGACGTATGACCTCGAGCGGGCCTCGGGCGACGGGGCCCGCCGGGAGGTGTGAGCGCGGCTATAGCGGGGAGAAAGTGCCTGCGTAAAGCCCCTCGGGGTCACTTGTCATCACATCGAGTGATTCTCTGGCCTTTGCTTGCACGGCTCAACCCACGGTTGCCAGTCTGTTGCTGTCTGTACAACCTGATGGGAGCGGCCAGTGACATTCGGTGAGCAGCCGGCGTATCTGCGTGTCGCGGGTGATCTCCGCAAGAAGATCGTCGACGGCTCGCTGCCACCGCACACCCGGCTGCCGTCACAGGCCAGGATCCGTGAGGAGTACGGCGTCTCGGACACGGTCGCGCTGGAGGCCCGCAAGGTGCTCATGGCGGAGGGCCTGGTGGAGGGCCGCTCCGGCTCGGGGACGTATGTGCGCGAGCGCCCCGTGCCCCGAAGCGTGGCCCGCTCCGGCTACCGCCCGGCGAACGGGGCGACCCCGTTCCGCCAGGAGCAGGCGGACACGGGGGCGCGCGGCACCTGGGAGTCCAGGAGCGAGCAGGCCGCGGCGAGCGGGGCCGTGGCCGAGCGCCTCGCGGTCGAGCCGGGCGACCGTGTGATGTGCACGCGGTACGTGTACCGGGAGGCGGGCGAGCCGATGATGCTCTCGACCTCCTGGGAGCCCCTGGCCGTCACGGGCCGCACGCCCGTGATGCTGCCCGAGGAGGGCCCGCTGGGCGGCATGGGCGTGGTCGAGCGCATGCGGGCCATCGACGTGATCGTGGACAACGTCACCGAGGAGGTCGGCGCACGCCCGGGCCTCGCCGAGGAACTGCTGGCCCTCGGCGGCGTCCCCGGTCATGTGGTCGTCGTCGTGCAGCGCACCTTCTACGCGTCGGACCGCCCGGTGGAGACCGCGGACATCGTCATCCCGGCGGACCGCTACCGGGTCTCGTACCACCTGCCGGTGAGATAGCCAGGCCCCCGCGTCCAAGAGCCCGTCCCGCCCCCCACCCCGATCCCATCCGCCCACCCCGAATCCACCCCCCACCGGTGAACCCCAGCACACAGATGCGGAAGCCCCGCTCCCGCGCGCCCCACACGCCTGGCGCACCCGAACCCCCGCGTTGTGCGCCCCGTTGAGTTTCGGCCGTCCTCGCAGGTCGTCCAGGGTGGCTGAGACATGCCGCCCCAGGCATGCGCCGCAGCGCGAGGGCGGCCCGGCCGCCGTTGTGCGCCCCGGAGCTACTGGCCGGTTGCCTACCACCCGCGTACCTCTTTGTGAAAAGGCGTATTCGCTCCGTGAAGGCAGGGCGTAGGCTCAGGCATATGCGGAGTGGGGTTTCCTCAGCGGGCGAGACGCGGCGCGGGTCGCGGGCGGGATGTGGAGGGGTGCGATGAACGACGGCGACACCATCCCCCTTCCCTGGCTCGTCATACGCCAGGACGACAACGGCAATCGCTACCGTGTGGGCCGGTACGCCACCCGCGCGGAGGCGCAGAAGATCGCCGACAGCCTCGACGTCCGCGGCCACAAGCAGCTCTACCTGGTCGAACGCATCGGGCAGAACGGCAACGGCGTACGCAACTGACCCGGCCGGGCGGCCCGTCCGGACGGTGGGCGCGCTCCCGTAGGCTCCGGGGCATGAAGGAACACACCGTGGTCGTCGGCGCCGCACTCGTCGACGACGGGCGGCTGCTCGCCGCGCGGCGCAGCGCGCCCCCCGAGCTGGCCGGACGCTGGGAGCTGCCGGGCGGCAAGGTCGAGCCGGGGGAGACGCCCGAGGCCGCGCTGGAACGGGAGCTGCGCGAGGAACTCGGCGTCGACACGGACGTATTGGCGCGGGTGCCGGGGGAGTGGCCGTTGCGGGAGCCGTACGTGCTCCAGGTCTGGACGGCCCGGCTGCGGCCCGGCTCCGGCGAGCCCAAGCCGCTCCAGGACCATGACGAGTTGCGCTGGCTCGGCCCCGACGAGTTGTGGGACGTCGACTGGCTCGACCAGGACGTGCCGGCCGTGCGACAGGTGGCCGCCGAGGCGCTCGCGCCGTAACGAGTGGGCCCCACGCGCACAGAAGGAAGCCCCCACGCGCACAAAAGGAAGTCTTACGCGCGCGGAAGGAAGCCCCCGCACGCGCGACCGAGCCCCATACGAGCCACCCCCACCGAGGCCACCCCGCCACCCGGCCCCTGGAACCGTCGCACAAGCGCACCCCGTCCCGTGGAATCGGGGCGCGTGAGGCGCGTGCGCGCGGCAGCCGCTGACACGGTGTGCGCCGTTCGTGCCACAGTGCGCCGCCCTCGACGGTAGCCGTCCTCCCATATCGGGTATGTGCCCATTAACCCCATGAAATCGGACATGGGTGGGCTCGTCGGCCTGGGAAGTGATCGGCTTGATCGACACCGAAGGCGACTGCGTGTGGACCTTCCCGGCGGACCCCGGCGCCGTGCGCACGGCTCGCGCCCGCGTCCGCGGCCAACTGCACATCTGGGACCTCGACAGCGTCAGCGACATCGCCGCCCTCCTGGTCAGTGAACTGGTGACGAACGCCCTGCGGCACGCCACGGGCCCGATCGGGGTGCGCCTGGTCCGCCCCGACGGACCGCGCGGGACGCTCCGGGTCGAGGTCTCCGACCCCCTGCCCGAGCCGCCCCACGAGCGCGCGGCCCGCCCCGAGGACGAGAGCGGACGCGGTCTCCAACTGGTGGCGTCGAGCTCGCGCCGCTGGGGTACGCGCCCCGGAGGAAGCGGCAAGACGGTGTGGTTCGAACTCGCCGTACCGAGCTGAACTGCCGCGCCGGGAGAGGCCTCCAGGAAGGTCCCGACCGCCGCGGGGACACGGCTCGGCGGGGGTGGCACGGGTGTACGGCCGGAGCACTCCCGTCGAGCCGCACGAACCGGCTGCCGAGAGGTCACGCCCGGTGTGGTTCGACGACGTGTCTGCTGGTTAGAAGTCTGGAAGTGTTCTCGCAGCAGGGACCGAAAATACTCGGACCATGCTGTGATCGTGAACACCGTGTTGTGCGGCCCCGTTGTACTGGATACTGCGGGCAGCCGCCGCCGGTGACCGGTGCCGGACGCGGTGAGCTGGAGGGGACGGTTCGCGTGAGCGAGATACCAGCGAAGGGCGCGGAGTCCGAGGATCCGTCGGACGGCGCGAGGCCCGGGCCCGAGGGCATCCTCGGGACAGGGACGCCGGCCGCCGACCCGATGTGGCAGAGCAGCCCGCCCGGCTCGATGTACGACTACATCAAGGTCGCCTCCTTCTCCATCGGCCCCGGCGGGCTCGTCGACCAGTGGAGCCTGCGCGCCGAGCAGGTCTTCGGCATCCCGGCCGAACGGGCCGTCGGCATGGACCCGATCGCGACCTTCGTCGACCCCGACCGGCGCGAGCGCGGCCACCGCAAGATGGCCGAGATCCTGGACGGCCGGGAGTGGACCGGCGTGATCCCCTTCCGCACCCCGGGCACCCCGGACGGCGACGGAGGGGAGGACGCGGTCGCCGAGGTCTATGTGATGCCGACCCGGACCGAGGACGGAGCCAAGGCCGCGGTCTGCATCGTCGTCGACGTACGGGTGTTGCGCACCATCGAGACCGATCTCGCCGCGTCACAGGCCATTTTCGGCCAATCACCCTTCGGGTTCCTGCTGATCGACAGCGATTTCAAGGTCCGCCGGGCCAACCAGCGCTTCGCCTCCACCTTCGGCGGCACGCCGGACGACCACCGCGGCAAGGGTGTGCACGACTATCTGCCGCGCGCCGAGGCCGAGCGGGTCTCGGCGACCCTGCGGCGGGTCCTGGAGACCGGCGACTCCATCACCGACATGCATGTCACCGGTTATGTCCCCGGGTCCGAGGAACGCCGGCACTGGTCCATCAACCTCTACCGCGTGCACAGCGGCAGCGGCCGCCCGATCGGCATCGCCTGGCTCGGCACCGACATCACCGCCCGCCGCGCCGCCGCCCGCGAGGCCGCCGCCGCGCGGCGCAATCTCGCCCTGCTGAACGAGGCCGGGGCGCGCATCGGCAACTCCCTCGACCTGGAGACCACCGCGCGGGAACTGCTGGACGTCGTGGTCCCCGGCTTCTGCGACCTCGCCACCGTCGACCTCTACCAGGGCCTGCTGGCGGGTGACGAGACCCCGCCCGGCCTCGCCGACGGCAGCGCCGAACTGCGCCGGGTCGCCTTCGCCAGCGCCGTCGCCGACGTCCCCCTCGCGGGCGCCACCTCGGCCGTTCCGGTGGGCGCCGTCCACCACTACCCGTTCAACTCGCCCGGCGCGGACGCCCTGCGCACCGCCCGCCCCCGGTCCGTCCCGGCCGAGGAGGGCGGCCTCGTGCAGTCCACGCTGGCCGTGCCGATGGTCGCCCACGACACCGTCGTCGGACTCGTGCAGTTCTCCCGTACGAAGGGCAGCGAGCCGTTCGGCGACCGGGACCGCGACCTCGCGGTGGAGCTCGCGGCCCGCGCGGCGGTCTGCATCGACAACGCCCGGCTCTACCGGCGCGAGCACGAGCGGGCGCTGATACTGCAGCGGTCGCTCCTCCCGCCCGGCGACCCCGTCGCCTCCGGCCTGGACATCGCCTGCCGCTATCTGCCCGGCAACGCCTCCACGGGACGCCCCAGCGAGGTCGGCGGCGACTGGTTCGACGTCATAGAACTCCCCGGCCACCGCACGGCCCTGGTCGTCGGCGACGTGATGGGCCGAGGACTGCGCGCCGCCGTGGCGATGGGTGAACTGCGCACCGCGGTACGCACGCTGGCCCTGCTGGACCTGGAACCGGCCGAGGTCCTCTCCCAGTTGGACGAGATCGCCCGCGGCCTCGGCGCGCCGGGCGGGGTGCAGCAGGCCACCAGGGCCGCGCGCCGCCCCCGCGAGGCCGACCTGTCCGAGGTGTACCTCGCGACCTGCGTGTACGCCGTGTACGACTCGGTGACCCGGCGCTGTACGTTCGCCAACGCCGGCCATCTGCCGCCCGTGCTGGTCGAGCCCGGCGAGGCCGCGCTGATGCTGGACGTGCCGCCGGGCATGCCCCTCGGTGTCGGCGGGGAGCCCTTCGAGGAGGTCGAGGTCGAACTCCCCGAGGGCGCGCTGCTCGCGCTCTACACCGACGGCCTCGTCGAGTCCCGCGACCACCCCCTGGACGAGGGGCTCCAGGCGTTCGTCGGAGCGCTCACCGACCCCGCCCGCCCCCTGGAGGACGTCTGCGACCACGTCCTCAACACCCTCGACAGCCATCACGGCGAGGACGACATCGCCCTGCTGATGGCCCGGGTGCAGGGCCTGCCCGCCGAGTCCGTCGGCGACTGGACCCTGCCGCGCGAACCCCGCAGCGTGGGCCGCGCCCGTGAGTACGCCCGAGGGCAGTTGCTGTCCTGGGACCTGGAGCCGCTGGTCGACACCACCGAGCTGCTCGTCAGCGAGCTGGTCACCAACGCGCTGCGGTACGGCGAGGGTGAGATCAGACTGCGGCTGCTGCTGGACCGCACCCTCGTCTGCGAGGTCTGGGACTCCGGCCTGGTCCAGCCCCGGCGCAGGCGGGCCCGCGACACCGACGAGGGCGGCCGCGGTCTCCAGCTCGTCGGCCTGCTCAGCGCCGCCTGGGGCTCGCGCCGCACACCCCGCGGCAAGACGGTCTGGTTCGAACTCCCGCTCCCCGACGGCGAGAACGGCCCGATGGACCCGGCGGAGGCCCTGCTCAGCCTGTTCTGAGTCAGGCCGGGGGGACGTGGGGCGCCCGGCGCCCCCGGCTGTCCGGGCCGCCGAAGGCCGCCGGCGTGTCCGGGAGGCCCGGCAGCAGGATGCCGCCGAGCTGCGCGCCCGCCGAGCCGCTGCCGGGGAGGTCCGCCTCACCGGCCGGATTGCCGTGCAGCAGGACGTCCTGCTCGGCCAGGTCACTTGCGCTCCGCGCCAGTTCGTCAGCCGTGAGCCATGCGGCCGGCTCCGCGCCGAGCAGCCGCCGGGCCTCCGCGAGCCGGGTGCGTGCCTCCGCGCCGACCGCGCCCCGGTGCGTCGCCACGAAGGCGTCCGCGTCCGCGACCGCCCCGCGCGCCAGCAGCAGCCCGGCCCGGGCCCGCGCCCCGTCCCGCCCACCCTCCAGGGGTTCCGCCGCCCGTACGACTCTGCGCAGCGCGTCCACCGGGTCGTACAGCCCGCTCGCCAGCTCCTCCCGGATGGCCTTCAGCACGCCGTCCAGCCGGGCGGCACCCGACCCCGGCTTCCCGGCGGGGGCACCCGCGGAACCGGCGGCCCCGCCCTGTGCCGTCTCCGCCTCCGCGAGGGCGTCAGGCAGGAGGTCGTGCGCCTCGCCCAGCCGCGCGGCGAGCCCGTGCACGGCGTCCAGGAAGACGCCCGCCTGGGCGATCGCCGACTCGGCCGCGCGCAGATGGGCGGCGGCACGGCCGGGGGCGCCCAGATCGGCCGACTGCCGCGCCTGGTTGAGCCGGGTGGTGGCGAACACCAGCCGGTCCTTGGCCTGTTCGATGTTCCCGGTGACCGTGACCCGGGCGGTCGGCGGGAACCGTACGGCCAGGTCGGCGAGGGTGGCCTCGGCCGCCGGGGTACGGCCCGTCAGCTCGCGGAACCTGGCCTCGGCGAACGCCAGGGCGGGGTACAGCCCCTCGCCCTCCAGGGCGCGCAGCGCGTCGAACGCCCCGGCCCGCTCGTCCAGCCGCCGCCCGGCCTCCGCGCAGCGACCGTCGATCCCCGCGAGCGCGTGCCGCCGTGCCGCGGGTTCCCCGGGTACGCCCTCGTCGTACCGCCGGCGGATCCCGAACGCGGCCGCCAGCTCGCCCTCGGCGTCCTCCACAGCCCGCTCGAACGGCTCGACCCGGTCCGGACCGGCCGGAGCCGTGCCGGGCACGGCTTCCCCGGTCCGCACCTCGGGCCCGGCCTCCAGGCTGCCCCGTGCGAAGTCCAGTTCCTCCCGGCTCGTCCGCACGCAGTCGTCCGCCGTCACCAGCGACCGGGCGCTCCGCTCCTCCGCGCCGGAGGCCGGGGGAGCGGCGGTGTGCCCCGCCGGGGCCCGGCCGGGCGGGGCGGGGGCGCCTCTGCGCCTGGTCCGCCGGAGGTACGCGTACGCCGCGAGCGCGCTCGCCGCTCCGGCGGCGATCAGCGGAAGCACCAGGTCGGCCGTCGAGGTCTCCTCCTCCGGCACTTCCTGCGCCACCGCGACGGGCGCCGCCCCTACGGCCGGAACCGTCGCCCCTACGGCCGGAACCGTCGCCTCGGTGCCCGTCGTCATCACCGGCAGCACGAGCCACACCACACCGGCGGTCGCGCCCAGCAGCGTGTGGGCCACGCGCACGGATATGTGGCCCTTCGAGCACCTGAGCCGGCCGCGGGTCATGGTTGGCGTCACATTTCGGAGCGTATGGCCGGGATTGAGGCCCCGCTACCGGGGTGCGCCGAGCCGACGGGCGCCGGGAACACAGGGAGGGGACACCCAGGCATGGAGACAGGCACGGACCCGAAGAAGGACCCCACGGACCCCGTCCCCGTCCCTGCCGACCCCGTCCCTGCCGACCCCGTCCCTGCCGACCCCGTCCCTGCCGACCCGGGTCCCATCCCCGCCGCCCCCGACGGCACCCCCGCCGCCCTCGACGGCACCCCTCCCGACGGAGAACCCGCCACCGCCGACCCCACGCCCGCCCCCGCCCCGGACGCCACCCCCACCCGCGCCCGCCGCCTCCGCCGTATCGCCCTGGCCCTGCTGCTCTCCCTGCTCCTCCCGCCGCTCGCCGCGGCCACCGCCCTCTGGCTGAACTACACCGGCGACCCGGCCCCCGGCACCCGCACCAGGAACCGCGACGCCGTCTGGCTCGGACACGCCTGGGTCGACGGGCGCAAGAAGGACGCGGACGTGCGGGCGCTGGCCCGGCGGCTGGCGGACACCGGCATCCGTGACCTCTACGTGCACGCCGGCCCGCTGGAGCACGACGGCACGCTCCCCGCCTCCGCCCATCCCCGCGCGCGCTGGCTGACCGCGGCCGTCCACCGGGAACTGCCCGGGGTGCGGGTGCAGGCCTGGCTGGGGGACAAGCTGGCCACCGAGGGGCCGGTCGGGCTGCGGCTGGAGAGCGCCGCGACCAGGGCCGCCGTCGTACGGTCCACCCGGCAGGTCCTCGCCGCCGGTTTCGACGGGGCCCACTTCGACCTGGAACCCCTCCACTCGGGCGACCGGGACTACCTCACCCTGCTCGACGCGCTGCGCGCGGTCACCCGCGCCCGGGGGGTCCCGCTCTCCGTAGCCGCGCACCAGATCGACCCGCTGCCCGCGCTGCACTCGGTGGCGGGCGCCCTCACCGGCCACCCCAAGTGGTGGTCGCAGGAGTTCTTCGGCCAGGTGGCCCGCCGCGTGGACCAGATCGCGGTGATGTCGTACGACACGGCGATGCCCCTGGAGAGCCTGTACGGCGGCTATGTCGCCCAGCAGACCTCGCTCGCCCTGGAGGTCACCCCGCCCGGCACCGACCTGCTGATGGGGCTGCCGTTCTTCCACGAGAGCGACATCGGCCACCACGAGTCCGCCGAGACGGTGACCGCGGCGGTGCGCGGCACCCGGCTCGGCCTGTCCCGCACGGACCGCGACCGCGAACGCTTCGGTGTCGCCCTCTACGTCGACTTCGCCGCCGAGGAGGGCGACTGGACGGCGTACCGGGAGGACTGGGTGCGCTGACCCGGACGGGTACGCCCGGCCCCGGTGCGCCGCCCTGACCCGGACCGGTAGCCCGGCTCCGGACGGTACGACCGGCCCCGGTGTGCCGGACGCCCGCCCGGCGGCGCGCTAGCTCTCCTCCCGGCGTCTTCTGATCTTCGAGCCCAGCCAGACCAGCGGGTCGTACTTGCGGTCCACCGCGCGCTCCTTGAGCGGGATCAGGGCGTTGTCGGTGATGTGGATGCCCTCCGGGCAGACCTCCGTGCAGCACTTGGTGATGTTGCAGTAGCCGAGGCCGTGTTCGTCCTGGGCGGTGGCCTGGCGGTCCAGGCCCCTGTCCGCGGCGGAGTCCAGTGGGTGCATGTCCAGCTCCGCCACCCGCATCAGGAAGCGGGGGCCCGCGAAGGCCGCCTTGTTCTCCTCGTGGTCACGGACCACATGGCAGGTGTCCTGGCACAGGAAGCACTCGATGCACTTGCGGAACTCCTGCGAGCGGTCCACGTCCTCCTGCATCATGCGGTACTCGCCGGGCCCCAGTCCGTCGGGCGGGACGAAGGCCGGGATCTCGCGGGCCTTGGCGTAGTTGAAGCCGACGTCCGTGACGAGGTCGCGCAGCACGGGGAAGGCCCGCAGCGGGGTCACCGTGATCGTCTCGGCGCGGTCGAAGACCGACATCCGGGTCATGCACAGCAGCCGCGGGCGGCCGTTGATCTCCGCCGAGCACGAACCGCACTTGCCCGCCTTGCAGTTCCAGCGCACCGCGAGATCGGGCGCCTGGGTCGCCTGGATGCGGTGGATGATGTCCAGCACCACCTCGCCGTCATGGACCTCGACCGTGAAGTCCGTGAGGTCCCCGCCGTCCTGGTCGCCCCGCCACACCTTGAACCGGGCCTCGTAGCCGCTCACTCGTACAGCTCCTCTTCGGCGAGGTACTTGACCAGCTCCTCCTTGTCGAACAGGGCGAGCAGGTCCGGGCGGATGGGTTCGGTGTTCTCCCGTACGAGATCGATCTGGCCGCGCTCCGGGTCCGTGGCGGCCGCTCGGCCCGTGGGGTCGGCCAGCCGGCACAGCAGGTTGACCGGGCGCCATCTCCGGTCCATCGCGGGATGGTCCTCGCGGGTGTGCCCGCCGCGCGACTCGGTGCGCTCCAGCGCGGCCCGTGCCACGCACTCGCTGACCAGCAGCATGTTCCTGAGGTCGAGGGAGAGGTGCCAGCCCGGGTTGAACTGGCGGTGGCCCTCCACCCCGGCCCGCCGCGCCCGTACCCGCAGCTGGGCGAGCTTCTCCAGGGCCTGCCTCATCTCCGCCTCGCGGCGGATGATGCCCACCAGGTCGTTCATGGCCTGCTGGAGCTCCTGGTGCAGGGTGTACGGGTTCTCCGGAGGCCCGCCCGGTTCCACGGCCTCCGCGGAGAAGGGCCGCAGCGCCTCCGCCGCGGCCGCGTCGACCTGCCCGTCGTCCACCTCGGGCCGTGCCCCCGGCAGCCCCGCCGCGTACGCGGCGGCGTGCAGGCCCGCCCGGCGGCCGAACACCAGCAGGTCGGAGAGGGAGTTGCCGCCTAGTCGGTTGGAGCCGTGCATGCCGCCTGCCACCTCACCGGCCGCGAACAGCCCCGGCACCCCGCGCGCCGCCGCCGACTCGGAGTCGACCGCCACCCCGCCCATCACGTAGTGGCAGGTGGGCCCGACCTCCATCGCCTCGGCGGTGATGTCGACGTCCGCCAGTTCCTTGAACTGGTGGTACATGGACGGCAGCCGGCGCTTGATCACCTCGGCCGGCATCCGGGTGGACACGTCCAGGAACACCCCGCCGTGCGGGGAGCCGCGGCCCTCCTTGACCTCGGAGTTGATCGCCCGGGCGACCTCGTCGCGGGGGAGCAGCTCGGGCGGACGCCGGTTGTTCTCCGGGTCCTCGTACCAGCGGTCGGCCTCCGCCTCGCTCTGCGCGTACTTCTCCTTGAACACGTCCGGGATGTAGTCGAACATGAACCGCTTGCCGTCGGAGTTGCGCAGCACCCCGCCGTCGCCGCGCACCGACTCGGTGACGAGGATGCCCTTCACCGAGGGCGGCCAGACCATCCCGGTGGGGTGGAACTGCACGAACTCCATGTTGAGCAGCGGCGCCCCGGCGAGCAGGGCGAGCGCGTGTCCGTCGCCGGTGTACTCCCAGGAGTTGGAGGTCACCTTGAAGGACTTGCCGATACCGCCGGTGGAGATCACCACGGCGGGTGCCTCCAGCACGAAGAAGCGGCCGGACTCGCGCTCGTAGGCGAACACGCCCGAGACCCGGCCGGAGCCGTCCTTGAGCACCCGGGTGACCGTGCACTCCTGGAACACCTTCAGCCGTGACTCGTAGTCGCCGGTCTCGCGGTGGTCCTCCTGCTGGAGCGCGACGATCTTCTGCTGGAGCGTGCGGATCAGCTCCAGGCCGGTGCGGTCGCCGACGTGCGCGAGGCGGGGGTACTCGTGCCCGCCGAAGTTGCGCTGGGAGATCCTGCCGTCCTTCGTACGGTCGAACAGCGCGCCCCAGGTCTCCAGTTCCCACACCCGGTCCGGGGCCTCCTGGGCGTGCAGTTCGGCCATCCGCCACTGGTTGAGGAACTTGCCGCCGCGCAGGGTGTCGCGGAAGTGGACCTGCCAGTTGTCGTGCTCGTTGGCGTTGGCCATCGCCGCCGCGATGCCGCCCTCGGCCATCACCGTGTGCGCCTTGCCGAACAGGGACTTGCAGATCACGGCCGTACGGGCGCCGCGTTCACGGGCCTCGATCGCGGCCCGCAGCCCGGCGCCGCCCGCACCGACCACGACGACGTCCCACTCCTGGCGGTCCACCACGGGCATCAGAAGGCACCTTTTCCTGCTAGAAGATGACCGGATCCTCGAAGACACCGGACGCGACGAGATACACGTAGAAGTCGGCGAACGCCACGCTCACCAGGGACGCCCACGCCAGCAGCATGTGATGGCCGTTGAGCCGGCCGACCCACTGCCACATGCGGTAGCGCACGGGATGCCGGGAGAAGTGCTTGAGCTTGCCGCCGACGATGTGCCGGCAGGAGTGGCAGGACACCGTGTACGCCCAGATCAGTGTGATGTTGATCAGGAAGACGACGGTGCCGAGGCCCATGTGGCCCCACTCGTACTGCTCGTCGCGGAAGGCCAGGACGGTGTCGTAGGTGAGGATCCCGGCGACGGGCAGCGCAGCGTAGAAGAAGTACCGGTGGGCGTTCTGGAGGATCAGCGGGAAGCGGGTCTCACCGGTGTACCTGGCGTGCGGCTCGGCGACCGCGCAGGCCGGCGGGGACGCCCAGAAGCCCCGGTAGTAGGCCTTGCGGTAGTAGTAGCAGGTCAGCCGGAAGCCGAGCGGGAAGACCAGGATGAGGAGGGCGGGGGACAGGCCCCACCAGCTCCCCACGACCTCCCAGTTGGGGCCGCCCTTCATCGGCACGCAGTTCTCCGCCAGGCACGGCGAGTAGAACGGCGAGACGTAGGGCGCCGCGTAGTAGTCGGCGTTCGAGAAGGCGCGCCAGGTGGAGTAGACGACGAAGGCGAACAGTCCGACGGCGGTGGCGGCGGGCGCCAGCCACCACCGGTCGGTGCGCAGGTGCCCGGCCGCGACAGCGGCGCGCGTCGCGGACCCGACGCCGCCGCTGTACCGGGGTGGCTCCGTGTCGGTGGCCAATGCGTGACTCCCTCGGATCGGCGATGGGACTCAGGGAGCGGGTGGGTCGGTGACGGGGGTCAGGGGGCGCGCCGGTCGCGGGCGCCCAGTCCCTCGTCGTCGATGTCGACCCACAGGCTGCCGTCGTACGGGGTGTCGGGGATCGTGAGCAGTTCCGGCTTGCGCTGAGTGCTCTGCGCGGCACCCGTCCGGGTGGCGGTCGCCTCGCGCAGCAGGGCGACGCTCTCGCGCAGATGTTCGGCGTCGGCGCGGACCCGGCGCATGTCCAGGCCGCCGCTGCCGAGCTGCTGCTCCAGGCGGCCCACGGACCGGGCCAGATCGTCCAGACAGCGCTGGACCGACGTCATTTCGTCGTGCACGGACATGACGAGACCTCTTTTCCATCGGCTGTGCGGCCTTCATGGCCGGCCCTCGATGGCGACGTGCGTGCGCCTGCGAGTGTTGCGCGTCACACCGCCCGTGGGAAGGGGTGTGCACCGATTGGCCGAGGCGCGTGGGTGCGCTTCCGGGAGCGGTTGCGCCGCACGGGTGGGCTTCCCACGCGTTGCCGCCGTGTCGCCCGCGGTCCACCAGAGCTTTCCTCTTCAGTGGCTGCGGAAATTCCCATACATGTGATCAGCTCCAAATACCGCCAAAAGTGATCATAACTCCCGCGGCTTCCGGAGGTAACACGAGATGTCCCACGACGGCGTCGGCCCACGCGCGGTCATGCGCTCGGTCGCCTTCCTCTCCGCGGGCGCGCTCGCGGTGACCCTGCTGGCCGGGTGCGGTTCGTCCGACGAGGCCGGCAAGCCACTGGCCGGAGCCGACATCGGCCCGGCCGCGCGGGCGCAGCTCGCCGACGGCGGCACCCTGCGCTGGGCGGTGGACGCCGTCCCGGAGACCCTCAACACCTTCCAGTCGGACGCCGACGCCGCCACCACCCGCATCGCGCAGGCCGTACTGCCGTCGATGTACCGGATCGACGCCGGCGGCCGGCCCCGGCGCAACGCCGATTTCCTGGAGTCCGCCAAGGTCGTCGACACCGAGCCCCGCCAGGTCGTGCTGTACAAGCTCAACCAGCAGGCGGTCTGGAGCGACGGCCGTGAGATCGGCGCCGCCGACTTCGCCGCCCAGTGGCGCGCCCTGTCCGGCAGGGACAGCGCCTACTGGACGGCCCGCAACGCCGGCTACGACCGCATCGAGCGGATCGAGCGCGGCGCCAACGACCTCGAGGTCAAGGTCACCTTCGCCCGGCCCTACACCGACTGGCGGTCGCTGTTCTCGCCGCTGTACCCGAAGGAGGTCATGGGCACCCCCGACTCCTTCAACGACGGCGCCCGGCGCAAGCTGAAGGTCAGCGCCGGACCGTTCGTCGTGAAGAAGGTCGACCGCAAGGACGACGAGGTCACCCTGACCCGCAATCCGCGCTGGTGGGGCTCGCCCGCCAAGCTCGACAAGCTGGTCCTGACGGCGGTGCCGCGCGCCGACCGCGCCACCGCGCTGGCCGCCGGGACGGTCGACGTCGCCGAGATCGACGCGGAGGCCGCCGCCCGTGTCGACGGCGCCGCCAAGGGGGCCGCGGGCCCGCTCGCAGGACCCGGCGGCGGCCGTACCGCCGCGAAGGCGCTGCGCTCCTGGGCCGTCGCCAACGGCTCCGACGAGGAGGCCGCCGAGGACGAGGTGTACGCCCGCGACGGGCTGCGCAAGGCCGTCGTCCGGCTGCGGGAGCAGCAGAAGGCGCTGCGCGGCTTCGAGGTCCGCAAGTCCCTGGAGCCCGCCTTCACCCAGCTCGCCCTCAACGGCTCCGACGGCCCGCTCGCCGACGAGCGCGTGCGCCGCGCGGTGGCCCGGGCCCTGGACCGCGGGGAGCTGGCCAGGGTCGTGCTCAAGCCGCTCGGGCTGCCCGCCGTGCCGGTCGGCAGCCATCTGGCCCTGTCCGGCCAGGCCGCCTACGCCGACAGCAGCGGGGCCATCGGCAGCCAGGACACCGAGGAGGCCCGGGCCCTGCTCGCGGACGCGGGCTGGGAGCGCGGCGGGCCCGTCGAGAAGGCCGGGAAGGGCGAGAAGGCCGCGGGCGCCAAGGGCGAGAAGGCCGAGGCCGAGGAGCCGGGGAAGAAGAAGGCCGGGGCCGAGGACACCGGGAAGAAGACCGAGGGCGAGGACACCGGGAAGAAGAAGTCCGCCGACACGGAGTCCGCGGACGACAAGTCCGAGGCCGGCGACGACGGCACGTACGTCGTCGGCGGCGAGGACAACAAGGCCTACCGCGATGCCGACCGCGAGGACGACGAGCGCCACTACGCGGACGGCCAGCTCAGGGACAAGCAGTTCGACGGCGTCCGGCTGAAGCAGGGCGGGGCGCCGGGAGCGTACGCGCCCATGGGCACGGCCGCGCCCGCCGGGGCGAGGAAGGGCCCCCTGGCCAAGGACGGCAAGGCACTGACCCTGAAGTTCGTGGTGCCCTCCGGACCGGGCTCGCAGTCGCTGCGGACGGTGGCCGAGCGCATCCGGCGGATGCTGGACCGGGTCGGCATCCGCACGGAAGTGACGAAGGTCTCCGACGAGAGCTATTTCAAGGACCACGTGGCCTCCGGGGAGTACGACCTCGCCCTGTACTCGTGGCCCGCCTCCGCCTTCCCGGCCACCGACGCGCGGCCCATCTACGCCAAGCCCGTGCCCGCGGCGGACGGCTCCCTGAACGTGGAGCAGAACTACACGCGGGTCGGCACGGACCAGGTGGACCAGCTGTTCGACCAGGCCATGACCACGCTGGACGAGCGCGAGATGCGGGGCCTGATCCGCAAGGCGGACTCCAGGATCTGGGCGGCCGCGGGATCGATCCCGCTGTACCAGCGGCCCCAGCTGGTGGCCGTGCGCAAGAGCGTGGCCAACGCGGGCGCCTTCGGGTTCCAGACGCCCGTCTACGAGGACATGGGCTATCTGAAGAAGGGGCTCGCGCCCTCCGCGAACCCGTCCGGGGACTGAGGCCGTCCGGCCCTGCGGAGGCCGCCTCCCGCAGGGCCACGTAACATGGGGTGAGGCCGTGGCGTGTCAAGCCCGGCAGGGTCCGCGTAACTCAGACGTACGCGCAGGGGCCTTCCTCACACTCCGGGAGTACGCCACACCATGGCCACGCGCCACGACATCCGCAACGTCGCCATCGTCGCCCACGTCGACCACGGCAAGACGACCATCGTCGACGGCATGCTGAAGCAGGCCGGTGCCTTCGCCGCCCACCAGCTCGACTCGGTCGACGACCGCATGATGGACTCGAACGACCTGGAGCGTGAGAAGGGCATCACGATCCTCGCCAAGAACACGGCGGTCAAGTACCACCCGAAGGACGGCGGGGACCCGATCACGATCAACATCATCGACACCCCCGGCCACGCCGACTTCGGCGGCGAGGTCGAGCGCGGTCTGTCGATGGTCGACGGTGTCGTGCTGCTCGTCGACGCCTCCGAGGGCCCGCTGCCGCAGACCCGCTTCGTGCTGCGCAAGGCGCTCCAGCAGCGGCTGCCCGTCATCCTCTGCATCAACAAGACGGACCGCCCGGACTCCCGGATCGACGAGGTCGTCAACGAGACCTACGACCTGTTCCTGGACCTGGACGCGGACGAGGAGCAGATCGAGTTCCCGATCGTCTACGCCTGCGGCCGTGACGGCATCGCCTCGCTGACCAAGCCGGAGAACGGCACGGTCCCCGCGGACTCCAACAGCCTGGAGCCGTTCTTCTCCACGATCCTGGAGCACATCCCGGCCCCGACCTTCGACGAGGCCGCGCCGCTCCAGGCGCACGTCACCAACCTGGACGCCGACAACTTCCTCGGCCGTATCGCGCTGCTCCGGGTCGAGCAGGGCGAGCTGCGCAAGGGCCAGACGGTCGCGTGGATCAAGCGTGACGGTTCGATCAGCAACGTCCGTATCACCGAGCTGATGATGACCGAGGCGCTCACCCGCAAGCCGGCCGAGATGGCCGGCCCCGGTGACATCTGCGCGGTCGCCGGTATCCCGGACATCATGATCGGTGAGACCCTCGCCGACACCGAGAACCCGGTCCCGCTGCCGCTGATCACGGTCGACGAGCCGGCCATCTCCATGGTCATCGGCACCAACACCTCCCCGCTGGTCGGCCGCGGCGGCACCGGCAAGGGCGCCGACGCCAAGTCGGCCGTCAAGGACCGCAAGGTCACCGCCCGCCAGGTCAAGGACCGCCTGGACCGCGAGCTGATCGGTAACGTCAGCCTCCGCGTCCTGGACACCGAGCGCCCGGACGCCTGGGAGGTGCAGGGCCGCGGTGAGCTGGCGCTCGCCATCCTGGTCGAGCAGATGCGCCGCGAGGGCTTCGAGCTGACCATCGGCAAGCCCCAGGTCGTCACCAAGGACGTCGACGGCAAGACGTACGAGCCCGTCGAGCGCATGACCATCGACGTGCCCGAGGAGCACATGGGCGCCGTCACGCAGCTCATGGGCGTCCGCAAGGGCCGGATGGACAACATGTCCAACCACGGCTCCGGCTGGGTCCGCATGGAGTTCGTGGTGCCCTCCCGCGGTCTGATCGGATTCCGGACGGAGTTCCTGACGCAGACCCGTGGCACGGGCATCGGGCACTCCATCCACGAGGGCTTCGAGCCCTGGTTCGGCACCCTGCAGACCCGTAACAACGGCTCCCTGGTCGCCGACCGCGCCGGTGCCGTCACCGCGTTCGCGATGACGAACCTCCAGGAGCGCGGCGTGCTGTTCACGGACCCCGGCACCGAGGTGTACGAGGGCATGATCGTCGGTGAGAACTCCCGCTCCGACGACATGGACGTGAACATCACCAAGGAGAAGAAGCTCACGAACATGCGGTCCTCCTCGGCCGACTCGTTCGAGGCGATCGTCCCGCCGCGCAAGCTCTCCCTGGAGCAGTCCCTGGAGTTCTGCCGCGACGACGAGTGCGTCGAGGTGACCCCGGAGGCCGTTCGCATCCGCAAGGTCAACCTGGACCAGCGCGAGCGCGCCCGCGCCGCGAGCCGCGCCAAGCACGGCTGAGCCGCCCCGCCCGGCTGACGCCCCCTCAGGGGCGTTGGCCCCGGACCCGGTTCCCCGTCGAGGGAGAGCCGGGTCCTCGGCATGCCCGCGGGCGGATCGGGGCAGTGAGGGGGGAGATACCGGCGGGGCGTCCGGGACGCGACCCGCGGGATGTTCAAGGGGGGTGTTCAGGCCACCGTCGGAGCCTCGTCGGGGCCTGTTCGGATATCGGAGACCCAGCGATCAAGTTTCGGACATGTAAACAAAAATCCCTGCCTGTATGTCCAAAATGTCCGACTGTCATCTCAGCTGTCAAGCGCGACCAGGTGTCAATCTTCGCAATTTTTGCTCAAAAATTTGCGCTTAGGGAGATCCCTATGTCTTCCGCCCTTGACGCGCGTTGATGCACTTGGCGAAAGTTCCCCCAAACCACAGAACCTGCCGGTATCTGTGCTGCGCTCGACTCTCCAACCCCCCGGGGGAAGAACACACATGACCAGTCCGACGAAGGCCGAGGGCTCCGGGTCCGCGGTCGCCTTGGACCCTGAGCTCGAGGCGACCTCCGAAGTCGCCAAGGGTGAGCAGAAGCTTGAGGGTCGTTCCCCCGGCCAGTTGATGTGGCAGCGCTTCAAGCGTGACCGTACAGGTATGGTCTGCGCGGCCATAGTGATTTTCTTCTTTGTCGCCGCGCTCGCCGCGCCGCTGCTGGTCAAGCTCAGCGGCACCGACCCGTACACGCTGTACGGCCAGGACCCGACGTACGCGGACAAGCCGATCCTCGACGAGTTCGGTCTGCCGCTCGGCTACTTCGGCGGCGTCTCCGGCTCCCACTGGTTCGGCGTCGAGCCGCAGTACGGCCGGGACCTGTTCGCGATGCTCATGTACGGCATGCGCACCTCGCTCTTCATGGCCCTCGGTGTGACCGTGCTCCTCATGGTCACCGGCATCTTCATCGGCCTCGTCGGCGGCTACTTCGGCGGCAGGGTCGACTACTGGCTCGGCCGGGCCACGGACTTCTTCCTGTCCTTCCCCTCGCAGCTGTTCTTCATCGCCTTCATGCCCGTGGTGACCGCGTTCTTCGTGGACCCGCGGGAGGAGACGCCCACGTACTTCCGGGCGCTGGCGATCCTGATCGTGCTGTGGGTGCTGGGCTGGATGGGCATGTCCCGCCTCGTCCGGTCGACCGTGCTGTCTCTGCGTGAACGTGAGTTCGTGGAGGCGGCCAAGGTCGCGGGAGCCTCGCCCTGGCGGATCGTCCGCAAGGAGATCCTGCCGAACATCGTCTCCCCGATCCTGGTGCAGTTCACGTACCAGCTGCCCAGCACGATCCTCACCATCGCGTTCCTGTCCTTCGCGGGCGTCGGCTTCGTCGAGCCGACCCCGGACTGGGGACGGCTGTTCGCCGCCGGCGCCCGCTACACGGAACAGGACCCCGCGTTCATGTTCTTCCCGGGTGTGGCGCTGGTGATCTTCATCCTGGCCTTCAATCTCCTCGGAGACTCGGTCCGGGATGCCTTCGACCCCAAGTCCGGGCGGTAAAGCGTCCTTTGGTGGGGGGTGGCTGCCGCCCCCGCGTCGGCCTACCAGCCGCGTCAGGCAGTACTCATGGAACACAACCGACAGGTAGGTGCATTCACCGCTATGAAGCTCACCTCGCGCAGAGCGCGTGCCATAGTCGTCGCCATCGCGGCCGGCTCCCTCGCGCTCACCGGCTGCTCGGAGAACAAGGGCTCGAGCTCCAACAAGGACTCCAAGAAGGACCAGAAGGAGGCGGCCAGCCAGTCCAACGCGGTCGTCTACGCGGACGCCACGGCCTCCACCGGTCCGGCCGCGGAGGTCCCGGGTGCCAAGCCCGGCGGCACGATCATCGCCTACCAGGAGGCGGGCCTGTCCCACCTCGACCCGGGCCAGATCTACGTCTCCGACGCCGGCCAGGTCGCCAACCTGCTCTTCCGCGGGCTGACGAACTTCAAGGAGGACGGCAAGGGCAACGTCTCGGTCGTCGGTGACCTCGCCACCGACGCCGGCAAGTCCTCCGACGGCGGCAAGACCTGGACCTACACGCTGAAGGACGGCGTCAAGGACCAGAACGGCAACGAGATCACCTCGGCCGACATCCGTCACACCGTCGAGCGCACCTACGCGAAGTTCATCTTCGACGGCCCGACGTACCTGCAGAACTGGCTGAGCGGCGCCGACTACCGTGCCGCGCTGCCCGACGGCGGCTTCGGCAAGAAGCACCTGCCGGACACCGTCCTGGAGACCCCGGACGAGAAGACGGTCGTCTTCCACTTCGACAAGGCGCGCCCCGACCTGCCGCAGACCCTGGCGATGCCGGGCTACTCCGTCGTCCCGGAGAAGACCGACACCAAGGAGCGGTACGACAAGGCCCCGGTCGCGACCGGCCCGTACAAGATCTCCGAGTACAAGATCGGCAAGGCCCTCAAGCTCGTCAAGAACGAGAACTGGGACGCCAAGACCGACGCCGTGCGCCACCAGTACGTGGACGGCTGGGACTTCCAGTTCGGTGTCACCGAGTCGACCCAGACCAAGCGTCTGATCTCCGACCAGGGCGACGCCAAGAGCGCGATCCAGTTCACCGGCTCGGTCGACTCCACCCAGATCCAGGACGTCATCTCCAACCCGGCGGTCAACAAGCGCACGATCAAGGGCTACCAGCCCTACGTCATGCAGCTGACCTTCAACCTGGACCGGGTCAAGAACAAGACCGTCCGTGACGCCGTCGCCTACGCGATGAACTCCAAGTCCCTCATCGCCGGCGAGGGTGGCGCCTACGGTGGCGACGTGGCCCCGAACCTGTTCGCCCCGACGCTGCCGGGCTACGAGGCCACGTACGACCCCTTCGGCCGTCTGAAGACGCCGCAGGGCAACATCGCCAAGGCCCAGGAGCTCCTGAAGGGTGTTCCGGCCGCCGAGAAGAAGCTCGTCTTCGCCTACTCGAACTCCGAGGCCGGCCAGAAGCGCAAGGTCGCCGTCGAGGACGCCCTGAAGAAGGTCGGCATCGACGTCGTCGCCAAGGAGATCGACGCGGCGAGCTACTACGAGCAGATCGGCAAGCTCGACAACCCGTACGACGTCTACATCACGGGCTGGGGCCAGGACTGGCCGTCCGCCGGTACGGTCGTCACCCCGATCTACGACGGTGACCAGGTCGCCGACGGTTCCTCGAACTACGCGCACATCAAGGACCCGAAGGTCCAGGAGCTGATCAACAAGGCCCTGACCCAGGAGCCGACCGAGGCCGCCAAGACCTGGGAAGAGGCGCACCACTACATCATGGAGAAGGTCAACCCGGCCGCTCCGCTGTGGTACACCAAGCAGTTCCAGCTGTTCGGTTCGAACGTCGGCGGTGCCCGCTACAGCACCGAGTCGAGCTACATCGACGTGACCCAGCTGTTCCTGAAGTCGTAACTCTCTACGGCTGATCGCGGGAGTGCGCACCAGGCGGAGCGCACTCCCGCGGATCCGTGAACCCGTCCACCGTCTGTCGCAGAGAGCAGCCACCCCGCCATGCTTCAGTTCATCATCCGGCGCTTCGTCGGTGCCGTCGTCACCTTGTTCCTCATCGGTGCCGCCACCTTCTTCCTCTTCGTCGCCGCGCCATCCGACTACGCCTCCCTGGCCTGTGGCAAGGACTGCTCCCCGGCAAGACTCGAGGACATCCGCGAGGCCCTCGGCCTCAATCTGCCGATCGCGCAGCAGTTCTGGGACTTCATGTCCGGCATCGTGACGGGCCGCGACTTCCCCACCGGCCACTGTGAGGCGCCCTGCCTCGGCCAGTCGTTCTACTCCGGCGACATGGTCTGGGACACCATCAAGGACCGCTTCCCGCTGACCCTGTCGCTGACCGTCGGCGCGATCCTGGTCTTCCTGACCATCGGTATCGGCGCGGGCATGATCTCCGCGTACAAGCGCGGATCGGCGCTCGACAAGATCGCCACCGGCACCTCCATGGTGCTCAGCTCGTTCCAGATCTACTTCCTCGGCCCGATCGTGATGCTGATCTTCGTGTACAGCACCGGCTGGGCGGAGTTCCCCAAGTACGTCCCCTTCACGGAGGACCCGTTCGGCTGGCTGGCCGGCCTGTGGATCCCCATGCTCGTGATGGCGACCATCTTCACCGCGCAGTACACGCGTATGGCGCGCGCCTCGCTCATCGAGCAGCTCGCCGAGGAGCACGTGCGCACCGCCCGCGCGAAGGGCATGTCGAGCAAGTACGTATTCTTCCGTTACGCCTGGCGCGGCTCGCTCATCCCGATCGTCACCGTGCTCGGCATCGACATCAGCGCCCTGCTCGGCGGTGGCGTGGTCACCGAGCTGACCTTCTCGCTCCAGGGAATCGGCCAGCTCGCCGTACAGGGTGCCGTCACCAAGGACCTCCCGCTCACCATGGGCGTGATGCTCGTCGGAGCCTTCTTCATCCTGCTCCTGAACATCCTCACCGACATCGCGTACGCCTGGATCGACCCGCGCGTCCGGCTCTCCTAGGAAGAACCAACCACCGTGACCACACTGACCAAGACCGAGGACGCCCCGGCCCCGACCGGGCCCGAGAGCTTCCTCTCGGTCCGTGACCTGCGGGTGCAGTTCTCCACCGAGGACGGCATCGTCAAGGCGGTCGACGGCCTGTCCTTCGACATCGCGCGCGGCAAGACCCTGGGTATCGTCGGCGAGTCCGGCTCCGGCAAGTCCGTCACCAACCTGACGATCCTCGGCCTGCATAACCCCCGCACCACCACCGTCGACGGCGAGATCGTCCTCGACGGCAAGGAGCTCGTCACCGCCACCGACCGCGAGCTGGAGAAGCTCCGCGGCAACAAGATGGCGATGATCTTCCAGGACCCGCTGACCGCGATGTCCCCGTACTACACGGTGGGCCGGCAGCTGTCCGAGCCGTACATGAAGCACATGGGCGCCTCCAAGAAGGAGGCCAAGGACCGCGCCATCCAGATGCTGGAGAAGGTCGGCATCCCGCAGCCCAAGGTGCGCTTCGACGACTACCCGCACCAGTTCTCCGGCGGTATGCGCCAGCGCGCCATGATCGCCATGGCCCTGATGTGCGACCCCGAGCTGCTGATCGCCGACGAGCCGACCACCGCGCTCGACGTGACCGTGCAGGCCCAGATCCTGGACCTGCTCAAGGACCTCCAGCAGGAGTTCGGCTCCGCGATCATCTTCATCACCCACGACCTGGGCGTCATCGCCAACATGGCCGACGACCTGCTCGTGATGTACGCCGGCCGCGCGGTGGAGCGCGGCAGCGTCAAGGAGGTGCTCGGCACGCCGAAGCACCCCTACACCTGGGGCCTGCTCAGCTCGATGCCGCGTCTCGACGGCGACATCAACACCGAGCTGACGCCGATCCCGGGCACCCCGCCGTCCCTGCTCAACCCGCCGTCCGGCTGCCGCTTCAACCCCCGCTGCGGCTTCACGGACAAGGTCGCGGGCGGTCTGTGCACCACGACCCGGCCTGCGCTGGCCGACGGCCGTGCCGCCGCGTGTCACCTGACGGCCGAGCAGAAGCAGGCCATCTTCATCGACGAGATCCAGCCCCGGCTGCGCTAGGGAGAGACGAATCATGAGCGAGAACCTCACCCTCCCCGCACAGCAGGGCCCCAAGGACGCCACCGTCCCGGAGACGCTTCTCGAGGTCAAGGGCCTCACGAAGCACTTCCCGATCTACGGTGGCTTCCCGATCAAGCGCAGGGTCGGCGCGGTCCAGGCCGTCGACGGTGTCGACCTCAGCGTCGGCGTCGGCGAGAGCCTCGGCCTGGTCGGCGAGTCCGGCTGCGGCAAGTCGACCACGGGCCGGCTGATCACCCGTCTGCTGGAGCCGACGGCCGGCCAGATCACCTACGCCGGGCGGGACATCACCCACGCCTCGCGCCGGCAGATCGCGCCGGTGCGGTCCGAGATCCAGATGATCTTCCAGGACCCGTACTCCTCGCTGAACCCGCGGCAAACCGTCGGCACGATCATCAAGTCGCCGATGGAGGTCAACGGGATCAACCCCGCGGGCGGCCGTGAGAACAAGGTCCGTGAGCTGCTGGAGCTGGTCGGTCTCAACCCCGAGCACTACAACCGCTTCCCGCACGAGTTCTCCGGCGGTCAGCGCCAGCGCATCGGCGTCGCCCGCGCGCTCGCCCTGAACCCGAAGCTGATCGTCGCCGACGAGCCGGTCTCCGCGCTCGACGTGTCGATCCAGGCGCAGGTCGTCAACCTGCTGAAGAAGGTGCAGGACGAGCTCGGCATCGCGTTCGTCTTCATCGCCCACGACCTGGCGATCGTGCGGCACTTCTCGCACCGCGTCGCGGTGATGTACCTCGGCAAGGTGGTCGAGGTCGGCGACCGGGACTCGATCTACAACCAGCCGCGTCACCCGTACACCCACGCGCTGCTCTCCGCGGTGCCCGAGGTGGACGTGTCGGACGACGCGGAGCAGCGCGAGCGCATCCGTCTCTCCGGTGACGTGCCCTCGCCGATCCACCCGCCGTCCGGCTGCCGCTTCCGCACCCGCTGCTGGAAGGCGCAGGACAAGTGCGCCACTGAGGAGCCCCCGCTGGTCCAGCTCTCCGGCAACCGCGCCGGCCACCTCACGGCCTGCCACTTCCCGGAGGACCCGACCACGGCCTCCCAGGGCGAGGACATCGTCCTCGACCCGGCCCTCAAGGCCCTCGAGTCGGACTCCGACACCGACTCCAAGTAACACCCCCGCCGCCGCGCCACCATCCCCTCGGTGGCGCGGCGCCGCGCTTTCCACCGCCCTGCTTCCAGGCCGCGGGGAACACCGCCCTGCCTGTCAGGGCCGCGGGGAACTGCGCGACAAGCCACGACGGCGCCGCACGTCCAAGGGGCACGGGGAACGCCGCCCTGTCTGTCAGGGGCGCGGGGAACTGCGCACCCAGCCACGACGCCGCCGTGCATGTCAGGGGCACGCGGGGACCGCCCTGCTTCTAGGGGCGCGGGGAACTGCGCGACAAGCCACGACGGCGCCGCACGTCCGAGGGGCGCGGGGAACTGCGCAAAAACGCACCACGGCGCCGCAGCGAGACACTCAGGCACTCAGAGCCACCGGCCCTCGGCAAGAGCTGCCCTCACAGCACCTCCGCCACCGTCACGATCTCCCGGCTGGACCCAGGCACGAACACCCCCCGCCCCCAGTCCCCGTACCGCGCCACAACCCGAAACCCCGCCGCCCCCAACAACGCGTCCACCCCCTCCACGGCAAGGAACCGCAACGTACTCCGGCTGACACGGGCCCGCTCCCACCGCGCCCCCACGAACGTCTCCGTGAACGTCACCCGGTCCCCGCGCACCGGCCCCACGACCTCGTGCCGCACCTCGACCGCCGACCCGTCCGCCCCGGCGACCCCGTGCACCCGCTCCGGCGTCCACTCCTCCCACGCCCGCGCCGCCGGATTACGCGTCTCGAAGACGAACCGTCCCCGAGGCGCCAGAGCCTGCCGCACCCCCGCGAGCACCCGCCGCACGTCCTCGTCCCCGAGCAGTTCCTGAAAGGCGTGCCCGGTCATCACGGCCAGTTCGAACTCCGCACGCCACCGGCTCGACTCGAAGTCGCCCAGCACCCACTCCACGTCCGGCGCGGCGCCACGCGCCTGCACCAGCATCGCCGCCGCCGGGTCGAGCCCGGTCAGCCGGCCCGTGTGCCCCGCCGCGCGGGCCCCGCGCAGCAGCCTCCCGGTCCCGCAGCCGACGTCCAGCACGGCCGGCGCGGTCATCACCAGGTCCAGGTAGAAGTCGTCGCAGGGCCCCCACGGATTCAGGGCGTCGTACAGCCGTGCGAGCTCCAGATCGGCGAAGGAACGATCAACCATCCGGGCAGTCTGCCTGCTGTCCCGCCAGTCAGTACAGAAATCCCGGGTTATCGCCCGGTGAACGACGCGTGTATGGCATCGGGGGGAGCCGCGTCGCCCAAAGAGCCCCTTGCGTGTGCGCTTTGTATAATTTCGTCCGATATTGGCCGATGACGGGTCAGTGCTTCGGTGCTGGCGGCACAGCGCACAACTGCGCATTCACGAGGAGGCACTCCATGCGCGGAGCCACGCACGTCAAGTGGACAGCATGCGCCGCGGCGGTAGTCCTCGCGGCGACGGCCTGCGGAGGAGACGGGGACGGCGGTGGCAGCGCCGACTCCGGCGCGGTGCTCAGCGCGTCCTGGGGCGACCCGCAGAACCCGCTGGAGCCGGCCAACACCAACGAGGTGCAGGGCGGCAAGGTGCTCGACATGATCTTCCGCAGCCTGAAGCGGTACAACCCCGAGACGGGCGCGGCCGAGGACATGCTCGCCGAGAAGATCGACACCACCGACTCGCAGACCTTCACCATCACCGTCAAGAGCGGCTGGACCTTCTCCAACGGTGAGAAGGTCACCGCCGAGTCCTTCGTCGACGCCTGGAACTACGGCGCCAGCCTGAAGAACAACCAGAAGAACGCCTACTTCTTCGGCTACATCGAGGGCTACGACAAGGTCCACCCCGAGGACGGCAGCGCGCAGAGCGCCGACACCCTGTCCGGCCTGAAGGTGGTCAACCCGCAGACCTTCACGGTCAAGCTGACCCAGAAGTTCTCCACCTTCCCCGACACCCTCGGCTACCCCGCCTTCGCCCCCCTGCCGCAGTCCTTCTTCGACGACCACGACGCCTGGCTGAGCAAGCCCGTAGGGAACGGGCCCTACGCGATCGACTCGTACCAGAAGGGCTCGCAGATGTCCCTTCGCAAGTGGGACGACTACCCGGGCGACGACAAGGCGCAGAACGGCGGCGTGGACCTGAAGGTCTACACGGACAACAACACCGCCTACACCGATCTGCTCGCGGGCAACCTGGACCTGGTCGACGACGTGCCGGCCGCCCAGCTCGCCAACGTCCAGAACGACCTGGGCGACCGCTATCTCAACACCCCGGCCGGCATCATCCAGACCCTCGCCTTCCCGTTCTACGACCCGAAGTGGAACACCTCGGGCTCGCAGAAGGTCCGTACCGGACTGTCCATGGCGATCAACCGGGACCAGATCACCAAGACGATCTTCCAGAACACCCGCACCCCCGCCACCGACTGGACCTCCCCCGTCCTCGGCAAGGACGGCGGCTTCCAGGACGGCCTGTGCGGGGACGCCTGCAAGTACAACCCGACGGAGGCGAAGAAGCTCATCCAGGAGGGCGGCGGACTGCCCGGCGGCCAGGTGAAGATCACCTACAACGCCGACACCGGCTCCCACAAGCAGTGGGTGGACGCGGTCTGCAACTCCATCAACAACGCCCTCGGCAACACCAAGGCGTGCGTGGGCAACCCGGTCGGCACCTTCGCCGACTTCCGCAGCCAGATCACCGACCAGAAGATGAGCGGACCGTTCCGGGCCGGCTGGCAGATGGACTACCCGCTGATCCAGAACTTCCTCCAGCCGCTCTACTACACCAACGCCTCGTCCAACGACGGCAAGTGGAGCAACAAGGAGTTCGACAGCCTCGTCGACCAGGCCAACGCCGAGACCGACCAGGGCAAGGCCGTCCAGACCTTCCAGCAGGCGGAGGCGGTCGTCCGCGACAACATGGCCGCCATCCCGCTCTGGTACCAGAACGGCTCGGCCGGCTTCTCGGAGCGGCTCTCGAACGTCAAACTCAACCCGTTCTCCGTGCCGGTCTACGACGAGATCAAGGTGAGCTGACCCGTCATGGGGCGCTATGTCCTGAGGCGGCTGCTCCAGATGATCCCGGTGTTCATCGGGGCCACGCTGCTGATCTTCGTGATGGTGAACGTGATGGGCGACCCCATCGCGGGCCTGTGCGGTGAGCGGCAGTGCGACCCCGCCACCGCGGCACAGCTGGAGAAGGAGTTCGGTCTCGACAAGCCCCTGTGGCAGCAATACCTGACCTACATGGGCAACATCTTCACCGGCGACTTCGGCACCGCGTTCAACGGCCAGGAGGTCACCGAGCTGATGGCGTCGGCGTTCCCCGTCACCATCCGGCTCACCGTCGTCGCGATCCTCTTCGAGATCGTCATCGGCATCTCCCTCGGCGTGATCACCGGCCTGCGCCGGGGGCGGCCCGTCGACACCGCGGTCCTGGTCGGCACGCTCGTCGTCATCTCCGTCCCCACCTTCGTCACCGGTCTGCTGCTCCAGCTGCTGCTCGGCGTCGAGTGGGGCTGGATCAGCCCGTCCGTCTCCTCCGAGGCCCCCTTCGACGAGCTGATCGTGCCCGGCCTCGTCCTGGCGTCCGTCTCACTGGCGTACGTCACCCGGCTCACCCGCACCTCGATCGCGGAGAACCGGCGCTCCGACTACGTCCGCACCGCCGTCGCCAAGGGCCTGCCCCGGCGCCGGGTCACGGTCCGGCACCTGCTGCGCAACTCCCTGATCCCGGTGATCACCTTCATCGGCGCCGACATCGGCGCCCTGATGGGCGGCGCGATCGTCACCGAGCGCATCTTCAACATCCACGGCGTCGGCTACCAGCTCTACCAGGGCATCGTCCGGCAGAACACCCAGACCGTCGTCGGCTTCGTGACGATCCTCGTCCTGGTCTTCCTGATCGCCAATCTGCTGGTCGACCTCCTGTACGCCGTACTCGACCCGAGGATCCGCTATGCCTGAGCAGTACGACGGCGGCCGGGCCATCTCCGGCGCGGGGGCGGGAGGTGGCATGGACCTCGCCGCACAAGAGGCCGAGACCCTGGAGAGGACCCCCGGCGGCCCCCTGGGCACCGGCCCCGCCGGGAAGCCCCGCAGCCTGTGGTCCGACGCCTGGCACGACCTGCGCCGCAACCCGGTCTTCATCATCGCCGGCCTGGTCATCCTCTTCCTGGTCTTCATCTCGCTGTGGCCGGGCGCCATCACCTGGATGAGCCCGCTCCAGTGCGACCTCGCCAAGGCGCAGCAGGGCTCCCAGCCCGGCCACCCCTTCGGCTTCGACGGCCAGGGCTGCGACGTCTACACCCGCACCGTCTACGGCGCCCGTACGTCCGTCTCGGTCGGCGTCCTGGCCACGCTCGGCGTCGCGATCCTCGGCTCGGTGCTCGGCGGCCTGGCGGGCTTCTTCGGCGGGGGCTGGGACTCGGTCCTGTCCCGTGTCACCGACATCTTCTTCGCCATCCCGGTCGTCCTCGGCGGTCTGGTGCTGCTGTCGGTCGTCACCAGCAACACCATCTGGCCGGTCATCGGCTTCATGGTGCTGCTGGGCTGGCCGCAGATCTCCCGTATCGCCCGCGGCTCGGTGATCACCGCCAAGCAGAACGACTACGTCCAGGCCGCCCGCGCCCTCGGCGCCTCCAGCTCCCGGATGCTGCTGCGGCACATCACACCCAACGCGGTGGCGCCGGTCATCGTCGTGGCGACCATCGCGCTGGGCACCTACATCTCGCTGGAGGCGACGCTGTCCTACCTCGGCGTCGGTCTGAAGCCGCCGAGCGTGTCCTGGGGCATCGACATCTCCGCCGCCTCGCCCTACGTCCGCAACGCCCCGCACGCGCTGCTGTGGCCCTCCGGCGCGCTGGCCGTCACCGTCCTGGCCTTCATCATGCTCGGCGACGCGGTGCGCGACGCCCTCGACCCGAAGCTGAGGTGACGGCGTCATGCTGCTGGAACTGCGCGACCTGCACGTGGAGTTCAAGACCCGGGACGGTATCGCCAAGGCCGTCAACGGCGTCACCTACTCCGTCGACGCCGGTGAGACCCTCGCCGTGCTCGGCGAGTCCGGCTCCGGCAAGTCCGTCACCGCCCAGGCCGTCATGGGCATCCTCGACGTGCCGCCGGGCAGGATCGCCGGCGGCGAGATCCTCTTCCAGGGCAGGGACCTGCTGAAGCTGAAGGAGGAGGAGCGGCGGAAGATCCGCGGCGCGGAGATGGCGATGATCTTCCAGGACGCGCTGTCCTCCCTGAACCCCGTGCTCTCCGTGGGCGACCAGCTCGGCGAGATGTTCGTGGTGCACCGGGGCATGTCGCGCAAGGATGCGCGGGCCAAGGCCGTGGAGCTGATGGACCGGGTGCGCATCCCGGCCGCCAAGGAGCGGGTCCGCCAGTACCCCCACCAGTTCTCCGGCGGTATGCGCCAGCGCATCATGATCGCCATGGCGCTGGCCCTGGAGCCCGCCCTGATCATCGCCGACGAGCCGACCACCGCCCTCGACGTCACCGTGCAGGCCCAGGTGATGGACCTGCTCGCCGAGCTCCGGCGCGAGCTCAACATGGGACTCATCCTGATCACCCACGACCTCGGGGTCGTCGCGGACGTGGCCGACCGCATCGCGGTGATGTACGCGGGCCGGATCGTCGAACAGGCGCCCGTCCACGACATCTACAAGGCCCCCGCCCACCCCTACACCAGGGGCCTGCTCGACTCCATCCCGCGCCTGGACCAGAAGGGCCAGGAGCTGTACGCCATCAAGGGCCTGCCGCCCAACCTGCTGAACATCCCGCCCGGCTGCGCCTTCAACCCGCGCTGCCCGATGGCCCAGGACGTGTGCCGCACCGACGTACCCCCGCTGTACGAGGTGAACGAGGAACGGGAGAGCGCGTGCCACTTCTGGAGGGAGTGCATCGATGGCTGAGCCGATCATCGAGGTGAGCGGGCTCGTCAAGCACTACCCGCTCACCCGGGGCATCCTCTTCAAGAAGCAGATCGGCGCGGTCAAGGCCGTAGACGGGGTGGACTTCACCCTGCACAGGGGCGAGACCCTGGGCATCGTGGGGGAGTCGGGCTGCGGCAAGTCCACCGTCGCCAAGATGCTGGTCCACCTGGAGAAGCCGACCGCGGGCGAGATCCGCTACAAGGGCGAGGACATCTCCAGACTGTCCGGCAAGGCCCTCAAGGCGGTCCGGCGCAACATCCAGATGGTCTTCCAGGACCCGTACACCTCCCTCAACCCCCGTATGACGGTGGGCGACATCATCGGGGAGCCGTACGAGATCCACCCCGAGGTGGCGCCGAAGGGCGACCGGCGCAAGCGGGTGCAGGACCTGCTGGACGTGGTCGGCCTGAACCCCGAGTACATCAACCGCTATCCGCACCAGTTCTCCGGCGGCCAGCGCCAGCGCATCGGCATCGCGCGCGGCCTCGCGCTGCGCCCCGAGGTGATCGTCGCCGACGAGCCGGTCTCCGCGCTGGACGTCTCCGTCCAGGCCCAGGTCATCAACCTGCTGGACCGGCTCCAGGCGGAGTTCGAGCTCAGCTACGTCTTCATCGCGCACGACCTGTCGATCGTCCGGCACATCTCCGACCGGGTCGGGGTGATGTACCTGGGCCGCATCGTCGAGATCGGCCGGGACGCCGAGATCTACGACCACCCCACCCACCCCTACACACAGGCCCTGCTCTCCGCGGTCCCGGTGCCCAACCCGGAGGCCCGCGAGCACCGGGAGCGGATCATCCTCGCCGGAGACGTGCCGTCCCCGACGAACATCCCCTCGGGCTGCCGCTTCCGCACCCGCTGCTTCAAGGCCCGGCCCCGCTGCGCCGAGGAGGTCCCCCTCCTGGCGGTCCCGCCCCACCTGACCGCCCCCGGCGGCCCGGCCGCCCACGACTCGGCCTGCCTGTTCGCGGAGGAGAAACAGGTGGTACCCCCGGAGGAGCCGGGAAGAGGGCCGGCGCGGCCGGAGAAGGACCAGGTGAGGCCGCCGGAGAGGCGAGGGAGTGGCGTGGACGGTCAGCCGCCGCCGGACGGCGGGCTGAACCGGCCGCCGGGCGCCTGAAGTCCGGTGTGCCCCTCGTGCTGGTGTATGTCGACGGATGCGCAGGCACGGACAGTTATGATCCGTAGCGCCCGATGTGCACCCTTTCCACGGCAGCTCGACCGGCTGCCGGACACGAGACAGGGCCCCTGCGCGAAACGGCTTCCCGACCAGCGCGCCGAGGGCCCCGCTTCCAGGAACCCCGGAAGGTGATACGGACGGGACCGTACCGCGGAGCCTCTCTTCCCTGGTGAAGACCAGGCATTTGCACACAAAACTCGTTAACAGCCAGGCAACTTCGACGAAGCCGTTCCGATATACGGACGCGCGAGGCTGAGCAGCGTACGGCCGTGCGGGTGCCGTAAAGCGGGCCGGGGTGCACCATGTCACCCCGGCCCGTCGGCGTGTCAGGCCAGGCCGAGGGAGCGCTTGAGGAAGTCGACCTGGAGGAGCAGCAGGTTCTCGGCGACCTGTTCCTGCGGGGTCATATGGGTCACCCCGGACAGCGGCAGCACCTCGTGCGGCCGGCCGGCCGAGAGCAGGGCCGAGGACAGCCGCAGGGCGTGGGCGACGACCACGTTGTCGTCGGCGAGCCCGTGCACGATCATCAGCGGCCGGTGCGGCTCGGCCGGGGCGGACAGGCCCTCGTCGGTGACGAGGGAGTTGGCGGCGTAGACCGCCGGTTCGGCGGCGGGGTCGCCGAGGTAGCGCTCGGTGTAGTGGGTGTCGTAGAGCCGCCAGTCGGTCACCGGGGCCCCGGCGATGCCCGCGTGGAAGACGTCGGGGCGGCGCAGCACGGCCAGCGCCGCGAGCCAGCCGCCGTACGACCAGCCACGGACCGCCACCCGGGACAGGTCCAGCGGATGGGAGCCCGCCAGGGCGTGCAGGGCCTCCACCTGGTCGTCCAGGGAGGCCGTGAAGGCGTGGTGGACACCCTTCTCCCAGGCGGGCGAACGGCCGGGCGTGCCCCGCCCGTCGGCGACGAGCACCGCGAAGCCCTGGTCGGCGAACCACTGCGAGGTCAGATGCGCGTTGTGCGCGGCGACCACCCGGGATCCGTGCGGACCGCCGTAGGGGTCGAGGAGGACCGGCAGGGGAGTGACCCCGTCGTGGTCCGTGGGCATGAGCAGGGCGCACGGGATGCGCCGTGCGCCCCCCTGGGTGAGGGCCATGCGCGGGGACAAACCGGGGTCTTCGGCGTACGAGGTGACGGTCGCGCACTGCTTCCCGTCCCGCAGCACCCGCACCTGGGAGCCCGGCCGGTCCGGCGTCGCCGACACCAGCACGGTCACGCCCCCGGAGCGCACGGCCGAGTGCACGCCGGGTTCCTCGGAGACGCGCTCCACGCCGAGCTCGTTGACCCGGTAGACATGGACCTCGCCGATCTCCGGGTTCACCGCGCCCTCCCCGGCCGAGGCCGAGACCAGCACGTCGTCGGCCCCCACGTCGAGGACCGCCCGGACGTGCAACTGCGCCCCGGTGAGCGGACGTTCGCCGACCGCCAGCACCCGCGCGCCGCCCTCGTCGGCGATCCGCACGAGCTGGCCGGAGGGCGACCAGCCGGGCACCCCGGCGAAAAGATCAAGCCAAATCGAGTCCTCGTCGGCGTGCACCATCCGGGTCGCTCCGGTGTCCGGGTCCACGGCCAGATACAGCTGGCTGCGCTGATCCCTGGCCTGTACCAGGAGCAACGGCGCACCGGCATCTGACCAGTGCACATGCGCGAGATAGGGGTACCGGGCCCGGTCCCAGGCGACCTCCGTGCGGGCCCCGTCGAGGCCGAACACGAACAGCCGGACCTCCGCGTTGGCTGTCCCGGCCGCCGGGTACGGCACGTGTTGTGGGTCACGTTCCGGCTGGGCCGGGTCGGAGATCCACCAGCGCCGCACCGGCGTGTCGTCCACCCGGGCGACCAGCAGCCGGTCCGACTCGGGGGACCACCAGAAACCGCGCGAACGCCCCATTTCCTCCGCCGCGACGAACTCGGCGAGCCCGTACGACACGCCGTCCGCCTCGGCGGCCGCCAGCACCCGGTCGTCCTCACCCTCCGCGCCCACGACCCGCAGGTCACCGCCCGCGACATAGGCGACCAGACGCCCGTCGGGGGCGGGCCGGGGGTCGATCACCGGCCCGGCGGCGGGCAGTTCACGCGTCGTGCCGGCCCGCAGCTCGGCCGCGAACAGCCGGCCCGACAGCGTGAAGGCGGCCAACTCCAGCGTCCTGTCGGTGGCGTAGCCGACGATCCCGGCCCCGCCCTCCCGGCTGCGCTCGCGCCGCGCCCGCTCCTCGGGCGACAGCCGCTCCTCGTCGCCGCCCAGCAGGGCACGGGGGTCGGCGGCGAGATGCTCCCGGCCGTCCGCCAGGTCCAGCACCCACAGGGAGTTGGCCCGGTCGGTGCCGGAGGCCGACCGCAGGAACGCGACCCGGGAACCGTCGGGCGCCACGGTGAAGGAACGCGGCGCGCCGAGCGTGAACCGCTGGGTGCGGGCGTGCCGTCGGGGGAAGGAGTCAGCAGGCTCGGTCGTCATGCCCCGACCCTATTGGCGATGATTGGCCATGCGCTCCCTTGCGCACCTGTGCGCCCAGCGATGCGCACACACTCATAGCTATGATCACTAACGCTGTGTGGGTATGAACCTGCTGGCTCCTGTACGGGTTTACGCGTTGGCCCGCTCTGTCGACTGCTTCTGACTGGAGGTGAACCGCCGTGGCACTCTCGATTTCGGCGGTGGTGCTGCTGGCGATCATCGTCTTCATCCTGATCAAGAAGTCGGGACTGAAGGCCGGGCACGCAGTCCTCTGCATGCTCCTGGGCTTCTACCTGGCCTCCTCGACGATCGCCCCCACGATCAGCGAGCTGACGACCAACGTCGCCAGCATGATCGGGAGCATCAAGTTCTGAGCCTCCGCCACCCGCCTCGTAGGGTGGCCCCATGACGGAACTGCCCGAGCGTCGTCTGCTGCTGGTGCACGCGCACCCGGACGACGAGTCGATCAACAACGGCGCGACCATGGCCGCGTACGCCGCCCGGGGTGTGCGGGTGACCCTGGTGACCTGCACGCTGGGCGAGCTGGGCGAGGTCATTCCGGCGGATCTGCGGCATTTGAGCGGAGACGCCCTCGGGGAGTACCGGCTCCAGGAGCTCCGGGCCGCCATGGCGGCGCTCGGCGTCACCGACTTCCGCCAGCTCGGCGGGGCCGGGCGGTACCGCGACTCCGGGATGATGGGGCTGCCCGACAACGACCACCCGGCCGCCTTCTGGCGCGCCGACGTGGACGAGGCCGCCGGGCGGCTGCTGGACGTCCTCCGCGAGGTGCGCCCGCAGGTCCTCGTCACCTACGACCCCGACGGCGGCTACGGCCACCCCGACCACATCCAGGCCCACCGCGTCGCCATGCGGGCGGTCGAACTGGCCGCGGCCGAAGGCCTGTCCGTCGAGCGCGTCTACTGGAACCGAGTGCCCCGCGATGTCGCCGACGCGGCGTTCGCCCGGCTCCAGGGCGATCTGCCCGGACTGCCCTGGGAGAAGAGCGCCGCCGTCACCGACGTACCGGGCGTGGTCGGCGCGGAGCGGGTGACCGCGCGGGTCGACGGCTCCGGCCACGTCGCCGCCAAGGCCGCCGCCATGCGCGCGCACGCGACCCAGATCGAGGTCGCCGAGCCCTACTTCGCGCTCTCCAACGAGCTCGCCCAGCCGCTGTTCGCCGACGAGTACTACGAGTTGGTGCGCGGCGGGCGGGCCGAGGGCGACGACCAGGACCTGTTCGCCGGGATCGGGGAGACGCCGTGAACGACCGCCACTCCACGCTCGCGCAGCCGCTGCGCATGCCCTCCGCCGCGCGGATCGCCCTCCATGTGCTGCTCTTCGCGCTCGGCGCGGTGGTCGGCGTGGCCGGGTCGCTGGTGCAGGCCGGCTGGTTCCCCGGCGGGCTGCTCCTCGCGCTCGCGGGCGCGGCCGGGCTGTTCCTCGGCGCGTCCCGGGCCACCGGGAGCCGCGGCGCCGCCGTGGCGAGCGGCGCCGGGTGGATGATCGCCGTCGTGCTGCTCACCGCCAGCCGCCCGGAAGGGGACTTCATGTTCGCCGCGGGCGGCGGCTCCTACCTCTTCCTGCTCGGCGGCATGGCCGTGGCTGTGATCTGCGCCACCCTTGTCCAGGGGCGGCAACCGGGCGGCCCCGCCGCCCGACTTGGGAAGTGACGTACCGCTTCGCCGTCGTGCGCGCGTGTCGGTCCCGTGTGGGTTTCCCCTGCGGTCGCGGGATACGCGTCACAGGCGGCCAGTATGGTGGTGCGCGCCGCCGATCGTCCCCCAGCGCTCGACTTGGCTCGGGCGGGGGGAAGCCCCCAAGCAGAGTGAGGTCGCAACGGGCGGCGGAGCCAACCGGGAGAACCTGCCTTGAGCCGTGAAACTGACAGTCCGTCCTCTGGGTCCAGCGGGCGCGGCGGAGCCGCGTACCCCTCGGGCACGCCGCCGTACGGCACCCCCGTGGTCGCCGACGCAGGCGCGGACGCGGGCCGTTCGCCCGCGCCGGAGGAACGCAAGACCGAGACCACGCTGACCACCCGTATCCGGATCAACATCCCCGGATCCCGGCCCATCCCGCCGGTCGTGGTGCGCAAGCCCGTCGGAGAGACCGGTGGCGCCGCCGCCGCGAAGGAGCCCGAGGCTCCCGCGAAGCCGGCCGCCCGTCCCGCTCCCGCCCCGGCCGCCGAGGCTCCCTCCGAGCCCGCGCCGGGCGCGGAGGAGAAGACGAGCGACTGGTTCGCGCCGCGCAAGTCCGGCGGCGGCAAGCCGGGCCAGGGCGGCACCCCCGCCAACGGCACCCCCACGCCCGCCGCCCCTTCGCCCACGCCTCCCGCGGCCCCGGCCGCCCCCGCGCGTCCCGCCGCGGGCCGCCCCGGCGGTGTGGTCGGCTCGGTGAGCATGCCGACCGGCGCCCGCCCCGGCGCCACCAACGGCGCCGGCCTGCCCGGCGCGACCGGCGGCCCGGTGGCCCCCGGGCACGGCGGCGGCACGGGCTCCTTCGACGTCACCGAGGCCCTGGCGGCCGGCGCCGCCCGCCCCGGCGCCGAGGAGCCGCGCCGCGACGACCTGCCGTACTTCGCGGAGAACGCGCAGAACGGCCGCGCCCCCGAGCAGGGGAACGCCCCGCGTGGGCCCCAGGGCGCCCGCCCCGGCCACGGCGGCCCCGACGCACCCGGCGGCCCGCAGGGCCCCGGCGGCGCGAGCGGCTTCAACGGCGGCCCGGGCGGTCCCGGCGGACCGGGCGGCCCCCAGGGCCCCGCGGATCCCACCGGCGGCCCGGTGACCGGCGACGGCCCGGTCGTCCCGCCGGTCCACGGCGCCCCGGGCGCCCCGCGGCCGGGCCACACGGCCCCGCACGGCACCCCCGGCGCGGCCTACCCCGGCCCCGGCGGCGGCCTCAGCGACGACACCGCGATCCTCACCCCGCAGAAGCCGGCCCCCGAGCCGCCCGGCGGCTTCCCCGGCCCTGCCGACAACGTCTCCGGCCACACCGTCACCAGCGGCATCCCCGTCGTACCCCCGGCCGCGCAGAACTTCGCCGGCCCGGCCACCGACGCCCCCCTGGGTCACACCCCGCCGAAGCTGCCCGAGCCGGTGCGCAGCGCGCCCGCCGCGGCGCCCGCCCGCCCGAAGAAGAAGGGCCGCAACAAGCTGGTCCTGCTCGGCGGCGGCGTGATCGCCCTCACCGGCGTCGCCTACGGAGCCGGGCTGCTGATGAACCACTCCGACGTCCCCAAGGGCACCACCGTGCTCGGCGTGGACATCGGCGGCGGCACCCGCGACGACGCCGTCCAGAAGCTCGACGAGGCCTTCGGCGAGCGGATCGTCAACCCTCTCAAGCTCTCGGTCGGCGACGGCACGGTCGCGCTGCGGCCGGACCAGGCGGGCCTTCAGTTCGACACCCAGGCCACCGTCCGCGAGGCCGCGACCAGCGACTACAACCCGATCTCGGTGATCGGCTCGCTGTTCGGCAACGAGCGTTCGGTCGAGCCGGTCATGCCGGTCGACGAGGAGAAGCTCCAGTCCGCCCTGGAGGCGGCCGCCGGCGGCTCCGGCTCGGTCACCGAGGGCACGATCAGCTTCGCGTCCGGCAAGGCCGTCGCCGTCTACGGCAAGCCCGGCCAGGGCATCGCCGTCGACCAGGCCGGCCAGGCCGTCGAGGACGCCTTCCGCGCCCAGGTGGAGACCGGGGCGGCCACGCCCGTGAAGGTCCCGACGACCACACGGCAGCCGACCGTCAGCGACGCCGAGGTCGACCGCATGATGAAGGAGTTCGCGGAGCCCGCTCTCTCCGACCTCGTCACCATCAAGGTCGACGACGCGCGCAAGATCGACTTCGGCCCCGTCTCGCTGCCGAAGATCCTCGGCGTGAAGGCCGTCGACGGCAAGCTCGTCGACACCTACGACCTCGACGCCCTGAAGGACGCCTACGGCAGCACCTTCGACGGCGTCCAGATCGAAACGGCCACCGGCAAGCGCGACCTCCTCCCCCAGGACGTCGTCAACGCCCTCCGCACGGCCCTACGAGGCAAGACCGAGGCCGAACGCACAGGAATCATCGAAACGAACCCCACCTAAGAGCAGGAAAAAGGGGCGCCCACCCCACGGGCGCCCCGCACGTTCTTGGAGGCCAGACCCCGATCCCCCTCAGGGGCGCGGGGAACGGCGCAACCCCACCCACGCCCAGCAGGTTCAAGGGCGCCATGGCCCGAACCCCCCTGGGGCGCGGGGAACTACGCAAAACCCCACGCCCGGCAACGTCTCAGGGCCAGACCCCGAACCCCCTCAGGGGCGCGGGGAACTGCGCAAAACCCACCCCCGGCCGGCACGGATCAACGCACCGCCCCCACCCCTGGGGGGCGCGGGGAACTGCGCAAAACCCCACCACCACCCCGCACAACCCACCCCGCCGCCGCACGGCACCCCTCAGTTCAGCAACGCCCTCGCCGACAACGCCTCCCCCCGCACCCGCTCCGCCAGCACGTCGTCCACGACGGACACCAGCTCGGCATACGTCTCCATCTCCTCCGCCCCCGCCACGAACTCCCCCCGCTTCACCAGCACCTGTCCCCGCTCGTACCGCAGCCGCGCCGGATGCGAGGGCAGCAGCAGCGCCAACTCCACCGCCCACAGCGCCACGTCGGACCGCTCCGGCCGCGCCGCGGCCCAGACCCGGATGTTGTTGAGGATGCGGGAGACGACCTCCAGGGGCGTGCTGGGCACCAGCATGGACGGCTCCAGCGGAGCCCCCGTCGCCCCCACGACCAGCAGCTCCGCGTCCGGCCCCGTGAGCACCCGTCCCCCGTCGAACGGATCCACGAGCACCTGCGCCCCCGTCGGGCCGAGGCCGACCACGAAGTGCCCCGGCAGCGCCACCCCGTACACCGGCGCCCCGGCCCGCCGCGCCACCTCGATCCACACCACGGACAGCAGGATCGGCAGCCCCCGGCGCCGCCGCAGGACGTCGTGCAGCAGGGACGACTCCAGCCGCTGGTAGTCCGAGGGCGTCCCGTGGAACCCGAGCCGCTCGCCGAGCAGCTCCCGCAGGGCCACCGCCCAGGCGTGCGGCGACCCCGGCCGGTACGGCAGCCGTCCCGCGAGCTCGTCCAGTTCGACCTGCACCGCGTCCATGCCCGTCTCGTCCAGCGTCCGGTCGGCCTGCGCGGCGACCAGCAGGCACAGCAGCGCCAGATCCGGCCGCTCGGAACGGGCCTCCTCGGTGAACCGGTCGCGCAGCTCGGCGGAACGCTCGGGGGTAGGCGGTATGGGGGGACGCATATCTGGCTGGTGCCCTCTCAGGGTGATCGTTAGGGCCGGTACGGCACATTGCCGCCGCCGCGCGACGCGCACGGCCGGCCCACGGGCGAACCACGAGAACCGGGCCGGAAGGCCGGGGAGACCTACCGGCCCGCTCCGGCCGCCCCGGGCGCGCGGTAGTGGTGGTAGGCGTGGTGCGAGGCGAAGCCCATACCGGCGTACAGGGCCCGGGCCGGGACGTTGTCGGTCTCGACTTGGAGCCACGCGGCGGAGGCGCCCTCGTCGAGCGCCCGCAGGGCCAGCGCGGCCATCACGGCCCGGCCCAGCCCCTCGCGCCGCCGCGCGGGGTCGACCTCGACCGCCGCGAACCCGGCCCAGCGCCCGTCCACCACCAGCCGCCCGATCGCGGCGGGTACGCCGCCCTCGCCCGGCACGGACGCGAACCACACGGAGGGCCCGCCGCCCAGCACCCGCAGGGCCACCTCGCTCAGCCCCCTGCGCCGGTAGCGCGCGAGCCAGGTCTCGTCGGCGGTCCGCGCCAGCGACACACCGCCGGGCTCGCCCACGTCCGCCAGGGGTGCCAGGGACCCGATCCACAGCTCGGCGCTGACCTCGCGCACCCAGCCCCGCTCCGCCAGCTCCGCGCTCAGCAGCTCCTGGGTGCCCTCGGCGCCGGTGGCGGTCTGCACATAGGCGGGCAGGCCGCGGTCGCCGTACCAGCGCCGTACGGCAGCGAGGGCGTCGTCCAGCGGCAGGCCCGGATCACCGAGCGGCAGCACCGAGTTGGCGCGGCGGGTGAATCCGGCGGCGGCGCGCAGCTCCCACGCGCCGAGCCGCTCGCTCTCCACCGGCCGCCACGCCCGCGAGGAGACCCGGGCGAGTTCCTCGTAGGAGGCGGCGGGGCCGCGCCGGCGGGCCGGGGCGGCGGGCACGACCTTGCCCGCGACCAGCGAGGACGCCTCGATCCGGACACGCTCGCCGTCCCGCTTTGTGATCACGAGCACACCGTCGTCCCATGATGTGAGAACACCCACCGTGTCGGTGAATTTCTCTGCCGAGTCGCCAGCGTCCCTCAACCGCCGTACAGAGACGCGTTTGCCCACGTCAGCAGCGGTGACACGGACCTCAAGGCGGCCTGTCGCGGAGATTTCCACAGGTCGGTTCACCCCTCCTGTTCGGATCATGCCCAAGAACGGAGATACTAGGGGCGGGCATCGACGACGCCGCGCTCCCGCGCGCCAGGCGGCGGAGCCTGAAGAGGCCCGCCAGCGCCCTATCGAGGAGGAACGACAGCGTGACCTACGTCATCGCGCAGCCTTGTGTCGACGTGAAGGACAAGGCGTGCATCGAGGAGTGCCCGGTCGACTGCATCTACGAGGGCCAGCGGTCCTTGTACATCCACCCGGACGAATGCGTCGACTGTGGTGCCTGTGAGCCGGTCTGCCCGGTCGAGGCGATCTTCTACGAGGACGACACTCCGGAGGAGTGGAAGGACTACTACAAGGCGAACGTCGAGTTCTTCGACGAGCTGGGCTCCCCGGGCGGCGCCAGCAAGCTGGGTCTGATCGAGCGCGACCACCCCTTCATCGCCGCGCTCCCGCCGCAGAACGGCTGACGACGGCCCGTCCCACCGGCCTGGCCTCGGTCCCGTACGGCCTGATCAGCGTCCTGATCGCCGTACGGGACCTAGGCGTTTGCCGACCGGGCGACCCGGCCGCGGCAGGCGTCCCCGGCGTAGCTAGAAAGTGAGCCAAGCACCCGTGTCCGCTCTCTCCGACCGCCTTCCCGCCTTCCCCTGGGACAAGCTGGAGCCGTACAAGAAGACGGCCGCCGCGCACCCGGACGGCATCGTCGACCTGTCGGTCGGCACCCCGGTCGACCCGGTCCCCGAGCTGATCCAGAAGGCGCTGATCGGCGCGGCCGACTCCCCGGGCTATCCGACGGTCTGGGGCACGCCCGAACTGCGGGATGCGCTCACCGGCTGGGTGACGCGCCGGCTGGGCGCCCGTGACGTCACGCACCGCCATGTGCTGCCGATCGTCGGCTCCAAGGAACTGGTGGCCTGGCTGCCCACCCAGCTCGGCCTCGGCCCCGGCGACAGGGTCGCGTATCCCCGCCTCGCCTACCCGACGTACGAGGTCGGCGCCCGGCTGGCGCGCGCGGAGTACGAGGTCTACGACGACCCGACCGAGCTGGACCCGGCCGGGCTGAAGCTGCTCTGGCTCAACTCGCCGTCCAACCCGACCGGCAGGGTCCTCTCCAAGGAGGAGCTGACTCGGATCGTCGCCTGGGCCCGCGAGCACGGCGTGCTGGTCTTCTCCGACGAGTGCTATCTGGAGCTGGGCTGGGAGGCCGACCCGGTCTCGGTGCTGCACCCGGACGTCAACGGCGGCTCGTACGACGGCCTGGTGTCGGTGCACTCGCTGTCCAAGCGCTCCAACCTGGCGGGCTACCGGGCCGCGTTCCTGGCCGGTGACCCCGCCGTGCTCGGCCCGCTGCTGGAGATCCGCAAGCACGGCGGCATGATGACGTCCGCGCCGACCCAGGCGGCCGTGGTGGCCGCGCTCGGCGACGACGCGCATGTGGCGGAGCAGCGCGAGCGCTACGCCGCCCGCCGCGCGGCCCTGCGCGAGGCCCTGCTCGCGCACGGCTTCCGGATCGAGCACAGCGAGGCCAGCCTCTATCTGTGGGCGACCCGCGACGAGTCCTGCTGGGACACCGTCGCCCACCTCGCCGAGCGCGGGATCCTGGTCGCTCCCGGCGACTTCTACGGCACCGCGGGCGGGCGGTTCGTCCGCGTGGCGATGACGGCGACGGACGAGCGGGTGGCGGCGGCCGTGAAGCGGCTCACCGCCTGACCGGTCCGGCACACACGGCCGCGGGGCCCTGGGAGTCGTTCCCCGGGCCCCGCGGCCGTCCCTGCTCCGGGCTCAGCCCAGCGGCAGGGAGCCGGTGGGCAGGCCGCCGCCCGGGGTGAGGGAGCCGGTGGGCAGGCCGCCCCCGGTGGCGCCGCCGGCCGCGTCGCCGACGAGGTCCCCGCCGACACCGGCCGCCTGCCCGGCGGTCTTCTGCACGGCGGGCGTGGCCTTCTTCGCGGCCTTGCCGCCGGTCTTGCCCACGCCCGGGACGGACTTCTCGACCGCCTGGCCGCCCGCCGTGCCCGCGAGGCCGGTGACGCCGCGCGCCGCGCCGTCGGCGGTGGTGCCGAGGTTCGCCGCGTCCGGGGTGGCGAGGCCGGTCAGGTTCGGGGTCTGGGGCAGTTCGGGGGCCGCGCTCGCGGAGCCGGCCGCACCGACCCCGGCAGCCGCCCCCGCGGCGACGAGCAGCGCGGCACGGGCGATCCGGCGGGAGAGGGGGAGGGTCATGATGCTCCTTCGAGGGGAGAGAACGGAGGACGTGTCCGGCCGCGCCAGGCTGTCGACGGGGCCCGGACACCGTGACTACCGCTCGAAGTCCGCCGAGGTTGCGGAGAGATAACGCAAAGAGTTGGTAATGCGTCGCATTATCTGTTGTGGATAAAAACGGGCAAAGGGGCTCCGTGTCGGAGGTTTGCGGAATCCTTACAGCCCTTGTTTCCCAAGGTTTCCGCGTTCACGAGAGTGACGTCGCGAAAACCTGCGCACATCGCGGCGCCCGGAGTGCCGTACGACCCCTGCGGGTGAGCGGTCGCACTAGTGCACGGTGACGATCCGTACGGCGTCCGAGGCGGCCGCGGCCGGACGCCACTCGCTGCCGGTCGTGCCCGCCGTCCACTCCCGGCCGCCGTACGACACCCGTTCGATGCGCAGGGCCGAGGCGTTGGCCACCGCCCAGTGCGCGATCTGCCAGCCGTGCTCGCGGCCCCCGACCGGCACGGACACGGTCCGCCCGCCGGTCCTGGCCGCTCCGGCGGCGCCCGACGCGCCGTGCGCGCCCACCTCCGCGCCCGCCGCGGCCATCGCGTCGCGCCCGAAGTCCCGCACCAGCGCCGAACGCACCGCGTCCGGGCCCGTGCCGTCAGCGTCGCCCGCACGGCCGTCACAGGTCAGCGTGGCCGCCGCCCGCCCGGTCAGCGCCGCCGCCAGCAGCGTGGCGTCCGGCTCGTGCTTGGCGTACGCCAGCGGATAGCCGCTGCGCTGCACCCGCTGGGCGGCGTCGGTCAGCGCCAGCCCCTCGTAACCGGGCACCTTCACCAGGTGCTCGTAGAACTCGCCCGCCGCGTACGCCGGGTCCATGATCTGCCGCGGAGTGCCCCAGCCCTGCGAGGGCCGCTGCTGGAACAGGCCCAGCGAGTCGCGGTCGCCGTGCCGGATGTTGCGCAGCGCCGACTCCTGGAGGGCGGTGGCCAGCGCGATCGTCACCGCCCGCTCCGGCAGCCCGCGGTTCACGCCCACGGCCGTGATCGTCGCCGCGTTCACCGCCTGCTCCGGCGTGAACTCGTAACGCGTGCCGTCCCCGCGGGCCGAGACGACCCGGCAGTCCGGCGTACCGGCCCCGCCGCTGACGTACTGCACGACGAGGTAGCCCGCGAGCGCGAGCAGCACGAGCAGCGCCGCGCCGGAACGGCCGCGACGCCCGGAAGTGGTGGGGAACCGCTCGGACACGCCGTCCAAGGTAGCGGAGCCCGTTCGAACCGCGGCGTGCCGGTCGGACAGAGGTTCGGCCCCGGCGTGCCGCGGCCGGGGAGCGTTAGGGTCGAGGCCATGGCCGATACCCCGCTTGACCTCACGCTGGACGCCGCCCTGCTGACCGCGCAGCTCGTGGACCTCCCCTCCGAGAGCGGCACCGAGAAGCCCCTCGCGGACGCCGTCGAGACCGCCCTGCGCGCCCTGCCGCACCTCACCGTCGACCGCCACGGCAACAACGTCGTCGCCCGCACGAACCTCGGCCGCGCCGAGCGTGTGATCCTGGCCGGGCACATCGACACGGTGCCCATCGCGGACAACGTCCCCTCGCGCCTGGACGAGGACGGCGTGCTGTGGGGCTGCGGCACCTGCGACATGAAGGCGGGCGTGGCCGTCCAGCTGCGTATCGCGGCCACCGTCCCGGCCCCCAACCGCGACCTGACCTTCGTCTTCTACGACAACGAGGAGGTCGCCGCCGACCTCAACGGCCTCAAGCACGTCGCCGAAGCGCACCCCGACTGGCTGGCCGGCGACTTCGCGGTGCTGCTGGAGCCGTCCGACGGCGAGGTCGAGGGCGGCTGCCAGGGCACCCTGCGGGTGCTGCTGCGGACCAAGGGCGAGCGGGCCCACTCCGCGCGCAGCTGGATGGGCTCCAACGCCATCCACGCCGCCGCCCCGATCCTGGCCCGCCTCGCCGCGTACGAGCCGCGCCACCCGGTCATCGACGGGCTGGAGTACCGCGAGGGACTGAACGCCGTGCGCGTCGAGGGCGGGGTGGCGGGGAACGTCATCCCCGACGAGTGCGTGGTCGCCGTGAACTTCCGCTACGCGCCCGACCGCACCCCCGAGGAGGCCGTCGCGCACGTGCGGGAGGTCTTCGCGGACTGCGGTGTCGAGGAGTTCGTCGTCGACGACCACAGCGGCGCCGCCCTGCCCGGCCTGTCCCACCCGGCCGCCGTCGAGTTCATCAAGGCCGTCGGCGGCACCCCGCAGCCCAAGTACGGCTGGACGGACGTGTCCCGCTTCAGCGCCCTCGGCGTCCCGGCCGTGAACTACGGCCCCGGCAACCCCCACCTGGCCCACAAGCGCGACGAACGCGTCGAGACGGCGAAGATCCTCGCGGGCGAGGAACGCCTGCGGAACTGGCTCACCTCCTGACCGCGTCCCCGTGGCCGGAGGGCCTCCGGGACGCCCCCGGCCCGGCCGCCGAGGACTCCGGCTCCACGGCAGACACGCGGACGTCCCCCGCGCGTAACCCGCGTAGATCTACGCTGAGGTGGAAAGACCGAGCGGAGGGAGCGCACATGGCTACCGGAAACCCCGAGGGGAAGAAGCAGCCGCCGGAGGAACAGCGTCTGGGTCCGGTCCTCCGGCGGCGCGGTCAGGTCACGGCCAGCACCACCGACCAGCGGCTGCTGGACGCGGGCGGCCCCTCGGACTGGGTGCACACCGACCCCTGGCGGGTCCTGCGCATCCAGTCGGAGTTCATCGAGGGCTTCGGCACACTCGCCGAACTCCCTGCCGCGATCAGCGTGTTCGGCTCCGCCCGCACCCGCCCGGACTCCCCGGAGTACGAGGCCGGGGTCCGTCTCGGCCGCGGTCTGGTCGAGGCCGGCTGGGCCGTCATCACCGGCGGCGGCCCGGGCGCGATGGAGGCCGCGAACAAGGGGGCCTGCGAGGCCGACGGCATCTCCGTCGGCCTGGGCATCGAACTGCCCTTCGAACAGGGGCTGAACCCCTACGTCGACATCGGCCTGAACTTCCGGTACTTCTTCGTCCGCAAGATGATGTTCGTGAAGTACGCCCAGGGCTTCGTGGTCCTGCCCGGCGGCCTCGGCACCCTCGACGAACTCTTCGAGGCCCTCACCCTCGTCCAGACCCAGAAGGTCACCCGCTTCCCGATCGTGCTGTTCGGCAGCGCGTACTGGGGCGGCCTGGTCGACTGGCTGCGCGACACGGTGATCGCCGGGGGCAAGGCCGCCGAGAAGGACCTGCTGCTGTTCCACGTCACGGACGACGTGGACGAGGCGGTCGCCCTGGTGTCCAAGGAAGCCGGACGGGACCGGCTGCCCCCTGCCTGACGACCCTCAGGCCAGGCCTCTGCGGGCCACCGCCGGCTGCCGGTGGCCCGCGATGGCCGCGACCATGTCCAGCACCTGACGGGTCTCCGCCACCTCGTGCACCCGGTACACCTGCGCGCCCAGCCACGCGGACACCGCGGTCGTCGCGAGGGTGCCCAGCACCCGCTCCTTGACCGGGCGGTCCAGGGACTCGCCGACGAAGTCCTTGTTCGACAGCGACACCAGCACGGGCCACCCGGTCCCCACCATCTCCGGCAGCCGCCGGGTGGCCTCCAGGCTGTGCCGGGTGTTCTTGCCGAAGTCGTGCCCGGGGTCGATCAGCACCGACTCGCGCGGCACCCCGAGGGCCACCGCCCGTTCGGCCAGGCCCACCGTCACCCGCAGGATGTCCGCCATGACGTCGTCGTACGTCACCCGGTGCGGACGGGTCCGCGGCCGCGCGCCGCCCGCGTGGGTGCACACCAGGCCCACCCCGTACCGGGCGGCGACCTCCGCGAGCCCCGGGTCGACCCCGCCCCAGGCGTCGTTCAGCAGGTCGGCGCCCGCCTCGCACACGGCCTCGCCTACCTCGTGCCGCCAGGTGTCCACGCTGATCACCACGTCCGGGAAGCGCCTGCGCACCTCCGCGACGAAGCCGACCGTGCGCCGCGCCTCCTCCTCGGCGGAGACCTCCTCGCCGGGGCCCGCCTTGACGCCGCCGATGTCGATGATCGCGGCCCCGTCGGCCACGGCCTGCTCCACGCGTGCGAGGGCGGGCTCGTCCCGGAAGGTGGCCCCCCGGTCGTAGAAGGAGTCCGGGGTCCGGTTCACGATCGCCATGATCACCGGCTCGCGCGGGTCGAACTCCCGCCTGCCCAGCCTGAGCATCCCCTGTGACCTCTCCTCGTTCGCACTGGTCTTCGGCCGTCTGTGACCCTAACCGTCAGCGTCGCATGGCACGATCGGACCCTGACACATTCGGCGCCGATCCTGGGGACGTCAGCGATGGTTATGTTCTTGTTCCTGGTTCTCGCGCTCGCCATCGTGGTCGCGGCGGTCACCCTCGCCGTGGTCGGCGGCGGCGAGGGCGGCGGACCCCTGCCCGAGGCGCCGCCCGAGCGCCTGCGGGACCCGTTGCCGTCCGGCCGTCCGGTGGGGCGCGCCGACGTGGACGCGCTGCGCTTCCCGCTGGCCGCCCGCGGCTACCGGATGTCCGACGTGGACGACGCCCTGAACCGCCTCGGCGCGGAACTCGCCGAGCGCGACGCCCGCATCGCCGACCTGGAGTCCGCCCTGGCCGGCGCCCGCGCGGCCGGCCCGGTGCGGATGGACAAGCCGGGCCCGGAGGAGGACCAGCGGTGAGCGACGGCACGGCCATCCCGGGCCCGGACGGCGCCCTGCGCTGCCCCTGGGCCCTGTCCACCGAGGACTACGTCACCTACCACGACGAGGAGTGGGGCCGCCCCGTCCACGGCGACGACGCCCTGTTCGAACGCCTCAGCCTGGAGGCCTTCCAGTCCGGACTGTCCTGGATCACGATCCTGCGCCGCCGCCCCGGCTTCCGTGCCGCGTTCGCCGGCTTCCGGATCGCCGAGGTCGCCGCCTTCACCGACGCCGACCGCGAACGCCTCCTGGCCGACGCCGGCATCATCCGCAACCGCGCCAAGATCGACGCGACCATGGCCAACGCCAAGGTCCTCGCGGACTGGGCCCCGGGCGACCTGGACACCCTGATCTGGTCCCACGCCCCGGACCCCACCGCCCGCCCGGCCCCCAGCACCCTCGCCGACGTCCCCGCGGTCACCCCGGAGTCCACCGCCCTCTCCAAGTCCCTCAAAAAGCAGGGCCTCCGCTTCGTGGGCCCCACCACGGCCTACGCCCTGATGCAGGCATGCGGCCTGGTCGACGACCACCTGAAGGCCTGCGCGAGCAGAACGACGCCCTAGACAGGGCGAGCAACGCCTTTTTTGGGGGCGCGGGGAACGGCGCGACAAGCCACGACGGACCCGCACTCAAGAACGGCGCTCGGGGCGCGGAACTGCACCGACGTGCGGCTCCACCGCGTGGACGCGATCGACAACGCCCCTTTTGGGGGCGCGGGGAACTGCGCAAAACCACAGCCACCCCGCACCCCGCCAGCCCTGCCAGGGCCGAAGCCGACCCCCTACCGCCCCAAGTACTTCGGCTTCTCCTTGTTCACGAACGCCTGCACCGCGATCGCGTGGTCCTCGGACGCCCCGGCCCGAGCCTGAAGCTCGTCCTCCTTCTCCAGCGTCTCGGAGAACGAGTGCGTGAGCCCGTACGCCACGGACTCCTTCAGCGCGGCGTACGCCACCGTCGGCCCCTCGGCCAGCATCCGCGCCACCGCCTCACCCTCGGAGCGCAGCGCGTCCGAGGAGACGACCCGGTTCGCGATCCCCAGCTCCAGCGCCTCCTGCGCGGAGACGTTCCGCGGGAAGAGCAGCAGGTCGGTGGCCCGGCCCGGCCCGATCACCCGCGGCAGCGTCCAGGAGATCCCGGAGTCCGCGGTGAGGGCGACGCCCGCGAAGGACGTGTTGAAGGAGGCCGTGTCGGCGACGACCCGGTAGTCCGCGGCCAGCGCGAACCCGAAGCCGGCCCCGGCGGCCACCCCGTTCACCGCCGCCACCACCGGCTTCGGCGCCTCCACCAGCGCCCGTGCGATCGGGTTGTAGTGCTCGCGCACGGTGGACATGACCTGCCCCCCGCCCGCCTCGCGCGCGGTGACGAGCAGCCCGATGTGCTCCTTGAGGTCCTGGCCCACACAGAAGGCCCGTTCCCCCGCGGCGGTCAGCAGGATCGCCCGAACGGCGGTGTCGGCGGCGGCTTCCTGCGCGGCGTCCCGCAGAGCGACCTTCGTCGCCACGTTCAGCGCGTTCATCGCCTCGGGGCGGTTCAGCGTGATCGTCGCCAGCCCGTCGCTCACCTCGTAGAGCACGGTGTCGGCCATGGGGCACCCCTCCGGTGTCGCGGCAAGGCGTACCGGCCGGTACGCCTTTGTGTCCGAAGGACAGCATGGCGGACCCGGCCCCGGGCGGAGGTGTGACCTGCGTCAAAGAAAAAGAGGCACTTCCGGGCCACCCCGTGGCCGTGCGGCCGCGCAGTATCGCAGCCACATCCCCGAATTGGGTGGTTTTGCTCGCGCGCGTTGCCCAAGCGATGCCGACTGATGTTGGTCATCGGGTCGTGAGATGCGGGATAATGGCTTGGAAGCAATGTGTTCGATGCCGGTGTCGCGTGTCCTGCGCAAAGGACCGCGCGTGCCCTCCCGAGGGGCGTGCCCCTTCAGCGGGCCGTCGGCTTTGACGATCAGCTGGTTTCAGGAAGGGGAACGAGCATGGCGGCCATGAAGCCGCGGACGGGCGACGGCCCGCTCGAGGTGACCAAGGAGGGGCGGGGCATCGTCATGCGCGTTCCGCTCGAAGGCGGCGGTCGGCTTGTCGTCGAGCTGACCCCTGACGAGGCCGACGCGCTCGGCGATGCCCTCAAGAAGGTTGTGGGCTGACGCGCAAGCGACCATACCCTTTCGGCCGCCCCGGTACCGCACAAGGTGCCGGGGCGCCCGTGTTCCCGGGCCCGGCGCGCGCGGATGGCCGGAAAGACGGCCCACACAGGCCGCTCCCGTGCCCCTCCCGGGCCGCCCGGCCGACCCGGTCCGGTCAGCGGCGGGACGGTCCGCGCGGGGACGGGTTCATCTCTTGACCGCGCACAGCAGCCCGTCGCCGACCGGCAGCAGCGAGGTCACCAGCTCCTGGCTCTCGCGCACGGCCCGCAGCAGCTCCCGCAGCCGGACCACCTCGGTGGGCTGGGGCCCGGAGTCGACCGTACGGCCGTTGGCGAAGACGCCCTCGAAGACCACCAGGCCGCCCGGACGCAGCAGGCGCAACGATTCAGCGAGGTACTCCAGGACCTCCTGGCGGTCGCCGTCGCAGAAGACGAGGTCGTAGCCGGCGTCGGCGAGACGGGGGAGGACGTCGAGCGCGCGGCCCGGGATGAAACGGGCCCGGTTGCTGGCGAAGCCGGAGGCGCGGAAGGCCTGGCGGGCGAACTGCTGGTGCTCGGGCTCCGGGTCGACCGTGGTCAGGACGCCGTCGGGGCGCATTCCGTGCAGCAGGTGGATGCCGGAGACCCCGGTACCGGTGCCGATCTCCGCGACCGCCTTGGCGTCCACGGAGGCGGCCAGCAACCCCAGAGCGGCGCCCGTGCCGGGCGTCACCGAGCGCAGCCCCGCCTCCCGGGCCCGCTCCCGGGCCCAGCGCAGTGCTTCGTCCTCGGCGACATAGGCGTCGGCGAACGCCCAGCTCGTCTGCCGGTTGCCGGTGATGTCCCTCTCCTGTCCCCTGGTTGCCTCGGCGTGACTGTATCCGTTGGTGACGGGAACCCGCAGATGGGACCAGGCGTTTAGAAGGGTGTGAACGCACACGGGGGGACACAGTTGGATCACGACGACGGGCGGGGTGACGAGCAAGTGCTGACGCAGCCGCATGAGCCGTACCAGCACAGATCAATTTCTCGTAAAACCGCTTATCCGGAGCTAACGGACGAGGTGGCTATGGTAGGGGCTCCACTGGACACCACCAGAGCCGACAGGGGAGGTGCGGCTGCGTCTGTGGATCGGGGAGGAGTGCTGCGGCGCTTTCTCGGATCGGCGGGCAGGCCGAAATCCGTGACCGACACAGCCGCTGACCCCAGCCACGCCGCTGGCCTCGACCGCACCGCGACCTTCTCCACCGACGCGGACGGGCAGGCGTGGACTCCGCCCACGTGGGAGGAGATCGTCAGCACGCACAGCGGCCGCGTCTACCGGCTCGCCTACCGCCTCACGGGCAATCAGCACGATGCCGAGGACCTGACGCAAGAGGTCTTCGTCCGTGTCTTCCGCTCCCTGTCGACCTACTCTCCGGGCACGTTCGAGGGCTGGCTGCACCGCATCACCACGAACCTGTTCCTGGACATGGTCCGCCGCAAGCAGCGCATCCGCTTCGACGCCCTGGGCGAGGACGCGGCCGAGCGGCTGGCCAGCCGTGAGCCGTCCCCGCAGCAGGTCTTCAACGACGCGCACTTCGACGCCGACGTCCAGCAGGCCCTGGACACCCTCGCGCCCGAGTTCCGCGCCGCCGTCGTCCTGTGCGACATCGAGGGGCTGTCCTACGAGGAGATCGCCGCGACCCTGGGCGTCAAGCTCGGCACGGTGCGCTCCCGTATCCACCGCGGCCGGTCCCAGCTGCGCAAGGCGCTCGCCCACCGGTCGCCGGAGGCGCGTGCCGAGCGCCGCTCCTTCGCCTCCCGTATCCCCGCACTGGGGGGAGGGGGCGCGACAGCGTGAGCGGATCCTGGCCGAAACCTGCGGAGGAACACCTCGCAGAGCAGCATCTGGGAGACCGGCTGGCCGCCCTTGTCGACGGCGAGCTCGGTCATGACACGCGTGAGCGTGTGCTGGCGCATCTGGCGACCTGTCCGAAGTGCAAGGCCGAGGTCGACGCCCAGCGCCGGCTGAAGAACGTCTTCGCGGAGGCCGCCCCGCCGCCCCCGTCCGAGAGCTTCCTGGCCCGTCTCCAGGGGCTGCCCGGGGGAGGTGACTCCGACGGCGGTCCGCTGTCGCCCGGGGGAGGCTTCGCCGGACTCGGCGGCAGGCCCGCCGGGGTGTTCGGGGTGAGGCGCGACGAGCGCTTCGAGTTCGGCTACGTCCCCGCGGACTCCCGCGCCGCCGCGGTCCTGCCGTCCGGCCCGGCCGCCGCTCGGGGCTTCCGTATCCATGACGTCGGCCGGCCCGACGCCGACCGCTCCTCCCGCGGCCGTCGCTTCGCCTTCGCGGCCGCCGGCGCGGTGTCCCTCGCCGCGATCGCGCTCGGCGGGGTGACCACGGGCGTGCCCGCCGACTCCGCCGAGGCCCGTGGCTCCGGCACGGGCAAGGGCTCCAACGTCACCCCGGCCCGCACCGGCGGCACGGGCGCCACCACCCCCGAGAACCAGCGCCGTCGCTCGGGCGGCCCGATGCTCGCCCAGGGGCAGGCCGGTCGGCAGTCGGTAGAGGACGCCGCGGTCGCCACGACCCGGACGTCGGCGCCGCTGCTGCCGGGCACGACCGGCGCCCACGAGCCGGACGCGCAGCACCCCATCACCACCCCCGTGGTGGCGGGCGCGGCCGTGATGTCCCCGCTCATACGTCCCTTCACCGCGACGCCGGTGCTCGGCCTGAGCGACTGGTCCACGGTTCATGGCAACGAGGTGCCCGGCCTGTTCAAGACGCCGGCGCCCGGCGAGTCCTCCGCCCAGGACCGCTGACCGTCCCCTGCGCGTCCGCGCGTGAACCTGGTTGAATCCAGGGGCCGTGCCCGCGGCAGGCGACCGGGCGCGGCGGCGGAGATCGACGAGTCCGCGGCCGTCGCCTGCGTTCACGACGCCGCGGCCGGCTGTGGGGAGAGCATGAACGAGGGCAAGCCCACGCAGGACCCTTCGGTCCGCCCGACCGCCCTGCCGGACGGTGACTTCGAACTGGAGCGCCCCGGACAGCCGGAGTCGCCGACGGCCGGAGCCGGACACGAGGAGGCCGTGAACGCCGAGGACGCCTCGGCGTTCACGGCCGGAGCCTCCGCGTCCGGGACCCTTGACGCGGGTGCTCCGGGTGCCGGTGCTCCCGAGGGCGAGGCGTCGGGTGGCGAGGCGTCGGGTGCGGCCGAGCGCGGTTCCGCCGATGACGTCGTGCCCGGGGACACCGCGCAGTCCCACGACGGCGACTTCGAGCTGCGACGCCCCGAGGAGTGCCCGGCACCCGTGGCGGACGCCGTGCCCGCGTTCCCCGAGGACGCCACGGCTTCCGGGGCGGGCATCCCGGAGGCCCCGGCGCCGCTCCCGCAGAGCACCGAGCGGCTCAAGCCCCTGCACGACCCCGACCCGTACAGCACACCGCCCTACGGCGAACCCGGCCCCTGGGCGCCCGCGCCGCCCGTGCAGCACCCGGCGACCACCCCGCCGCACGGAACGGCGATACCCGCGCCGCCGGTCGGTCACGGCGGCGAGATACCCGCACCGACCGGCGCCCCCGGTCCCGCCCCACACGCCCCGTTCCCGGGTGCACCCCTGGCCGGGCCGCCCGGCGGCGCCCCCATGCCCCACCCCACCCCCGCACCCCCGCCCGCGGCGACCGGCGGCGACCCCTGGGGGCGTTACGACCCCTGGGCCGCCGCGCCCCTCCAGCAGACCGGGGAAGCGGTGGCGACCGCGGCGCAGCAAAAGCGGCGGGGCCGCAAGGCGCTGGTGCTCGGAGCGGTGCTGATCGCGCTGGTGTCCGGCATCGGCGGCGGCATCGTGGGGACGTATCTGGAGCGCAACGGCGGCGTGGGCGGCGTGGAACTGCCGCAGGCCGGTGCGGAACCCGCCGGGCGGGACCCGGACAGCGTCGCCGGGATCGCCGCGCGGACCCTGCCCAGCGTGGTGACGCTGCATGTGCGCGGAAGCGAGCAGTCGGGCACCGGCACCGGCTTCGTGCTCGACGACCGCGGTCACATCCTGACCAACAACCACGTCGTCGAGCCCGCGGGCAAGAACGGCAGGATCACCGTGACCTTCCACAGCGGCGACACCGCCGAGGCCGAACTCGTCGGCGGCGACTCCGGCTACGACCTCGCCGTCGTCAAGGTCGACGGCGTCCGCGGACTCAAGCCCGCCCCCCTCGGCAACTCCGACAACGTCCGGGTCGGCGACCCGGTCGTGGCCATCGGCGCCCCCTTCGACCTGGCCGGCACCGTCACCTCCGGCATCATCAGCGCCAAGCAGCGCCCGATCACCGCGGGCGGCGAGAAGGGCGACGGCAGCGACATCTCCTACGTCGACGCCCTCCAGACCGATGCGCCCATCAACCCCGGCAACTCCGGCGGGCCGCTGCTCGACTCCCGTGGCCGGGTCATCGGCATCAACTCCGCGATCCGCTCCGCCGAGAGCGGCTCCGACTCCGGCGAGGGCCAGGCCGGTTCGATCGGCCTCGGCTTCGCGATCCCCGTCAACCAGGGCAAGCGCGTCGCCGAGGAACTGATCAACACCGGCAGGGCCCGGCACCCGGTGATCGGCATCACCCTCGACATGGACTACACGGGAGACGGAGCCCGGGTCGGCACGAGGACGAGCGACGGACGCGCCCCGGTCACGGTCGGCGGCCCCGGCGCACGGGCCGGGATCAAGGCCGGTGACGTCATCACCGAGGTCGACGGCCAGCGGGTCCACTCCGGTGAGGAACTGATCGTCAAGACCCGGGCCCACCGCCCCGGCGACCGCCTCGAGCTCACGGTCGAGCGCGACGGCGAGGAACGCACGGTCTCCCTCGTGCTCGGCTCCTCGGACGACAGCTGACCCCGGCGCGGCGACTCACAGAAGACTGCTGCGAACCTCACAGGTCGGGCGCGGAGCCCGGCGCGCACGGCAAACATCTGGAAAACCGGTCGTATACACGCGCCCGGAGGTCACGGCACGGTACCGGTCGGACAGAATCGACGGGTACCGTGGATCCGGCCCGGGACATGGCAAGGAGCTTCAGGTGTTCAATGACATAGGACCGCTCGAGCTGCTGACGCTCATCGTGCTCGCCGTGCTCGTGTTCGGTCCTGACAAGCTCCCGAAGGTCATCCAGGACATCACGCGCACGATCCGCAAGATCCGCGAGTTCTCCGAGAGCGCCAAGCGCGACATCCGCGACGAACTCGGCCCGGAGTTCAAGGACTTCGAGTTCGAGGACCTCAACCCCAAGACGTTCATCCGCAAACAGCTGGACAACGACGACCTGGGGCTGAAGGAGATCCGTAACGGCTTCGACTTCAAGAAGGAGATGGCCGACGTCTCGGACGCCGTCCACAGCCGTGACAGCGACTCCTCGGCGGGCTCCCCGGGCGGTGCGCCCGGCTCCTCCGGCGGCAGCGTCGACATGTCGAAGAAGCCTGACACCGACCGCGACGACCGCCCGCCCTTCGACGCCGACGCCACCTGATCCGCGAGCCCCGGCCTCCCGTCGCGAGGCCGTTCCACGCCGCCGGGAACGGCGGTAACAGGCCGCACATCCTGCGCTTTCCCGGCTGCTCCCGATGGTGTCGATATGCTGCCGTGTCGTTGTGCGGACCGTAGGCGTACGCCCGAAGGGGGGCGGGCCGCCCGGTCCGACTAGAGCGAGGAGGCGGCGGGCACATGGAGACGACGAGTCAGGCGGTCGCGCAGGCGCCGGCCGCGGAGGGCGCACAGCAGGTTCCCTCCGCACGGCGCACGGTCGACGGCTACCTGCGCGCGCCCTTCCCTTGGTACGGCCTCGACGAGGCGTTCACCGGGCCGCGCTGGCTGATGCAGGTCGGGACGGCGGCGGACGGCGCCGTGGAGCACGGGTCGATCGGGCACGGCGACGAGCCCTCGGTACGGGCGGACTCCGAGGACCGGGAGAAGTTCGCGGTCGTGGTGACCGTCGCGGCGAACCCCTCACGGCGCAGCGCGGACGGTACGGGGCTGCTGGAGGCCACGTCGGTGTCCTCGGCGGCCTGGCTGGCCGGGGTGGGACTGCTGTCCTTCACCTGGCCCGGCCAGATGGACCACTCGCTGCGCGACGACTGGCTGGAGCAGCAGACGGAGACGGCGTGGGCGCTGGCCGACGACCTGGACGGGGGCGAGTGGTCCACGTTGTCGCTGCCGGTGGACGGGGTGCCGACGCCGTTCCACTACCGCGAGTCGGAGTTCGGCTGGGTGCTGGCCGGGTCTACGCGGGAGGGTGTGCATGTGGGGGCGTACGGCAGGGGTATGAGCGCGTACGGGTTGGGGTTCGCCGTGATCAAGGACGTCGCCGCGTACGCGTGACGGTTGTCCTGCGCGTGCCTGCGCGTGAGAAAGGGGCGCCTGTCGTAGGCGCCCCTTTTCGCTGGGCCTGCTGTGCGTCTGTCACGGGGTTGCTGTGCATGGGCCGGCTCTCGCGCCGTCGTGGCTGGTCGCGCAGTTCCCCGCGCCCCTAGAGACCTGCGCCGTTCCCCGCGCCCCCAAGAAGCTGCGCCGTCCCCGCGCCCCTTGAGAGGTCTGCGCCGTTCCCCGCGCCCCTGAAAGATTGCGCAGTTCCCCGCGCCCCCAAAAAACACTGTGTGGTTCCCCGGGCCCCTCAAAGACCTTGTGGCGTTCCCCGCGCCCCCGACGGCCCTTGTGGGGCCGGGGGCGGGGGTACGGGGGTCAGAACTTGTTCTTCGGGGTGATGCCCAGGGAGAGGCCCGAGAGGCCTCGCTGGCGGCCGCCGAGTTTGCCGGCGATGGCGCGGAGCGCGGAGCCCGCGGGGGAGTCCGGGTCGGTCAGGACGACCGGCTTGCCCTCGTCGCCGCCCTCGCGCAGGCGGACGTCGATCGGGATGGAGCCGAGGACCGGGACGGTCGCGCCCGTCGTACGGGTCAGGCCGTCGGCGACGACCTGACCGCCGCCGGTGCCGAAGACGTCGACCATCTCGTCGCAGTGCGGGCAGGGCAGCCCGGACATGTTCTCGACGACGCCGACGATCTTCTGGTGGGTCTGGACGGCGATGGAGCCCGCGCGCTCGGCGACCTCGGCGGCGGCCTGCTGCGGGGTCGTCACGACGAGGATCTCGGCGTTCGGCACGAGCTGGGCGACCGAGATCGCGATGTCACCGGTGCCCGGCGGCAGGTCGAGCAGCAGGACGTCCAGGTCGCCCCAGTACACGTCCGCCAGGAACTGCTGGAGGGCGCGGTGGAGCATCGGGCCGCGCCAGACGACCGGGGCGTTGCCCGGGGTGAACATGCCGATCGAGATGACCTTCACGCCGTTCGCGGACGGCGGCATGATCATGTTCTCGACCTGGGTGGGACGGCCGTCGGCGCCCAGCATGCGCGGCACGGAGTGGCCGTAGATGTCGGCGTCGACGACACCGACCTTGAGGCCGTCGGCGGCCATCGCGGCGGCCAGGTTCACCGTCACGGAGGACTTGCCGACGCCGCCCTTGCCGGAGGCGACCGCGTACACCCGGGTCAGCGATCCGGGCTTGGCGAAGGGGACCTCGCGCTCGGTGCCACCGCCGCGCAGCGCGGCGGCCAGTTCCTTGCGCTGCTCGTCGCTCATCACGTCGAGCGTGACGTCGACACCGGTGACGCCCTCGACCGCGGAGACGGCGTCGGTGACGCGCTGCGTGATCGTGTCGCGCATCGGACAGCCGGAGACCGTCAGGTACACGGTGACCGCGACCGCTCCATCGGCGCCGATCTCCACCGACTTGACCATCCCGAGTTCCGTGATGGGCCGGTTGATCTCGGGGTCGTTGACTGTCGCCAGTGCCTCGCGCACCGCGTCTTCCGTAACCATAAGGTCGATGGTACGGCGCGGTGGCCCCGCCCCGTGAAGGGCCGTACGCGGTCGTTTACATCACTCCGGGTGCGGGCCCGCGACGGGAATACGCCGGGACGCAGGGGCGGGGAGCGGTCCCCGGGACTGGCCTTCGAGCGGAACATCACCTCCCGGTACTCTGCGGTAGGCCGCTGAAGACCCCTCGAAAGGCACCGCACCTGTGACTGCGATTCCCCCGGGCCGTGTCCGCCGCAGGATCGCGCGGATCGGCGCGGTGTGCGCGCTGGCCGTGACCGGCACGGCACTGGCCGGGTGCGGCAGCGAGGACCCGGACGCGGGCACCAACGGGGTGGGCAAGCTGCCTCCCGCCAAGATCCAGTCGGAGACCCGCGCGGCGGCCGGTTCCGTGGACGCGGTACGGCTGTCGGGCACGGTCGTCGCGGGCGGCCGCACCTACCAGCTGGACATGCGGCTGAAGGAGGACGGCGGCACCGGCTCGCTGACCGCGCAGGGCGCGACCTTCGAACTGCTGCGGATCGGCGACGAGCTGTTCCTCAAGGCGAACGCCGGGTTCTGGAACCACGAGGAGAGCAAGGGCGAGGACGGCAAGGGCGAGGAGGAGAAGGGCGACGGCGACTCGGCCGCGGCCGACAAGCTCGGCGGCAAGTACGTGAAGGTGCCGCAGGGCGACCCCTCCTACAAGCGGTTCAGCGGGTTCACCGACAAGGACGTCCTGCTGGACGGCCTGCTCACCCTGCACGGCTCGCTGGACACCGACGGCCGCCACGAGCAGGGCGGTGTGCGCACCGTCCGCATCACCGGCGACAAGGGCGCCGGCGGCACCCTGGACGTCTCGCTGGAGGGCAAGCCGTACCCGCTGCGCCTGGTGCGCGCCGGGGGCGCCGGCACGCTGAGCTTCTCGGACTGGGGCAAGGACTTCGCGCTGAAGCAGCCCCCGAAGGACGAGACCGTGGACTACGGGCAGCAGCTGCCCACGTCCTGACGTCCCGCCCGGTGCAGGGGCGTGGTCAGCCGCGCCGCTTGCGGCCCTTGAACAGCAGCCGGGGAAGGCCTGCCGGAACGGGCTGCCGGGTCGTCGCCGGGCTCGGCAGCGGGGCCCGGGCGAGGGAGCCGTCGGGCAGGGGCGCGGTGGCCCCGGTGGGCTCCAGCCGCAGCACCCGGCACTCACGCGCCCAGCGCTCGGTCATGGCCTCGCCGTCGGGGGCGTTCAGCCGCTTGCCCTTCAGCTCGGCGACCACCGCCTGCCACGCCTCGGAGCCGGGCGCGAGCTCGACCGTCCGGGCGGACCAGGCAACCAGCCGGCCGCCCTTGTCCTTGCTGCGCACGGTGACCTCGGCGGTGCCGCCGTCGGCCAGCCCCGGCAGCGGCTGTTCCCCGGGGCCGTCGCCGACCAGGCAGGCCGCGCCCTCGTGCCACACGTGCCAGAGCGCGCGGGCGGCCGGGGCGCCGTCGCCCCGCACCCAGATGAGCCCGGACTTCTTCGTGGCCTCCTCGACGAGGGCCCGGTCGAGCAGCTCGCTAGTCATGCGGTCACCCTATCGGGGCGCGGTCAGAGCCAGCCGTTGCGCTTCAGCGTGCGGTGGATGCCGAGGCAGATCACCGCGGTGATGCCGAGCACCATCGGGTAGCCGAAGCGCCAGCGCAGTTCCGGCATGTGCTCGAAGTTCATCCCGTACACACCACACACCATCGTCGGTACGGCGATGATCGCCGCCCACGAGGTGATCTTGCGCATGTCCTCGTTCTGCGCGACGGACGCCTGCGCAAGGTTGGCCTGGAGGATGGAGTTCAGGAGCTCGTCGAAGCCCATGACCTGCTCCTGCACCCGGGCGAGGTGGTCGGCGACGTCCCGGAAGTACTTCTGGATGTCCGGGTCGATCAGCCGCATCGGCCGCTCGCTCAGCAGCTGCATGGGCCGCAGCAGCGGGGAGACGGCCCGCTTGAACTCCAGCACCTCGCGCTTGAGCTGGTAGATCCGCCCGGCGTCGGTGCCGCGCGGGGTGCCCTTGCGGCCCGGCGAGAACACCTCGGTCTCGACCTCGTCGATGTCGTCCTGCACCGCGTCGGCGACCGCGATGTAGCCGTCCACGACATGGTCGGCGATGGCGTGCAGCACCGCCGAAGGGCCCTTGGCCAGCAGCTCCGGCTCGTCCTGGAGGCGGTGGCGCAGCGCGCGCAGCGAGCCCTGGCCGCCGTGCCGGACGGTGATGAAGAAGTCCCGGCCGGTGAAGCACATGACCTCGCCGGCCTCGACGATCTCGCTGGTGGCCGTCAGCTCGTCGTGCTCGACGTAGTGGATGGTCTTGAAGACGGTGAACAGCGAGTCGTCGTAGCGCTCCAGCTTGGGCCGCTGGTGGGCCTGCACGGCATCCTCGACGGCCAGCGGGTGCAGCCCGAACTCGCTCGCGATACCGGCGAATTCGGCCTCGGTGGGCTCGTGCAGACCGATCCAGACGAACCCGCCGTCCCGGCGCACCTGACGCAGCGCCTCGTGCGGGCTCAGCGGCTTGCCGAAGTCCAGCCGGGCGCCGTCGCGGTAGACGGCGCAGTCGACGACGGCCGAGGGCGTACCGGGGTCGCGCGTCGTGTCGTAGCCGGTGGTGTCCTTGCGCAGGGACGGGCGGGCGGGACGCACAGCGGAACGCAGGTCGCGGATCATCGACATGGCGGGCTCCTTCGCTACGAGCAGCGCAAGGCGGCCGACGACGGGTGGAACTGCCCGGAATGGGGACGTCCTGGCGCGGAGATGTTTGGCACGTCCACAAAGCGGGGAGCACCGCACCGTCGCGGTGGCTGGCTTCGCTGCCGGTCAGATCAGACAGATCAGGCGGAACGAAACGAAGTGCTCTTCCGTGGGAAACGCGCGGGAGCGGCGCCGGAAAGGCTTGAGCCGGGAGAAGACAGCTACTTCAGCGGCCGGAAGAGCGGGTGGTACTGCACGGTCGACTTCGGTCCATCGCAGCCCCACCTCCTCCGGTCGGTCCCTCGTAAGGGAGATCCATCGGCGTCGGGACTCGAACCGCGACGCTTCTGCGTGCTGCCCGACCGGCCAAGAGTATCAGCCGACTGAAGTGTCAAGGCGCCGCTTTGCCTTGTACTGACGAGTTCTATGCTCGCCGCATGGTTGATGTTCTTCCTCTGGTCGAGGCCAGGTTGCGCATGGCGCTGGGCGAACCGGACGCCCGGGCGGCGGTCACCTTCCTCGGCACCGACCGCATCGAGGTGCTCCGCTTCCCGGGGGACGGCATCGTCCGTTACGTCACCCTGGGGATGTCCGCGCAGCCCATGTCCGACCCCACGGCGATGGTCGCCGACCCGGTCAAAGGGCCGCGTGCCGAGCTGGTCCTGACCGTGCGCGCGGGCCGCGCGGACACCGACAAGGTGCTCCGCCCGCTCGCGGTGCTGGGCGCCTCCCCGCAGGTCGAGGGCCTGATCGTGGCGCCCGGCGCCTCGCTGGACGTCGGCGAGCCGCTCTGGCCCGGCGCGCCCTTCACCTCCGTACTGGTCGCCGAGCCGGGCGGTCTGGTGGAGGACCTGGAGCTGGACGAGCCGCTGGACCCGGTCCGCTTCCTGCCGCTGCTGCCGATGACTCCGAACGAGGCCGCCTGGAAGCGGGTGCACGGGGCGCAGGCCCTCCAGGAGCGCTGGCTCGAGCACGGCACCGATCTGCGCGACCCGGCGCGTGCCTCCGTGCCGCTGGGGTGAGCCATCTCACCGCCGTCACGCGCGCCGGGGCGTCCGGGTGCGTTGGGCCGGTTGGTGGACCCCCGCCCACCGAGTCCAGGTGATCGTCGGCCCCGGACGGGTGATCGTCCTTGACGGGAGGGTGTCCGGGTAGGACCGTGGAGCCCTATGAGGGGCGAACCCAGTTGCCCGAAGTGCGGTGGCCGGGTCAGGGCTCCCGGTCTCTTCGCCGATTCCTGGCAGTGCGACGTCCACGGCACGGTGCATCCGGTGCAGCCCGTGATCCCGCCGAGCGTCGAGGGCCTCGGCGTGGTGGTGCATCGCACGAAGGTGCCCGTGTGGATGCCGTGGCCGTTGCCGGTCGGCTGGCTGTTCACGGGCGTGGCGAGTGCCGGTGACGACCGCAGTGGTGGTCGTGCGACGGCGGTGGCCTGTTCCGGACCCGGTCCGCTCGGCGGGATGGGCGAGCTGATCCTGGTCGCCGAGGAGCTCGGCGTGGGGCTCGGCGCGCGGTACGCCGGCATCGACGGGCCCGATCCCGGCCCTCATCTGAACGTGGAGAAGCCGCCGCAGGCGAAGGTCCTGGCCGGCGGGCGGCCGACGCCGCTGTGGCATGTCGCCGGGACGCCCGACGACCGGGCCGTCTTCGCCGGTGAGGCGCTCGGGATGTGGGTCTGGGCCGTGGTGTGGCCCGAGCAGTCCGGGTTGCTGATGTACGAGGACATGGTGCTGGCGGATCTGCGGGACGCGGGGGCCGAGGTGGAGCTTGTTCCCTGCGGGGCGTTGTCGCCGCGCTTGCTTGAGCCGTGACGCCCGCTGAGGGTGGGGGTGTGCTGTTGTCGCCTGCGTGCGGGCCGTCGTGGGCTTGTCGCGCCCGTGCGGCGGAGCCGCAGATCGATACGGCCCCGCGCCCCTTGGGGCGTTGCCGCGTAGGGCGTCGGGTCGCCCGGGTGTACTTGCGCCCGTGCGGCGGAGTCGTAAATCGATACGGTCCCGCGCCCCTTCGGGTGTCAGGTTGTCCGGGTGTGCTTGCGCTGGTCTGGTGGCACCTGTGATGTAAAGGTCTCTCGGGCGGTTCGGGTGTGACATGGGCGCTCTCGGGGGCGGTTATCCTTGGGTGGCCCCCTTTCGTCCCGTGAGCGCTTGGAGTTCGTGTCGTGCGTATCGACCTGCACACCCACTCCACCGCTTCCGACGGTACGGACACCCCCGCCGAGCTGGTGCGTCGTGCCGGGGCCGCCGGGCTGGACGTCATCGGGCTGACCGACCACGACACCACCCGGGGCTACGCCGAGGCGATCGCCGCGCTCCCCGCCGGGCTCACGCTGGTCACCGGGGCCGAGCTGTCCTGCCGTATCGACGGCGTGGGCATGCACATGCTGGCCTACCTGTTCGACGCCGAGGAGCCCGCCCTGCTCGCCGAGCGGGAGCTGGTGCGGGACGACCGTGTGCCGCGGGCCAAGGGCATGATCGCCAAGCTGAACGAACTGGGCGTGCCGGTGACCTGGGAGCAGGTCGCGCGGATCGCCGGTGACGGCTCGGTCGGCCGGCCGCACATCGCCACCGCCCTGGTCGAGCTGGACGTCGTACCCACCGTGAGCGACGCCTTCACCCGGCAGTGGCTGGCCGACGGCGGGCGGGCGTACGTGGAGAAGCACGAGAGCGACCCGTTCGAGGCGATCCGGCTGGTCAAGGCGGCCGGCGGAGTCACCGTCCTCGCGCACCCGGCGGCCGTCAAGCGCGGGCGCACGGTCCCCGAGTCCGCCATCGCGGCGATGGCCGGGGCCGGGCTCGACGGGATCGAGGTCGACCACATGGACCACGACCCGGAGACCCGCGCCCGGCTGCGCGGGCTGGCCGGCGACCTCGGTCTGCTGGTCACCGGCTCCAGCGACTACCACGGCAGCCGCAAGACGGTCGCGCTCGGCGAGTTCACCACCGACCCCGAGATCTACGGGGAGATCACCCGGCGGGCCGCGGGCGCGTTCCCGGTTCCGGGCGCCGGCGGAGTCTGAGGGCCGGCCTCCCGCTCCCGCCCGTCCGCTTCACCTCACCAAGGTCTGCCTTCACCCATGTTCGACGTCGCTGTCTTCGGCTCGCTCTTTTTGACCCTTTTCGTCATCATGGATCCCCCTGGGATCACCCCGATCTTCCTCGGTCTGACCGCCGGCCGGCCCGCGAAGGTGCAGAGGCGGATGGCCTTCCAGGCCGTCTGTGTCGCGGGCGGGGTGATCGCCGTCTTCGGGCTCCTCGGCCACCAGATCCTCGACTACCTCCATGTCTCCGTCCCCGCCCTGATGATCGCGGGCGGGCTGCTGCTCCTGCTGATCGCCCTCGACCTGCTCACCGGCAAGACCGACGAGCCGAAGGCGACCAAGGACGTCAACGTCGCGCTCGTGCCGCTCGGCATGCCGCTGCTGGCCGGTCCCGGCGCGATCGTGTCCGTGATCCTGGCCGTGCAGAAGGCCGACGGCGTGGCCGCGCAGGTGTCGGTGTGGACGGCGATCGTCGCCATCCACGTCGTGCTGTGGCTGGTGATGCGCTACTCGCTGCTGATCATCCGGGTGATCAAGGACGGCGGCGTCGTGCTCGTCACCCGGCTCGCGGGCATGATGCTCTCCGCCATCGCCGTGCAGCAGATCATCAACGGCGTCACCCAGGTCGTCCAGGGCGGCTGACCCGCCGCGCGCACGAACGGAGCCCCGTACGGTCTGATCGCCGTACGGGGCTCCGGAGCTGTCGGTCGTGATCCGCTGTTACAAGGCCGTGGTGTCGGCCGGGCGGATCCACAGGCGCTGTCCGATGGCGGCGGCCTGCTGAACGATCCTGTTGACGGAGGCGGCGTCCACGACGGTGCTGTCCACGGGTGTGCCGTCGACGTCGTCCAGTCGCATGATTTCGAAGCGCAAGGCTTCTCCCTTCGTCTGGTCATCCTCCTGCGGAGAATTACTGCGTACGCAGGGAGTCAACGGCATGCGTGTGACGAACATTCCCTACGCTAAGGAAATTTTTCGAACAACTAAATACTAGCGAGTGAGGGGTTCGCGCGGGACCGACCGGGGCCGGTTGTGTTCGCAGCGTGACGACCGGGACAATGGAGGCGATGAACGACGACCTCGCCGCCCTGGCAGCCCGCATCGACAGCACCAACGACCTCCTCCGTCGCATGCTGGCCGAGGTGGCGAAGACCCCCTCGACCCACGCGATCTTCGTCGACGCGGGATACCTCTACGCGGCCGCGGGGCGGCTGATCGCCGGGACCGAGGACCGGCGGGCCTTCGACCTCGACGCCGAGGGGCTGATCGAGGCGCTCATCGACCGCGCCCGGAACGTCTTCGCGGACAGCAGACTGCTGCGGGTCTACTGGTACGACGGCGCCCGGCGGCGCATCCACACCGCCGAGCAGCAGTCCATCGCCGAACTGCCCGACGTCAAGGTCCGCCTCGGCAACCTCAACGCCAACAACCAGCAGAAGGGCGTCGACTCCCTCATCAGGACCGACCTGGAGTCCCTGGCCCGGCACCGCGCCATCAGCGACGCGGCCCTCCTCGGCGGCGACGAGGACCTGGTCTCCGCCGTCGAGGCGGCCCAGGGCTACGGGGCCCGGGTGCACCTGTGGGGCATCGAGGCACCGGACGGCCGCAACCAGGCCGAGCCGTTGCTGTGGGAGGTCGACAGCCAGCGCACGCTCGACGTCGAGTTCTTCAAGCCGTACGTCAGCCGCCGCACCTCCCCGGTCTACGACCCCGGCGCCGCGCCCGCGGGCCGGCCCAGCCGGGAGGACGTGCGCTTCGTCGGCGCCCAGATCGCCGCGAAGTGGCTGGCCGAGCGCGGCCGGGACACGCTGATCGAGCTGCTGCCCGGACACCCGTATCTGCCCGGCTCGGTCGACCAGGATCTGCTGGTGGAGGCGGAGGGCGTGCTCCAGTACTCCCTGCGCGGCCAGGCCGACCTGCGGCGCGCGCTGCGCGACGGCTTCTGGGAGCACCTGCGGACGCTGTACTAGCGCCCTTCCGGCGGAGGGCCGTCAGAAGGGCCCTGGCACCGGATCGCTTACCGCTCGCCGTCCCAGAAGGCGGCCAGGGCCTCGGCCGTCGGCAGGGGGCGGTCCACGTTCGGGGAGTGGTCGGCGCCGACGACGACCGTGCGGCGCGCGGCGAGCCGTACGGCCATCTCGTCCAGCAGCGGCACCGGCCAGGTGTCGTCGGCGTCGCCGGACAGGACGTGGAACGGCAGCGGGAGAGCGGCGAGTTCGTCGACGCGGTCCGGCTCTGTGCACAACTGCCTGCCCGTGGCGAGCAGTTGCGCGGGAGTGTGGCCGAGCCAGCGGCGGCGCAGATGGTCCGTGGAGCCGGTTCCGACGGCGGGGTCGCCGACGTCCTCGGGCGCGCCCATCGCCTGGATCGCCTCCCAGACCTCGGCCATCGTCATCACCGCGAGCGCGCCGTGCAGCAGCCGTACGCGTTCCTGCTGCGAGGGCGAGATCCGCGCCGGGCCCGAGGCCATCAGGGTGAGCGAGGCGAAGGGGGAGTGGTCGAGCAGCACGGCCGCGCGGGCGATCTGGCCGCCGAGGGAGTGCCCGAGCAGATGCAGGGGATCACCGCCGTCCAGCGCGGCCGCCTGTGCGAGCACGTCCAGGGCCAGCTCCCGCTGGGCGTAGGCCGACTCGTCGTCGGGGCCGCCGGACTCGAACTGTCCCCGGCCGTCCACCGCGACCGTGCGGTAACCGCAGGCCGCGAGCGGCTCGTGCAGCAGGTGGAAGTCCTCCTTGCTGCCCGTGAAGCCGGGCAGCAGCAGCACGACACCCTTCGGGGCGACACCGGGGGCCGCGTCGTGGTCGACCACTGCGAAGTCGCCGCGGGCCGTGCGGAGACGGTAGGCGCGGGCACCGGGGGGAGGGTTCAGCGTCGGGGGGTTGCTCACGGGGTGAGGGTAGTCGCCGTCGTCGGCGCATATGCCGACGGGCCGGTCCCCGCGTGTGCGGGGACCGGCCCGTCGGGCGTTCTGCCGGCTGTCGATCAGCCCTCGGCGGGCTCGGCCGCCTTGCGGGTGCGGCGCGCCCGCGGAGCGGCCTCGACCGTCTCCGTGGCCGCCGTCTCCGTGTCCGCGGCCGGCTTGGCGGCGGCGGTCTTGCGGGTGCGGCGCGGCTTGGCGGCGGGCGCGTCCGGCTCCTGCGTGGCCTGGGCCGGGATCCCGGCGGCGGGCGCCTCCGGCTCGGCGGCCTTGCGGGTGCGGCGGACCCTCGGCTTGGCCTCGGTGCCCTCGGCCGTCTCGACCGCCGCGGTGGCGGCGGTCTTGCGGGTGCGCTTCGGCTTGGCCTCGGCGGTGTCCGCGTCGATGGCGGCGTCGGTAGCCGTGGCGGCCGTCTTGCGGGTGCGCCGGGGCTTGGCCTCGACGGCCTCCGCGGTGTCGACGGCCGCGGTGGCAGCCGTGGTGGCGGCCGTCTTGCGGGTGCGGCGCGGCTTGGCCTCGACGGCCTCCACCGCGTCGGCCGTGGCCGCCGTCTCCGTGTCCGCGGCCGGCTTGGTGGCGGCGGTCTTGCGGGTGCGGCGCGGCTTGGCCTCCACGCCCTCGACCGTGTCGACGGCCTCGGTCGCGGTGGCGGCGGTCTTGCGGGTCCGCTTCGGCTTGGCCTCGACGGCGTCCGTGTCGGTCGCCGTGGCGGCCGTCTTGCGGGTGCGGCGCGGCTTCGCCTCGACGGCCTCCACCGTGTCCGCCACCGTCTCGGCGGGTGCGGTGGCGGCGGTCTTGCGGGTGCGGCGCGGCTTGGCGGCGGGCGCGTCCGGCTCCTGCGTGGCCTGGGCCGGGATCCCGGCGGCGGGCGCCTCCGGCTCAACGGCCTTGCGGGTGCGGCGGACCCTCGGCTTGGCCTCGGTCGCCTCGGCCGTGTCCACCGCCGTCTCGGCGGGTGCGGCGGCCGCGGTCCTGCGGGTGCGGCGCGCCCTGGTGACGGGCGCCTCCGGCTCGGTCACCTCGACCGGTGTCGCGACGGCAGGGGCCTCCACGACAGGGGTCGCCACGGCGGCCTCGGCCTCGGGAACGACCGTGGTCGCCTCGGCCGACCGGCGCGTACGGCGGCGGCGCGGCCTGCCGGCCTCGGCTTCCGGCGCGTCCAGCACGGCCGGACCCTCCGCGGCGGCCACGGCGGACTCCGCCTCGACCGGAGCGGCGGCGGCCGCGGCCACCGACGGAGCGGCGGCACCGCCACGGGTACGGCGACGACGGCGCGGGGTGCGCGCGGTCACGCCCTCGGCGGCGGACTCGGCCGTCTCGGCGACCGGCGTACCGGCCGCGGCCTCGCCCTCCACCCTGGCCCCGCCGCGGGTACGACGGCGGTTGCGCGGCGTACGCGCCGAACGCTCACGGTCGTCGGAGCGGGACTCGTCCCGGCCGCCACGGCCACCACGACCGCGCGGACCGCGGCCGCCGGGCTCGCCCAGGTCCTCCAGCACCTCCGCGTCCAGCCCGGCGCGCGTGCGCTCCGAACGCGGCAGGACACCCTTGGTGCCCGCCGGGATGCCGAGGTCCTCGAAGAGGTGCGGGGACGAGGAGTACGTCTCCACCGGGTCGTTGAAGTCCAGCTCCAGCGCCTTGTTGATCAGCTGCCAGCGCGGGATGTCGTCCCAGTCGACGAACGTGATCGCCGTACCCGACGCGCCCGCGCGGCCGGTGCGGCCGACGCGGTGCAGGTACGTCTTCTCGTCCTCGGGGGACTGGTAGTTGATGACATGGGTGACGTTCTCGACGTCGATGCCGCGCGCGGCGACGTCGGTGCAGACGAGGACGTCGACCTTGCCGTTGCGGAAGGCGCGCAGCGCCTGCTCGCGGGCGCCCTGGCCGAGGTCGCCGTGGACCGCGCCGGAGGCGAAGCCGCGGCGCTGGAGCTGCTCGGCGATGTCGGCGGCGGTGCGCTTGGTCCGGCAGAAGATCATCGCCAGCGCGCGGCCCTCGGCCTGCAGTATGCGGGCGACCATCTCCGGCTTGTCGAGGGAGTGCGCGCGGTACACGAACTGCTTGATGTTCGCGTGCGTGATGCCCTCGTCGCCCGGGTCGGTGGCGCGGATGTGCGTGGGCTGCGACATGTAGCGGCGGGCCAGTCCGATGACCGCGCCCGGCATGGTCGCCGAGAACAGCATGGTCTGGCGCTTGGCCGGGAGCATCGCGATGATCTTCTCGACGTCGGGCAGGAAGCCCAGGTCGAGCATCTCGTCGGCCTCGTCGAGGACGAGGGACTTCACACGGCTCAGGTCCAGCTTCCTCTGGCCCGCGAGGTCGAGCAGTCGGCCGGGGGTGCCGACGACGACGTCGACGCCCTTCTTCAGGGCCTCGACCTGGGGCTCGTAGGCCCGGCCGCCGTAGATCGCGGTGACGCGCACATTGCGCACCTTGCCCGCGGTCAGCAGGTCGTTCGTGACCTGCTGGCACAGCTCGCGCGTGGGGACGACGACGAGCGCCTGCGGGGCGTCGGTCAGGTCCTCGGGGCGGGCGCGGCCGGCCTCGACGTCGGCGGGGACGGTGACGCGCTCCACGAGCGGGAGGCCGAAGCCCAGCGTCTTGCCGGTGCCGGTCTTGGCCTGGCCGATGATGTCCGTGCCGGAGAGGGCGACGGGGAGCGTCATCTCCTGGATGGGGAAGGGGTTGACGATGCCGACGGCCTCCAGGGCCTCGGCGGTCTCGGGAAGGATTCCGAGCTCTCGGAACGTCGTAGTCAGGGTGCTGCCTCTTCTGTGTGCGCGGTGCGAGGCGAGCGCGGGGTCGTGTCCGACCGTGCCGGGGACGTCGGTCGCCACACGGGGCGGCCGTGGGGCACGGGACCATTCCGACGCTCTAGCGCTCGAACCGCTGAGGGTGTCCCCCTCCGATCGTCGTACGCAGAGTGCCGTACGGTCAGGGAGGGCTGTCGGGTCGGAGCCGATCGGGCCACCGACCGGGCATCCTCATACGTGCGGCCTGTCGGGATACGGCACTTCCGACGCGTTCGGACGTGCCTTCGTACCAGCAGGCGCATTACCACCATACCCCGGATTGGCGCACACGCGATGGCCGATTCGGTCACGTTGTCGTCGTCACACTTGCGGGCACGGTCCGGCCGGGTGTCCTGGCCACTATGACTGACCAGGGACTTCCCTCATGCGGAGAGCGGGCTATTGTGCGCTTCATGACGAGCTCTGACAAGCCTGAGAACGCCCCCGAAACCGCCGCCGAGCCCACCGGTGTCGCCGCCCAGGACTGGGCACAGGCCTCCGCCGACCCGCAGTACCGCGCCGCCGTCGTGGACCTGCTCGGCGCGCTCGCGTACGGCGAGCTCGCGGCGTTCGAGCGGCTGGCGGAGGACGCCAAGCTCGCGCCGACGCTGGCGGACAAGGCGGAGCTGGCGAAGATGGCCTCGGCGGAGTTCCACCACTTCGAGCGGCTGCGGGACCGGCTGACGGAGATCGGCGAGGAGCCGACGGACGCCATGCAGCCCTTCGTCGCCGCCCTGGACGGCTTCCACAGGCAGACGGCCCCGTCGGACTGGCTGGAGGGCCTGGTCAAGGCCTACGTCGGCGACTCGATCGCCAGTGACTTCTACCGGGAGGTCGCCGCCCGGCTCGACTCGGACACGCGCTCGCTGGTGCTGGCCGTGCTCGACGACACGGGGCACGCAGGCTTCGCCGTCGAGCGGGTGCGCGCGGCCATCGACGCCGACCCGCGCGTGGGCGGGCGGCTGGCACTGTGGGCGCGGCGGCTGATGGGCGAGGCGCTGTCGCAGTCGCAGCGCGTGGTCGCCGAGCGGGACGCGCTGTCCACGATGCTGGTGGGCGGGGTGGCCGACGGGTTCGACCTCGCGGAGGTCGGGCGGATGTTCTCGCGGATCACCGAGGCCCACACCAAGCGCATGGCCGCGCTGGGACTGGCCGCCTGACGGCTTCCGCCGCCGGGACATGACGAAGGGCGCGGTCTTCCGCGCCCTTCGGTGTACCCAGCTGTGGCTGTACCCGCTTCCGCCCGGTCCGTCAGACCGTCACTGATCGTCGGCGGAGTCGTCCGTCGGGGCGCAGCAGCAGGGACAGCGAGGCCGTCGAGACGATCAGGGCGCCGAGCAGGCTCAGGGGGACCGCGGCCGCGTCCAGCGCGGTGTGCGTGATGAAGTCACCGAACAGGGCACCGGCCACGCCGGTCGAGTAGACCAGGGGCCGGGCCGGCAGACGGTGGGACAGCCGGTTCGACGCGGCCCACGCCAAGGCGAGACCGAGCAGTGCGGAACCGAGCGCTTCCAAGATCATGAAGAGTCCCTCCCACGCGGCCGACCTGGTGCCTGCGGTCGTCGTGCGTCATACCCGTGACCTGCGGAATCCAATCCTCCCCTGTGTGCAGGATGTGAGCCGTTGGGGAAGGCGGGGCGTGGGCCGTTCGGGGATCACCGGGTGAGGGCGTCCCGACCTGCGGACACGGCGCGGGGCGGGCTGTCCGGGCATCGCCGGGGGAACGTCCCGCGGAACGTCCGGGGTGCACGACGAGGGGCCCGGCGACCGAAGTCACCGGGCCCCTCGTGGCGTCGTACGCCTTGCGGCGTGTGCTCCTAGAGCGCGCCGAAGCCCACCTTGCGCGGGGCCGCCTCGCCGAGCTCGACGTAGGCGAGACGGTCTGCCGGCACCAGAACCTTGCGGCCGTGCTCGTCCACGAGGCTCAGCAGCTGCGACTTCCCGGACAGCGCGTCGGCCACGATGGCCTCGACCTCCTCGGCCGTCTGACCGCTCTCCAGAACGATCTCGCGCGGCGCGTGCTGCACGCCGATCTTGACCTCCACGGCTATGTCCCTCCGAACGGTCAGTGAAGTGCGCGGCCATCCGCGCCGTACCCAGCACACATTAGCCCGGTGAGGGGACGGACACGGTCCGCGCGGCCACGCCAGGAGCGAACAGCCGCCGGGAACAGATCCCGGCGGCTGTTCTCCGTGTCTTCCTGGTGCACGGCTGCCCGGGACGGCGCGCGGGCCCGGCCGGGCGCCGTACGGCCGTCCGCGCCCGGGGTGCCCGACGTCCCCTCGGCGGAACCGCCCGGTGCCGTACGGCCCCTCAGTGCTGGTCGGTGCCGTGCAGCGGGAAGCCCGCGATACCGCGCCAGGCCAGCGAGGTCAGCAGCTGGACCGCCTCGTCGCGCGGGACACTGCGGTCGCTGTGCAGCCAGGAACGCGCGACCACCTGGGCCAGGCCCCCGAGGCCCGAGGCCAGCAGCATGGACTCGTCCCGCGACAGCCCGGTGTCCTCGGCGATGACGTCGCAGATCGCCTCGGCGCAGTCGTTGGTGACCTTGTCGACACGCTCGCGCACCGCGGGCTCGTTCGTCAGGTCCGACTCGAAGACCAGGCGGAAGGCGCCGCCGTCGTCCTCGACATAGGCGAAGTAGGCGTCCATGGTCGCCCGTACGCGCTGCTTGTTGTCGGTCGTCGACGCGAGGGCGCGCTGCACGGCCTGGATCAGGGACTCGCAGTGCTGGTCCAGCAGGGCGAGATAGAGGTCGAGCTTGCCCGGGAAGTGCTGGTAGAGCACCGGCTTGCTGACCCCGGCGCGCTCGGCGATGTCGTCCATCGCGGCGGCGTGGTAGCCCTGCGCCACGAAGACTTCCTGGGCGGCGCCCAGCAGTTGGTTCCGTCGGGCACGGCGCGGCAGGCGCGTGCCCCTCGGGCGTGCCGCCTCTGTCTGCTCGATGGCTGTCACGCCGCCTCCCAAGTTCGTCCACATGCGGTGAGCGCCGCGCGGCCATCGTACTTTTGGGTAACCGTGGTGTGCGCGGTGCGAACGCAGAATTTCACGTACCGGACGGCGGCGAAAGCCGTGCAGACGGTTTCGAACCGGTGCGTAGAGGGCAGAATGTCGCCTCTTTACCTGGTCAGGCCTCGGTGTCAACCGGGCGTCAGCGGTAGTCGTCCTCGTCGAGCGAGACGATCCGGGTCTGTTCGATGAGGTCGGCCTCGTCGGCCCGATCCCGGTCGGCGCCGGTCATCCTCTCGTCGTGCTCCGGAGCGACGTCGGCGTTCTGCTCGGCCGTGTCGGCCTCGGGCGCCTCGACGTCGAACTCCTCGCTCTCCCGTGTCTCCTCCACCTCGAACGTGTCGGGGTCGGTGGGATCGACGGTCATGATGGGCTCCCTTCCTGCGCACGCCTACGAACGGCCCCGGGAAAAGGCAGGGGTCACACGCGGGTGCCCTCTTTAAGAGCCTAGGAGACCTGCGATCCGGACGCTATGCGATGCGCGTCCGGGGCGTCACCGCGTGCGTGCGGGTGCTGTGACGGCCACCACAGGCGAACACATGAGTCAGTGCGTGATCGTCTCGTAACATTGCCGCATGTCTTCGACCGAGCTGCCTCCCGTGCCGACCGCCAGCGTGCTCCCGAAGACGGCGCCCGTCCGGGTCGCGGACGGCGAGCGGCTCAGGACGGTCGGGTTCCCGGGCATCACGCTGACCATCCGGTCGCGTCCGCCCGCGCGCGAGGGCCTCGAACCCGCCTTGTACGTCCACGGCCTCGGCGGTTCCTCGCAGAACTGGTCGGCGCTGATGGAGCTGCTGGAAGGTGTGGTCGACTGCGAGGCGCTCGATCTGCCGGGCTTCGGCGACTCCCCGCCGCCGGACGACGGCGACTACTCCGTCACCGGGCACGCCCGCGCGGTCATCCGCTACCTCGACGCCTGCGGGCGCGGACCCGTACACCTCTTCGGCAACTCCCTCGGCGGCGCGGTCTCCACCCGCGTCGCCGCCGTACGGCCCGACCTGGTGCGCACGCTCACCCTGGTCTCGCCCGCGCTGCCCGAGCTCCGCGTCCAGCGCAGCGCGGTGCCGACCGCGCTGCTGGCGCTGCCCGGAGTGGCGGGCCTGTTCACCCGGCTCACCAAGGAGTGGACGGCGGAACAACGGGTCCGCGGAGTCCTCGGGCTCTGTTACGGAGACCCCGGACGGGTGACACCGGACGGGCTGCGGTACGCGGTCGAGGAGATGGAACGGCGGCTCCGGCTGCCGTACTTCTGGGACGCGATGGCACGCTCCGCGCGCGGGATCGTCGACGCGTACACCCTCGGTGGCCAGCACGGACTGTGGCGTCAGGCGGAACGCGTCCTCGCCCCGACCCTGCTGGTCTACGGCGGGCGCGACCAGCTCGTCGGCTACCGGATGGCCCAAAAGGCCGCCCGTTCCTTCCGCGACTCGCGTCTGCTGACGCTTCCGGACGCCGGGCATGTGGCGATGATGGAGTACCCCGAGACGGTGTCCACCGCCTTCCGCGAACTGCTGGCGGACACCTGCGGGCGCACCGGTGCCGGGCTCGACGCCGACCCGGGTGACGCGACGGGGGAGGGCGGGCCCGTGCGTCCGTCCGGTACAACGGGTACGCCCGGACCTCCGGGCTCGTCCGGTACAACGGGTACGCCCGGTGCGCCGGGTACGACGGCGAGTACGACCGAGAACAAGAGGAGCTGAGGCGCGGGTGGGACGCCACAGCCGCCGGGGACCCGCGCCGAAGGGCGCCGGAGCCCGGCGGATCCTGGGGGGCTCGCGCTCCGCGGAGGACTCGGGCACGCCCCAAGGGGCGCCGTCCGCCGAAGCGTCGCGCGCCGCGGGTGATCCACGGCCGGCCTCGGGGGACCCGCGTGTTCCCGGGACGCCGTCGCCCGAGCAGGTACGGGCCTGGCGGTCGGCCGGCCGGCCGCCGGGTGCCACGCCCGGCCTCGGGGGACAGGGGCAAGGTCAGGGACAGGGCCACGGTCAGGGGTACGGGCCCGCGCAGGGAGCGCCCCGCTTCGACGGGACGCCCGCGCGAGGGGTGCCTCGGTACGCCGACGGCACGCCGACTCATGGGGTCCCGCGCTTCCCGGACGGCACGCCCGCGCACGGCGTGCCGCGCTTTCCCGACGGCACGCCCGCTCACGGCGTCGCGCGGTTCCCCGACGGGACGCCCGCGCGTGGCGTACCACGGTTCCCCGACGGCACCGCCGCCCATGGGGTCCCGCACTCTCCCCACGGCACTCCCGCGCAGGGGGTGCCGCGTCTTCCTGACGGCACTCCTGCGCGTGGCGTACCGCGGTTCCCCGACGGCACGCCCGCCCATGGCATGCCCCGCTTCGACGGCACGCCCGCGCACGGTATGCCCCGGGTGCGTGGCGGGCATCCCGAGCAGCGGGAATCCGGCGGTGGCTGGGGGGAGTTGAGGGGCCAGGCGGAGGGCACGACCGGTACCGCGCTGCCCCGGCAGCGGCAGGCGCCGCCCGGCGGGCCGCGGCAGGACTACGTCTCCGCGTTCGACGAGGGCGGGGACGTCCCGGGAGGCCGCGGGGCCTCCGCCGGTGAGGACCCGTACGCCTCCGTCACCCAGTGGGACGCACGGCCCCCCGCCGGGACGGACCACGGCGGGCAGCCGGTCCGCAAGGGCGGCAAGGGGAAGGCGTTCACCGGGATCGCGGCGGCCGCGGTGACCACCGTGCTGGCCGTGGTCGTGACCGGCCAGGTCACCGACCGGGGCGAGGACACCAGCGTGGGCGCCCAGTCGGCCCCCGGCACGGGCCGGGGCGTGCACGACGCCGCCTCGCGCGGCGAAGGACGCCCGACGCCCAGCACACCGCCGATCGTGCCGCTGACGTACGAGCAGAAGATGGGCGAGAAGTACGCGCTGGCACCGGGGCTCGACGGTTCGGGGAAGTTCGACGCCATCCCCGGCATCGACAAGGCGCCCGGCAAGGGGCAGAAGTTCACCTACCGCGTGGACGTCGAGCAGGGACTCGGGCTGGACGGCGAGCTGTTCGCCCAGGCCGTGTACAAGACGCTGAACGACGAACGCAGTTGGGCGCACGGCGGCGGCCGTACCTTCGAGCGCATCCACTCCGGCGAGCCCGACTTCGTGATCACCCTGGCTAGTCCCGGCACCACCGCGGACTGGTGCGCCAAGTCCGGCCTGGACACGACCGAGGACAACGTCTCCTGCGACTCCGCCTCCACCGAGCGCGTGATGATCAACGCCTACCGCTGGGCGCAGGGTTCGAAGACGTACGGCGACGAGATCCACGCCTACCGGCAGATGCTGATCAACCACGAGGTCGGCCACCGTCTCGGGTTCCACCACGTGACCTGCGACAAGGACGGCGACCTCGCGCCCGTCATGCAGCAGCAGACCAAGTTCCTGGACCACGACGGTGTGAGCTGCCGGCCCAACCCCTGGGCGTACCCCAAGAGTTGACCGGTCCGGGCGGCATGGTGACGATCCGTAGGCAAATGATCTCTTAGCGCGACGGAACGCCACCCGCCCGCGAAAGTTACGACCGTTCACCCCTTCTGGTGGCGGGGCGGGCCCCACCCCCCCCCCCCCCCCCCCGGGGCCCCCGCCCCGCCGCCCCCCCCCGCCCCCCCGGGCCCCCCCGGGCCGGGGTAGGGGGGGCGGGGGGGGGCGCGGGGGGGGCGGGG
>NZ_JBIALD010000034.1:0-76714 GCF_042873115.1 Streptomyces sp. NPDC005017 | reverse complement strand
GGCGGCGATGATCACGGCACCGAAGACCACCACACCGATGAGAACACGGTGCATCCGTGTCAGCTGTATGGGCGCGGCCACCCGTCATCCCCTCCTGCGGTTCGGAGCGTTCACCCTGTCATGCGGGGGTGCCGGGCGCATCGGCCGGGGGGTGTTCGGGTCCGTGCGACGCGCGTACGGCAGGCCTGTCACTCGTTCGCGTGAAAGACGGTACGCCACGCCGAGCGGCCGCATGACCAGCGTGTCCTCGGGGATGACCAGGTCAGCGATGGCGGAGCAGGTGTCACAAGGGAGCCCGTTCGTGAGCGATGTCGTCTTCGTCGCAGATTTCACCTCCGATCGCCAGTGGGTTGCGGGGCGTTCATGGGCCTATCCGGACGGAGGCCCCACCAACCCGGGCGACAACAAACTGGATTACCTCACCCCGGATCCCAGCTACAGCCGTACCGGCACCTTCCGTGCCACCCGTCGGCCGGACGGGCTGTGGGACGCCGGTCTGCTCACCACCGAGGAGAGCCCCGAGGGGTTCATGGTGCGCACCGGCGACCGGCTGGAGACCAGGGTGCGGCTGCCGGTGGGGATGGGTGCCTGGCCGGCGATCTGGACCTGGCGGGACGGGGGCAACGAGGTGGACGTCTTCGAGTACCACCCTGACAACCCGGATCTGCTGGAGCTCACCAACCACGTCCGTCGCAGCGGGAGTTACGTCCGCAACAGCGCGGTCCGTCCCGGTGCCGTGATCAGTCTGAGCGTGACGTTCGGGCGGCGCAGTGTGGTGTGGCTGCTGAACGGCAGGCAGATCTTCGCCGACCAGCGCGGTGTCGGCTCGGGCTGGCACGCCTATCTCATCGTCAACCTGTCGGTCTGTGCGGGCCGTTACCACCCGAAGCCCGATCCCGACGCGCACGAGCTGTCGTACGGGGTGGAGCGCCTGACCGTGCGCCGCCCTGTGGTGCCGGGGCTGTGAGTCGGCGGTCGCCGGACCGGGCGCCGTGCCGTGCGACGTCGGATGCCACACCTGTGACGGCGGGTTCGGATGCCGGAGCGATGCGGGCGGGCTCGGATGCCGGACCGGAGCGGGCGCGCGGGATGCCGGACTGGAGACCGCGTCGGTGAGCCGGGGGTTCACCGGCTCACCGAACAGCGGGTGGAAGGAGATTCGGAACAGCGGATCGTCGAAGGGCTCAACGGGCGCCTCGCGGGATGCGGCTGTCGCCGAACGCGGCGGCGGGGAAGGTGACTTGGGAGCGCGGCCCGCCCGAGTCCTGCGCGGGCGGTGCGTCTACTGCAGCGGGGCCGGGCGGTCGTAGACGTTGTCCGGCGTCACGATCTCGGTGATCGCCCGGGCGACCAGCGAGGACGGCTCCTGGCCCTGGTAGGTGATGTCGGTGTTGAGCATGAGCACGAGGGTCGCCTTGCGCGAGGGCAGGTAGACGGTCACCGTCTCGTAGCCGGGGATGGAGCCGTTGTGGCCGATCCAGCCGCCGCTGTCGAAGATGCCGAGGCCGTAGCTGGTGCCGGGGTGGCCCGTCGGGAGCATCCTGAGCCGTTCGGCCTGGGTCTGCGGGCTCAGCAGGGTGCCGGTGGCGACGATCCTCGCCCAGCGGTGCAGGTCGTGCAGGTCCGAGATCATGGCCCCGGCCGCCCAGGCCCAACTCGGGTTCCAGTCCGTGGCGTCGGCGACCTCGCCGGTCAGGGTCTGGTCGGTGTAGCCACGCGGGTGGGGGTCGGGGATGGCGGCGTCGACGGGGAAGACCGTGTGGCGCAGCCGCGCCGGGCGCAGGACTTGCTGCTCGATGAAGTCCACCAGGCTCCGGCCGCTGACCTTCTCGACCACGAGGCCGAGCAGGACGAGGTTGGTGTTGGAGTACTGGAACTGCGTGCCTGGGTCGAAGGTGTTGTCGTGCCTGAACCCGTACGCGAGCACCTCGTGCGGGGTGAACTCGCGCTGCGGGTCGCTCAGCAGGTCGTGCTGGAAGTCGGGGTCGTCGGTGTAGGGGAAGAGTCCGCTGCGCATCTCGGCGAGTTGGCGCAGGGTGATGTTCTCGCCGTTCGGCACGTGGTCGACGTAGTCCGAGATCGGGTCGTCGAGTCCGATCCGGCCCTGGTCGACGAGCTTGAGCAGGGCGGTCACCGTGAAGGTCTTGGTCTCGCTGCCGATGCGCACGAACACGTCGGTGGTCATCGGCGCGCGGGTGACGGTGTCGGCGACGCCGCTCGCGCGGACGTAGCTTCCCTTGCCCGGCATCCACAGTCCGGCGACGATGCCGGGGATGCCGGCCTGACGGCGGACGTCCTCGATGGCCTTGTCCAGCCGCGCGGTCAGCTCGGGGCCCAGACCGCCCGGCGGGCAGTCGTCGCCGTGGTACCGGTCGACGCCGGGGGCGGGGTGGACGGCGGCGGCGGGGGTCACCGCGAGCGGGGTGAGCATGGACGCCACGAGCAGGGCCGCGGCGAGCAGACGGCGGGAGGGGGTACGTCGCATGTCTGGCGCCTCTTCGGGGTCAGGGGGCTTCAGACGGCAACATCACCATCCGTGTCGCCGATGGCGGCCCTGGCCAGGGTGGGAGTCCTGACGAGTCCACTCGTTCGGAGCCCCCCGGGATCACGGAGTCGGGCGGCTCGACGGGGCAGGTCACCGGGACGCTCGGGGCGGCCGGCCTCGGGCGCCGTGAGGATCACCGGCTGAGCCACGCGGCCGACCGTGCCCGGCCCCTTCTCCGGGAGCGACGCGGGGAGGAGGCCGGGCCGTCGCGCGGTGTCGGTGACCGTCCTGGGCGACGGGCCCCGGTCGGGCCCGATACCGTACCCGCCAGTAGGGCGTGGGCGGGTGTCCCACGCGACGGGAGGGGACCGGGCATGGAGCGGCAGTGGAGGCTGGAGGAGAGCGCGACGGTCGACGCGCCGCCGGCGGTCGTCTACGGGCTGGTGTCGGACCTGCGCAACATGGGCCGCTGGAGCCCGGAGTGCCGTTCCGTGTGGATGCCGCGGTCTCCGGCGCGGGCGGGTTCGCGGTTCGTCGGGCTCAACAGGCGTGGCCCGTTCGTCTGGTTCACCGTGGGCCGGGTCGCCGTCGCGCGGCAGGACACCGAATTCGCCTTCGACGTCGGTGTCTTCGGGCTGCCGATCGCCCGGTGGGGCTACCGGTTCGAGGCCGAGGGCACGGGGACGAAGGTCACCGAGTTCTGGCAGGACCTGCGGACCGAGGGGTGGCGGGGAAGGGCCGCCGAGCTGCTCGGCACGGTGTTCGCCGGGACGAACCCCGAGCGCCGCGTCGCCCTCAACCGGGCGGGCATGTGTACGACGCTCTCGCGCATCGGGGAGACGGTGGTGGCGGGAGGCTGAGGGGGCGGGTCGGGCGGGAGACTGAGAGGCGAGCGGCCGGTCGAGCCGAACCGGCTGGTGGCGCCGGGGCGAAGGCGGAGCGGAGGCTTCGCGGGGCCGGGCTCACTCCTCCTGTGTCCAGCGCGCCTCACCCGTGCCGAGCGTGATCACCGCCCTCGGGCGCATCGGGCCCTCGGCACGCCGGGACAGCACGACCAGCTCCCCCACCACGGCCGACAGCGTGCCGAGCCGGGCGGCACACTCGGCGGCCAGGGGTTTCGGATGCTGCGTCCGGCCCAGGGACAGATGCGGGGTGAAGCTCCCCTCTCGACGGCCGCACAGCGGGAACCGGGCCTCCAGTTCCCGGTGCAGGCGCTGCCACGGGGCGGGGTCGGCCGCCGCGGGGTCGAGCCACACCGTCGCGTAGTGCCGGTGCCGGAAGTACCGCACCCCGGCCAGCCGCGCCGTGAACGGCGCGCACTCGGCCGCGCCTGCCGACAGCAGCGATACGGCCTCGCCGAACGCCTCCTCCGGTACGAACCCGAACAGCAGGTTCACATGCGGGGGCCACCGCCGGATCTGCGGGTCGTGCACCCACCGGATGTCCTGGATCGCCGGCCACAGCTCCGGGGGCGGCAGCCATGCCACCGCCGTCCTGGGCGTCGGCGCGGCCTCGGCGGCGCGGACGGGCTCGGCCCCGCCGTAGGACGGTGTCCCACTCACCCGGCCATCGTCCCAGGACCAGGACCAGGCCCGCACACGCACCACCCGGCCCGGCCTCACCCCGTCCTCGGCCCACCCGCCCCGGGCCTCATGGACGGCTTCACGGATGACTTCGTGGACTGCTTCCTGGGGGGACTTCCGGGACCGAGCAGCCCCGGACAGCATCATGGACTCTGAACTCCCTCTTCGGAATCCCTCGCTTTACGTGTCGTACGGCGGAGGCCAGAGTAGACCGTACGCCGACAGAAAGCCGGGACCATGGCACTCGACCTCGCGGCCCTGCGGGCCCACTTCCCCTCGCTCGCCGGCGGACTCGCGTTCTTCGACGGACCCGGTGGCACGCAGACCCCGCGCCCGGTCGCCGACGCCATCGCCGCGACACTGACCGGTCCGCTGTCCAACCGGGGCGATGTGAGCCCGTCCGAGCTCAACGCCGAGCACGCCGTCGCCGGATTCCGTGCCGCCTTCGCCGATCTGCTCGGCGTACCGGCCGACGGCATCGTGCACGGCCGCAGCGCCACCCAGCTCACCTACGACTTCTCCCGCCATCTGGCCAAGGGCTGGACCGCGGGCGACGAGATCGTGCTCAGCCGGCTCGACCACGACGCCAACGTCCGCCCCTGGGTGCAGGCGGCCGAGCGCACGGGCGTGACGGTCCGCTGGATCGAGATCGACGCCACGACCATGGAGCTGGACCTCGACTCCTACGAGCGGGCCCTGTCCGCGCGCACCCGGCTGGTCGCGGTCACCGCGGCGTCCAACGTGCTGGGTACCGTGCCGCCCGTGCGCCGGATCGCCGACCGGGCACACGCGGTCGGCGCGTATGTGTACGTGGACGGGGTGCACTACGCCGCGCACCGTCCGGTGGACGTGTCCGCCCTCGGCGCCGACCTGTTCGTCTGCTCGCCGTACAAGTTCCTGGGGCCGCACTGCGGAGTGCTCGCGGCGGACCCCGAGTTCCTCGGGACGCTGCGCCCCGACAAGCTGGTGCCGTCGTCGGACGCGGTGCCGGAACGCTTCGAGTTCGGCACGCTGCCGTACGAGACGCTGGCGGGCGCGACGGCCGCCGTCGACTTCCTCGCCGAGATGGATCCGGGTGAGGGGACCACGCGCAGGGAGCGGCTCGGCCGGTCCTTCGACTCGCTGCACGAGCACGAACTGGCGTTGCGGACCCGGCTGGAGGAGGGGCTCCGGGCGCTGGGCGACGCCGTCACCCTGTACTCGAAGGCACGCCAGCGCACCCCCACGCTGCTGATGGACCTGGAAGGCCGTGACGCACGGGAGGCGCAGTCGCATCTGGCGGCGCGCGGTGTGGTGGCACCGGCCGGATCGTTCTATGCGTACGAGCCGTTCACCGCGCTGAAGCTGCCGGACCCGGCCCTGCGGGTGGGTCTGGCGCCCTACATCACGGACGACGACGTCGACCGGCTGCTCGACGGACTGGCCACGTTCCTCTGAGTCGGGCGGCCTGGTCCTGCGCACCGGCCCGGAGACTGCCGTACGAAGCCGGTTCCGCTACGCCGGGCGGCTTCCCCAGGGCCCTTCCGACCGCCGGACAATGGCCTTTCAGCGGACGGAAGTTGGCCGTCACCTGAACGGGGCGGGCTCCGGGAGCTGCGGGCAGGGCGGTGGCCCAAAAGGTACAGTAACGGAAGGAACACCCACATGAGCTCGACTCCCTACGACGTCCTGGTGGTCGGCGGCGCCGGAGTGGACACCGTCGTCCGCGTCGACGAACTGCGCGTCCCGCCGGGCGACTCACTGCACGTGCCGCCGGTGTACGACTACGTGGCGCACACCGGCAACGGGGTGGCGCTCGGCTTCCACCACCTGGGCCTGGCGACCAAGTTCATCGACTACCTCGGCGACGACGCGCAGGGCCACGCCGTGCTCGCCGCGTACGCCGAGCGGGGCCTGGACTTCAGTCACCTGGTCTCCCCGCACGGCACCCCGCGCGGCATCAACCTGGTCGACGCGCAGGGCCGGCGGTTCTCCTTCTACGACTCCCGGCACCCGGCCGACCTGCGGCTGCCCCGCGCGTTCCATCTGCCGCACCTGGAGCGGGCGCGCCACGTCCATCTGTCGATCACCGGTGTGAACCGGGACATGTACGAGGACATCCACCGGCTGGGCATCACCAGCTCCACCGATCTGCACGACTGGGACGGGACCAACCCGCACCACCTCACCTACGCCCTGAACTCCGACTACGTCTTCCTCAGCGCGGCCGCGGTCCACGACCGGCTGGAGGAGGTCCTGCACCGCGTCGTCGACGAGGGCCGGGCCCGGTTCGTGGTGGCGACCGACGGCGCGGCGGGCTGTCATCTGCTGGTGCGCGGCGAGGAGAAGGCGCGGCACTTCCCGGCGGTGCGCCCGGAGCGCCCGGTGGTGGACAGCAACGGCGCGGGGGACGCGTTCGTCACCGCCTTCCTGCACGCACTGATGGAGGGGCAGGCGCTCCAGGACTGTGTGGTGGCCGGGTCGGTCTCCGGTGCCTTCTCCTGCGCGAGTGCCGGTACGCACACCGAGTTCATCGATCTGCCCGGACTGCGCGCGGCCGTGGCCCGCGCCGTGCCGGCGGTCGGGTGAGGGGAATACCTGGGACGCACATCATCGCCTTCTCGTTCGAAGGCGGTGGGTCCGACAACCGGCTGACGCACGGCGGGTTGTCCCCGCTGGTGTGGAACCTGTGCCGCGAGTACGCGGCGCGGGGCCACCGGGTGTCGCCGGTGACGCCCGCGCACGCCCGACTCGACGCGCTGCGGGAGCGCTTCGGCCTGGAGGAGCTGCACTACCGCGCCACGGACACGGTCCCGCTGGTGCCGGAGCCGAAGGTGTGGCCGCGGGAGCCGCAGAGGGTGAATCTGCGGCTGACCACGGGGACGTACCGGACGCGGCTCGAAGGGGTGGACGTCCACTTCCTCTCCGGCGCGTAGCCGGATCTGCTGCCCCACCGGCTGTATCCGCCGCCGGGCATGGAGGGCCGGGTCCCGGAGGCGCTGCGCGGCCGGTCGGTGGCCACGCAGCGCGTCGCGAACGGGGCTCTGTTCACGGCCACCGGGGTGGAGGTGCGGGACTGATCCCCGTCATCGCACGAGGCGTGGGAACGGCCGGTCAGGGCAGTGCCATCACGTACATGCCGGTCGTTCCCGTGCCCGGGGTGTTGCGGCAGGTGTGGTGGCCGCCCGGGGCAGCCGTGTAGACGAGGGCGAGGCAGCGGCCCTGGCCGAGCTGGCCGTAGTAGTTGGGGTGCATCGACTCCTGCACGGGGCCCTGGGTTCCGGTGCTGTCGATCCAGCGGGCCCACTCGCTGGTGGTGGCCGACGTCGGCTGCGTAGAGCTGACCAGCTTGCTCGCCGTGGCGCACACCTCGCGCCCCTGGAGCATGTCGCGCAGGTCGAGGAACTCGACGCCCTTGGCCGTGGCGACCTGGCGCAGCCGGTTGGCGATCTGCGGGACGAGGGAGTCACGGGCCCAGTCGGAGTCCTTGTTCCAGAAGGGGCAGCCGCCGGTGTTGACGCGGGACCAGCCGCTCTCGGCGTAGCGGTTCTCGCCGCCGCGCGGGATGGGCGACGGGTAGGACTGGAGGATGATCCGGTACGAGCCGGCGCCGTAGCCCGCCGCGCTCATCACCGCGCGGACCTCGTCGATGCTCCTGGCGACGTCGTTCATCACCGTGTTCATCTTCGCGTCCACGACGGGCTGCTGGTCGTCGTGGCAGTACGAGTACCAGACGATGTAGTCCTTGGCGCACTTCTCGATGATGGCGGCGAAGCCGAGGTCGTTGCCGCCGACGGAGAGGGCGACGGCCTTGACGTCGTAGGCGGCGGCGACGGAGGCGAGGCGGTCGGCCTGCGGGGTCTCGCCCTTGTAGGACTGGCCGCCCGAGGCGGAGCGGAAGACGTTGGCCGTGGTGGCGCCGGAGCAGGCGAGGTTGACGAGGGCCTGGACGCCGGTGCCGGTGGCGCTGCTGACCTCGGCGGAGTCGGAGCGGTGGCAGCCGTTGGCCGCCGTGGCCCCGTAGACGAGCGCGGGGTCGTAGGCGCTGCCGGTCCAGGCGCGGTCGGTGCCGTCGCGGCCGCCGCTGTTGGTCAGGCTGTTGCCGCGCCAGCGGCCGGCCTCGCCGGAGATGTAGCTGTCACCGAGGGAGACGATCGCGGTGGGCCCGTTCGACGGGCTCGCCGCGGCGGGCTCGGCCGCGACCAGACCGGCGCCGAGTACGGCCACGCTGGTCAGGGCGGTGAGCAGACGTCTGCGGATGCGCGCACCGGCGCGACGGGTGGGGGCGGTTCCGGACACGGCGAACTCCATCGTTCGGCCAGGTCGGGGGCGCTTCCCGGACAACGGGAAAGTGCCCCCGAGCGTGTTGGCACGCGGGTGAGGGTGGGGGGCCGCCGGCCGGTGGCAGGCAGGAATGTGGCATGCCAGGACTTGTTACCGCTAGGTAGCCGACACTGATTTCCGGTCATGTGACCGTTCTGTTTTCCGCGTCACGGTGGAGTGGAATTCGGCCACGGGCCCGCCTGAGAGGGTGCGCGCGGCGCGGAACGGGCGCTACCGGTCAGAGCAGTCCGGTGTCGTGGGCGTGGATCGCGGCCTGGGTGCGGTCGCGCAGCCCGAGACGCGTGAGGATGCGGGAGAGGTGGTTCTTGACGGTGCCCTCGCTCAGGTACAGCCGGGCGGCGATCTCACGGTTGGTGTGGCCGCGGGCGACCAGACGCAGGATCTCCAGCTCGCGCGGGGTGAGGGGCGGTGTCCCCGGGGCCGGTGCCGGCTCCGCCGGGAGGTGCGGGGTGCCGGGCGCTCCGTGACCGTTCCGCGGACTGATCGACTTGTTCCGGGCCGCCGTGTCGGGCTCCGGCGCTGCGGGGCGGGGCAGTCGGGCCGCCAGGCGGGCCGCAACCTGGGCGTCGAGCTGGGCGACTCCGGCGTGTGCGAGGCGGACCGCCTCCGCGAGCCGCGCCGCCGGCAGGTCCTTCAGCAGGTAGCCGCTCGCCCCGGCACGCAGGGCCTCGGTCACCAGATCCTCGTCGTCGAACGTCGTCAGCATCACCGCCCGGCACTCCGGGGCGCGCGTCCGCAGGACGGCGACGGCCTCCACACCGTCCATGCGCGGCATACGTACGTCCATCAGGACCACGTCCGGGCGCAGCGCGAGGACCTTCTCCACCGCCTCGTGGCCGTCCGCCGCTGTGCCTACGACGGTGATGCCGTCGCGTAGTCCGAGCAGGGCGGCGATGCCCTCGCGCACGAGCTGCTGGTCGTCCACGACCAGGACCCGGACGGTCATGAGCGCCCTCCGCAAGGGTCGGCGGCCGTCATCGCCCGCCTCCGCGCGGGACGGTGACGGTGGCGGTCATCGCCCGTCTCCCCGCGGGACGGTGACGGTGAGGGTCGTGCCCGCGCCCGGGCGGCTGGCGATGTCCACCCGGCCGTCGACCAGCCGTACCCGCTCCCGCATGCCCAGCAGCCCCAGGCCCTGCGCCGGACCGTCACCGTCGCCGTCGCCGTCGCCCGGGGTGAAACCGTGGCCGTCGTCGGCCACCACGAGGCGGGCCGCCCGCTCCCCGAGCGTGAGTTCGACCGACACGGTCGTGGCCGCGGCGTGCCGACGGGCGTTGGTGAGGCCTTCCTGCGCCGCGCGGTAGAGAGCCGTGAGCGCGGCGGGGGCGTAGCGGCTCTCGTCGCCCTCGATGTGCGTGGTGACCCGCGGCCGTCCACCGGCGTCCCGGCCGAGGTCCCCGAGCGCGTCGGCCAGGGAGGGGACGGCGGGTTCGGTGCGCAGTGCGCGCACGGACTGGCGTACGTCGGCGAGGGCGAGCCGGACGGCCCGGCCGGCCTCGGTCATGGCCCGGTCTGCGGCCCCCGGGTCCAGGTCCCGCAGTTCCGAGGCGAGTTCGAGCTGCACACCGGCGGCGGTGAGATGGTGGCCGAGGCTGTCGTGGATGTCCCGGGCCAGGCGTCCGCGCTCGGCCGCCGCCGACAGCTCGGCGACCCGCGCGGCGGAGGCCGCCAGCCGTGCCCGCGCCCGCTGCTCGCCGGCCGCGACCGCCGCCATGGCGAGCGCGAGGGCCAGACCGACGGCGAGCATGAGGACGTCCGAGACATGCTCCGGGTCCCGGTGCCAGCCGGGTTCCGTCGCCGCCAGCGCGACCGGCAGGCCCGCCACGCACACTGCGGACAGCGCCAGCGCGACAACCCGCCCGAAGGCGAAGTACGCGGCGAACGGAACGAGGACGAACAGGGCCCGCGACAGTTGCGAGCCGTCGACGGCGTTCACCACGGCGAACAGCACCAGCCGGGTGGAGAGCAGCGCCACCGCCGCCCCGCGCGGGGTACGGCCCGGGAAGCGGCGGTGCTCGGCCGCGTCCAGGAGGGCGAGCAGGGCCAGGGCGCTCACGAAGCCGGCCGTGCGCGGCACGTCGTGCGGTGCGAGTCCGGCGGCGCGCGCGTACAGGCCGGCCACCAGGACGGCGGCGTACACCGACGGCGCGAACCAGGGCACGGGCCGGGTCACGCCCCCGGCCCGCCGCTCCTGCGCTGTCATCCCCGGCCCCTCCCTGTCCCCGGGACTCTGTCCCCGGCCCCCGACCCCAGCTCCGGCCCTCTCGCCTCGGCTCTCCGTCTTCTCCGGTTCCCCGGGCGGCGGCGGTCTCCAGGCTAAGGCGGGCGAGGCGGGGGATCGAGGTGGCTGCGGCCGATGAGGCCGATGGTCATGTGCCGTTCGGCACCCGTCGGCGCCGCGTGCCCCGGTGACGTACGGCGGACGGACTGTCCGTCCGGCATCTGGGGTCCGGCCGGTGCGGATTCCTAGGGTCGGTCACCGTTCCCGTCTCGGGTGGGCCGGTCCCCGTCCCGTTCGAGCGTTCTTCGTGGAGGTGTCCTTCGTGTCCCTGTCCCTTCCCTCTCGTTCCCGGTCCGCGGGCGCGTCGCTCACCGTCGTGTGCGGGCTGCTGTCGGGGCTGTTCATCGCCGTGCCCGCGCTGGCGGAGGTGTTCACCGGCGAGACCGCGGTGACCAGTTACCTGCTGGGCCTGGCGCCCGCGCTGTCCCTGCCGTTGCTGGGTGCGCTGCACCGGCGCCAGAGCCCGGTGAGCGGACGTTCCGGCGAAGTCGCCTACGTCGTCAACCTGGTCGGGGCCGGTCTGTTCGGCGGGGCCGCGTTCACCCTGAACATGGCGCTGTTCTACCTCGACGAGGCGGCCGTCGAGGATCTGCTGAGCGGCCCCACCCGGTCGGCGTTGCTCGGGTCGGCCGTGGTGTTCGCGGTGGGGTGCGTGCTGTTCGGTGTCTCGGCCGTCCGGGCCGGGGTGTGGCCCAGGGCGGCGGCCTGGGCGTACACGGTGACACTGCCGCTGCTCGCCCTTGTCGCGCCGAAGGCGGACACGGTGCTGAGCAGCGCGCTGCACATCGCCGGCGGGGTGACGCTGATGTGGCTCGCCGTCGGTCTGCACGCCTCGCCCGCCGCCGGGTCTGACGGGGCCGAAGGGGCGGCACCGGCAGCCGTACGCTGAAATTCACTCGACAACTCCCCTTTGGGCGAAGAGCGTTGGCGCAATGCAGCAGGAACAGATCTGGGACGAGGAAGCCGCGCGGCGCTATGACACACCCGGCACCGGGATGTTCGCACCCGAGGTGCTCGACCCGGTGGTGGACCGCCTCGCCGAGCTCGCGGGGGACGGGCCCGCCCTCGAGTTCGCGATCGGCACGGGCCGGGTGGCCGTCCCCCTGGCCCGGCGCGGCGTGCCGGTCACGGGCATCGAGATGTCCGCCCCGATGGTCGAGCGACTGCGCGCCAAGGCCGACGCGGACACCCTCCCCGTGGTCATGGGCGACATGGCCACCGCTCGCGCGCCGGGGCGGTTCACGCTCGTCTATCTCGTCTACAACACGATCTCCAACCTGCTCACCCAGGAGGAGCAGGTCGATTGCTTCCGCAACGCCGCCCGCCATCTCACGCCGGGCGGCCGGTTCGTCGTCGAACTCTGGGTGCCCGAGCTGCGTGTGCTCCCGCCCGGCCGCGCGGCCACCGTCTGGCACCACGAACCCGGCTACATCGGCCTCGACACCTACGACGTGCTCGACCAGCAGGTCGTGTCGCACCACTTCCACTTCGACGACAGCAGCGAGGCCCGCCTGTTCCGCAGCCCCCATCGCTACATCTGGCCCGCCGAGCTCGACCTCATGGCCCGGCTCGCCGGACTGGAACCGCAGACCAGGCACGCCGACTGGACCGGGGGCGAGTTCACCGCCGAGTCCCGCTCCCATGTCTCCGTGTACCGGCTCCCGGCGTAGGCGCAGGCGGGGCTACGGCCGCTGCTCCACCGGCACGCTCAGGGGTGCCCGGAACGACAGCAGACCGAGCATCGGAGGCTTCTGCGACCCGGCTGCCGGGCGGATGTGCGGGAGGACGCGGGCCGCGGCCCTGAGGGCGACCGCAGCCTCCGTGCGTGCCAGGGACGCCCCGGGACAGCGGTGACGGCCGACACCGAAGGCCAGATGGTGGCGGATGTTGGCGCGACGGGGGCACATCCGCTCCGGTTCCGGGAAGAGATCCGGGTCGGATCCGGTGCCCATGAGCATGAGCAACAGCTGTGCGCCGGAGGGGACTTCCACCCCGCCCAGGCGGGTGGCGCGCGCGGTCACCCGGCGCCAGCTGGTCACCGGCGGCTCGCGCCGCAGCACTTCGTCCACCCAGGCCTCGGCCAGTCCTTCCTCCACCGCCGCACGCGACCAGACGCCGGGCTCGGCCAGCGCCCGGCCGAGCACGGTGGAGATGAGCTGTCCGGTGGTGGACTGGCCCGCGATGAAGACGAAGAAGCACGCGCCGACGGCCGTCTCGACGTCCAGGAGGCTGCCGTCGGGCAGCCGGTGCCGGGCCAGCGCACCGATGAAGGAGTCCTCCGAGGCGGCGCCACCGCGCACGGTCTCAGTCAGCCAGCGCTGGAACTCCACGACCAGCTCGGCCAGTTCGAGCTGCCGCTCCAGCGTCGGCCGACCCCAGTACAGCTCCAGCGAGGCGTCGCTCCAGCGGATCAGCGTGGCCGGATCGATCCCCCTGATACCGAGCAGTTCCATCAGCACCCGGCACGGGAGGACCTGCGCGAACCCGGTGAACAGGTCGCTGCCGCCGGTGTTTTCGAGCTCCGGCCGCACCGCGTCGAGCAGTTCCCCGGCGATCCGCTCGATCACCGGTACGGCGGCCGCGACGCGCTGCGCGTTGAAGAAGCGCGTCACCACCCGGCGCAGTCCCGCGTGGGAGGCCGTGCCGTTGTTCGCGAGCGCCGCGGGGAGGGTGAAACGCGCCCGGGCGAACACCCTCAGCACGGCGACGGGCAGCGGGGTGGCGGCGCTCTGGGCGTTGTCCGGGAGGAACCGGTCGTTGTCGAGCAGGACCTCGCGCACGTCCTCGGGGCGGCTGACCAGCCACAGCCCGGTGGCGGGGTCGTGATGCACCGGAGACTCGGTCCTCAGCCGGTCCAGCCAGGGGTAGGGGTCGCGGACGAACGGGGCGCCGAACAGGTCGAGCGGCCCCAGGGGGTCAGCGTCGTCCGGGTACGAAGGACGGGCCGCCGGGCCCGGCCCGGCTCCTTCGGTAACGGTCGCGGGCGCGTCCACAGCCGGGAGAGTCACGGCCGGAAGTTAACACGCCGACCATACGATTCCCGAACAATTGTGCGCGGCATCACCTGGCGATTCGCCCGCCGGACGCCCCGTCGGCCGCGCGCCCGCCGCCGGCCCGGGTAGTGGGTTCGCGAGCAGGGGCCGTACGACCGACCGGGAAGTCGTCGTCCTCGGCGTCCAGCAGATCAGGATCCTGATGCGGTCGGGGTCCGCCGAGCGGGGGCCGGTCCGCACCTGGCCCGGGACTCCTTCTGTCCGGTCGCCCCCTCCGTCGGTCTCCTGCTCTCCGAGGGACTGGTCAGGGCGTTCGCGCGGACGTTCCTGGACCAGCGGGACTCACTGAAGCCGCTGCACGCGTATCCGCGCGAGGAGCGTGCCGAGATGCTCGCGGCGGTCCGGCGCCTCCACCGGACCTGCGAGGCGCCCATACGGGTCGACCCCGCCGATCCCTCCCGCCCCGTCGGCCACGCCGGTCCCGCACCGCCCGGTCAGTAGGCGGCCCCCCCCCCCACCGCCGCGAAGGCCCGCGGCGGTGGGGCGGAGGAGGACGCGCCAGGGAGTGCGAGGGATGTGGGCGGGCGTCGCGACGCCGGAGACCCGCGGCCCTCGGGTGCCGCGCAGGCTCAGTGCGTGCGCCCGTGCACCGGCTGCACGGCCGTCTGAGGGGCGTCGCGCGAGAACAGCCCCGACAGGGAGAGCGCGCCGGGCCCGAAGAACACCAGCATCAGGAAGGCCCAGCAGAACAGCGCCGAGGCCAGGCCGCCGTTCTGGAGCGGGAAGAGGCCGTCCTTCTGGTGCTCGGTGAAGTAGGCGAAGGCCATGATGCCGGAGCACAGGAAGGCCGCGGCGCGGGTCATCACGCCGAGCAGGATCAGCACACCGCCGACGAGTTCGATCACCCCGGCGTACCAGAAGGGCCACTCGCCCACGGCGCTGCTCTCGCGGCCCAGGACGCCGAAGACCGTGGCGGCGCCCTCACTGGCGAACAACAGGCCGAGGACGATACGGAACAGCCCCAGGACGACGGGCTGGTGCTTCGACAGCCGGTCACTCACAGGTGTGTTGTTCATCGGCGGGTACTCCTGGAATCGATCGGTGTGTCCGTGTCCGCCCCCTCGGGACGGGACAGCGGGTGGACAGGGCAGGGCGGCCGACGGGTGGGAGTCCCCGTCGCCCTTACTGAACGTGCCCACCGGGCGTCTCGTTCAACGAACCATCCGCCGATGTGCCGGGGACGGACGGCCCGGCGCGCGGTACCAGCGCGGTGCCGTTCGAGTGGCGTGCACGGCACCGGCCCCGGCTCACAGTGCCGTTCGAGTGGCGTGCGCGGCACCACACCCCCGTGCGCGCCCCCGCGCTCCCGGCGTCACCGATGTTGGAGGCATGACCGATGCTGGAGGCCCGACCGGTCCCGTGCCCTCCGATCCGCTGCCGAAGCTGCTCGTCGCGGTGACCGCCGTCACCGGGATCGTCGACGCGGTGGCCTTCCTCGGCCTCGGCCAGATCTTCACCGCGTTCATGACCGGCAACCTGCTCTTCCTCGGCTTCGCGCTCGGCGGTGCCGAGGGGCTGGAGCCGGCCGGCTCGTGCGCGGCGGTCGGCGCGTTCGCCGCCGGGGCGGTGGCCGGGAGCCGCCTCGGGGCCGCGATGGCCGCCGAACGCTACCGCCGCTGGCTGTTCACCTCGGCCACGACGGCGGCACTGCTGCTGGCGGTCGCCGCCCTCTGCGCCGTCGGCCTCGCCCCGGTCACGGACGACGCGCCGGAGGGCCGGCACTATGCCGTGATCGCGCTGACCGCGCTGGCGATAGGGGTACGGAGCGCGACCATGTGGCGGCTCGGCGCGGTGCTCAACACCACGCTGGTCACCGGCACTCTGGTGACCCTGATCCGGCATTCGGCACTGGGGCGCGGGATCAGCGACGCCGATCAGCGCTACCGGGCGGCCGCCCTGCTCGCCGTACCGGCCGGGGCGCTGCTCGGCACGCTGCTGCTGCGGGTGTCGCTCACGGTCGCCCTGCTGACGGCGTCCGCCGGGGTGCTCGTCTGTCTCGGCGCCTATGTGGCGCACCCGGCTTCCCGGCGGGTACGGGGCGCCTGACCCGTCCTGCCCCGCCGCGCGGCCGGGTTGGGACCCGGGTGGGTCGGGAGCTGTCGCCGACCCACCCGGGGGTCTGTCACGGGAAGGTCAACTTGAAGCTGTTGATGTAGCCGGTGTCGACGGCCGCGTTGTCCTGGACCCGCAGCAGCCAGGTCCCGTTGGCGACCTCGGACGAGGCGTTCACCGTGTACGTGGTGTTGATGTTGTCGGCGCTGCCGCCGGTGCCGTACGCCTTCAGCGTGTAGGCGGTGCCGTCGGGCGCGACCAGCTGCACCTGGAGGTCACCGATGTAGGTGTGCACGATGTTCACCGCGACCGGGAGGTTGCTCGGCGCGTTGCCGGTGCGGCCGGTGACGGTGACCGCGGACGTCACCGCGGAGCCGTTGTCCGGGATGGAGACGTCGGCGGTGTTCTCGAAGACCGTGCCGGGGGGCTGGGTCGTCGTACCGGAGAGGGTCCAGATCGCGTGGGCGACGGCGTCGCTGTTGCGGTCCAGGGCCGTGTCGTTGATGTTCGAGGTGGTGTCGCAGGACGAGTGGTAGCAGCGGTCGAAGGCGGTCGCGGTGCCGCCCCACTTCTGCACCTGGGCGGAGGTCTTGACCCGGCTGGCGCCGGTGAACAGACCGCCGACGGGTATGCCGACGTTCTTGAAGGAGGCGTGGTCGGAGCGTCCGTCGCCCTCGGTCTCGATCTCGGTCGGGACACCGATGCCGGCGAAGTAGTTCTTGAAGGTCTGCTCGATGACCGGGTCGTCGTCGTAGACGAAGTAGCCCGGGTTGGGCGATCCGATCATGTCGAAGTTCAGGTACCCGCTGAACTTCGCTCGCTCGGTGGCCGGGAGGTTGTTGACGTAGTACTTCGAGCCGACGAGCCCGAGTTCCTCGGCGCCCCACCAGCCGAAGCGCAGGTGCTTGGTGGGCTGGTAGCCGGACCGCGAGACGGCGAGGGCGGTCTCCAGGATCGCCGCCGAACCCGAGCCGTTGTCGTTGATGCCGGGCCCGGAGGTCACCGAGTCGAGGTGCGAGCCGGCCATGACGACCTGGTTGGGGTCGCCGCCGGGCCAGTCGGCGATGAGGTTGTAGCCGGTGCTGCCGTTGTACGTGAACTGCTGGACGGTCGTGGTGAATCCGGCCGCGTCGAGCTTCGCCTTCACGAAGTCGATGGACGCCTTGTAGCCGGTCCGGCCGTGGGCGCGGTTGCCGCCGTTGGCGCTCGCGATGGACTGGAGGTCGGCGAGGTGCTGCTTGACGTTGGCCACCGGGATGTCGGGCGCGGCGACGGTGGCCTGCTCGGCGGTGGCGGCGGGGACGGCCCCGGCGAGCAGCGCGGCGACGGCTGTGCCGGCGAGCGCGAGGGCACGTCTGTGAGCGGAGAGCTTCATGTGGGGGCTCCGTGATTCCGAACTGAGGATGGGTTGCGGAACGTGCGTGACACCCCGCGGCGTCGGTGATGCGGGGTGACTGGAGCTGTGTGGTGCCTGTGCCAGGTGCGGCGGTGCGAGCTGAATGTTCGATGAATCTTTGACGTAACGTCAAGAGCGCTGACCGGACTGGTGTGTTCGCTCAGCGGACACTGGCCTGTCCTCGCCCGTTTCGGCAGCGTGGGACGGGCGGGGCAGGCCGGGAGCAGGGGTGTGACCTGCACCACAGGGCCGCCGGGAGCGAGTTGTGACCTGCACCGCAGAGCGTTCCGCGCTCACTCGCGAACGTGACGGAAGTGCGTGGTCAACTCCCCCGACCCGGTCAGGACATGGAGGGCGAGGGCGGCGGCTGGTTCAGGCGGACATCGTCGTGCGGTACGCGCGGTGCTCCCGGGGGAGCCGGACGGTGGAGACGACACCGGAGGCCACCAGCACGGGTCGTCCGGCGAACGTGGGCGCCGCGGCCGTGTGCGCGTGGCCGCAGAGGAACGCCGCGATGTCGGGGTGCCGTTCGACGAGCGCGGCGAGGCGTCCGGCGCCGAACCGGCGGATGCCGTCGACGAGGGGCACGTGCCCGAACACGCGTACCGTCCGGCGCCGCAAGCCCTGTTCGAGACTTTCCGTAACGTGGAAAGCGGCAGGCTATCGAAGCGGGTCGGCCACCTTCGGACGCGGGACGACCAGTAATGAGCATGCGCGCGCGTCGAGAATTCGGATGCGCTGTGATGGCACGATTCATCGTTAACCCAGCCGCTTGGGGCCTACATGGACGACCAGGTCATTACGGCGTCGAGCCGCACCGCCACCACCACACCGCCGGGCCGCTGCCACCACGGAGCCGCGGTCGAAGTGGCGGAGGCGGGCGAGGAACGCTTCCGGGGGCTGCTGGAGGCCGCGCCGGACGCGATGGTCATCGTCGACGACGAAGGGATCATCCGGCTCGTCAACGCCCAGACCGAGACACTCTTCGGCTACGGACGCGCCGAACTCCTCGGCCAGAGCGTCGACCTCCTCATCCCCGACCGCTTCCGCTCCCACCACGCCCACCACCGCGGCGCCTACGCCGACACCCGCCAAGTACGCCCCATGGGCGCCGGACTCGAACTCCACGGCCTGCGCAAGGACGGCACCGAGTTCCCCGTCGAGATCAGCCTCAGCCCCCTCGAGACCACCGACGGACTCCTCGTCTCCGCCGCCGTCCGCGACGTCAGCGACCGCAAAGCCGCCGAACAGCGCTTCCGGGGGCTGCTGGAGGCCGCGCCGGACGCGATGGTCATCGTCGACGACGAAGGGATCATCCGGCTCGTCAACGCCCAGACCGAGACACTCTTCGGCTACGGACGCGCCGAACTCCTCGGCCAGAGCGTCGACCTCCTCATCCCCGACCGCTTCCGCTCCCACCACGCCCACCACCGCGGCGCCTACGCCGACACCCGCCAAGTACGCCCCATGGGCGCCGGACTCGAACTCCACGGCCTGCGCAAGGACGGCACCGAGTTCCCCGTCGAGATCAGCCTCAGCCCCCTCGAGACCACCGACGGACTCCTCGTCTCCGCCGCCGTCCGCGACGTCAGCGACCGCAAAGCCGCCGAACAGCACATCAACCATCTGGCCGCCCTCGTCGAGTCCTCCCAGGACGCGATCCTCGCCAAGACCCTCGACGGCCGCATCACCTACTGGAACGCGGCCGCGCAGCGGCTGTACGGCTACAGCGCCGAGGAAGCCATCGGCCGCAACGTGTCCGTGCTCGCCCTGCCGGACCGCGGGCACGAGATCACCGTGCTCCTGGACCGCCTCGCCCGCGGCGAGAAGGTAGAGCACTTCGAGACCCTCAGGGTGACCCGCAGCGGCCGACTGCTGGACGTGGACGTCACCCTGTGGCCCACCAGGGCCGCCGACGGCACGGTCGAGGGCGCCTGTGCCATCGTGCGTGACATCAGCGACCGCAAACGCGCCGAAGCCGAACTCCAGGCGCTCTACGAGCAGCAGCGCCACATAGCCCTGACCCTTCAGCGCAGCCTCATGGGCACCCCGCCGGCGATCCCGGGCCTGGCCACCGCGAGCCGCTATCTGCCGGCCACCCAGGGCGCGGGCGTGGGAGGTGACTGGTTCGACCTCATCCCGCTGGGGGCGGGCCGGGTCGGCATCCTCATCGGGGACGTGATGGGCCGCGGCCTGGACGCCGCCGCCGTGATGGGCCAGTTGCGGGCCGCCGCGCACGCCCTGGCCAAGACCGGTATGGAGCCACGGCAGTTGATGCAGGCCCTCGACGCGATCGTCGCCGATCTGGACCTGCCCGACCAGCTGGTCACCTGCTGCTACCTCGTCCTCGCCCCGGACACGGGTGAGGTGACCTTCTGCTCGGCCGGCCATCTGCCGGCCCTGCTGGCCGACCGGGACGGCGGCGTGCGGGCGCTCCCGGCCCCGGTCAGCGCTCCGCTCGGCGTCGGCGGCATCCTCCATCAGCAGGCCCGTGTGGCCGTCCCGCCCGGGGCGACGCTCGTGCTCTACACGGACGGCCTGATCGAGACCCCGGGCAGCGACATCGAGCACCGTCTCGCGGCGCTGGTCGGCACCCTCGACGACTCGTTCGCCGCCACCGACAGCCTGGAGGACACCGCCGACCACGTCCTCGCCGCGCTGCTGCCCGACGCCGACGGCCACAACGACGACGTCACCCTGCTCCTGGCCCGCCTCCCCTCGGCCCCGCTGGCCGCCGCGACGACGCACCTCCCGGCCGTCGCCGCCGCCGTCGGCGAGGCCCGCGCCTTCCTGACGAAGACCCTCACCGACTGGGACTGCGCCCACCTCGTCGACGACGCCCGGCTCCTGGTCTCCGAGGTCCTCACCAACGCCATCCAGCACGCCCAGGGCCCCCTCAACCTGCATCTGCGCCGCAACGCCACGGAGTTCACCGTCGAGATCAGCGACCGCAGCCCCCAGCTCCCCCAGCCCCGCCCCGCCTCCCTCGACGACGAGTCCGGACGCGGCCTGCTCCTCGTCGACGCCCTCGCCGACGGCTGGGGCGTGCGGCCCAACGACGACGGGAAGACGACCTGGTTCACGTTCCAGGTGGGCGACGGGGAGATCTGACAGAACTCGCCTGCCCATCAGAACAGGCTTCCACGTACCGCCATTGACGTGACGTCATCCCACTGGTTGAGTGGCTCATCCACTGAGCCAATGGAGGGACGACGTGGAGACACTGCCCCGTGCCACGCTGGTCGACGCCCTGGAGGGACGTCTCCGCGAGGACATCCTCAACGGGCGGCACACCGCCGGGAGTTACCTTCCACCGGAGCGTGAGCTCGCCGACGGCTACGGCGTCACCCGCACCACCCTGAAGCACGCGTTCGGCCGTCTCGTCCAGGCCGGCCTGCTGGAGACCCGGCACGGCGTGGGCACCCGGGTGCGGGACTATCTGCGGCTGGGCGGGGCGGATCTGCTGCCCATGCTGGTGCGGCACAGTCCCGACTGGGTCGGCGAGATCTTCGAAGTACGGCGTGGCATAGGCGCGTTGATAGCCGAGCGCGCCGCCACGCGGGTGTCGGGCGGTCAGCAGGGCGAGCTGAGGGCCCTGTTGGCCGCCGTGGGCGAGGCGGCCGGCGCCGACGCCGTGCAGCTGGCGGACGTCGAGGTGCACCGCGCCCTGGCCCGGGCCACCGGCAACCGGGTCTATGTACTGCTGACCAACACCCTGTTCAACGCGTATCTGCCGGTCCGCGCCTCGCTGGCGGGCCCGTTCACCGACGCCGGGGTCGCCCGTGACCGCCTCGCACCCGTCGTCGAGTCGGTCTGCGCCGGGAACGCGGCCGGGGCGCGCGAGGCCGCCGAGAAGTACCTGACGGACACCGAGAGGATCATGCTGGACGGCCTGCGATGAGCGGCCCCGGCACCCGCACACGAACCGCCGCCACCACACGGGGCACCTCCTTCCGGGAGACCATGTCGGGCACGCTGTGCCTGCACGAGGACAGGGGCCGCACTCGTGGGGTGCGTCTGCAACTGACCGTGACGGCAGGGCAGATACTGCGCCCCACCCGTACGACCGAGGCACGGGCCGTTGGCCGCGTCCGGATCGCCGGACTCACCGGCGGCGCGGCGGTCGAGGGGGAGCTGGAGATCTCCCCGCTGGCCCGGCGGCGGATCCGCTACCGGCTCGCCTTCACCGCCGACGGCCGACGTTTCACCCTGGACGGCTGGAAGTCGGTGACCCCGCGGCGGCCCGTGGCGTCGATGACCGTACTGCCGTACACGCTGTACGAGGACGGAAGCCCGGTCGGCGGCGGTGTGCTCCGCTTCCGTCTCGCCACGCGGGGGCTGCCGTTCCTGGCGAGCTGGCGATTCCCGCGGCAGGAGGACCCGGCCGGTCTGCTCGCACCGCGCTGGCGGGGCGAGGCGGGCCGTACCGAGGTCTGGTACACGACACTCACCGACCCGGCGACCGGGACCGGGGTGTGGCTCCATCACGAACTCGTCGCACCGGCCGACGGATCCGAGCCGTACGCGCACGGCTGGGCCGCGGTGTTCCCCGAGGCCGGCCCCGTACGTCATGTGCGCTTCGGTCCCGCCCCGTGGACCGGCGACCGCGACGGTTTCCGCGCGGACGGTGTCACGGCCGCCCCGGGCCGCCTCACCGGGTCGGCGGAGGACGGCGCCTGGCGGTGGAAGCTGGACGAACAGCCCCTGGACGGACCACTGTTCACGTTCCCGCGCTGGTCCTGGACCCGGCCCCGGCTGCCCGCGGCGCAGATCCTGCCCGCCGCCTCGGCCCGCTACGACGGCACGTTCACCTATGAGGGCACGACGCTCTCGCTCGAAGCCGCGCCCGGCGCGTCCGCCCGGATCTACGGTCACGGCAACGCCCGCCGCTGGGCGTGGCTGCACGCCGACCTCGGTGACGGTGAGGTGCTGGAGATCGTCGCCGCCGTCTCCCGGCGGCCCGGCCTGCGCAGGCTCCCCCCGCTGGTCTTCCTGCGGCTGCGCCGCCACGGCCGCACCTGGCCGCGCCGCCCGGAGCGGAGCGCGGTCGGCTGGGCGGGCTGGGGACGCTTCCGCGCCGAACTGGGCCTGCCCGTCTGGACGGTCACCGGCCGCAGCGGACTGCGCCGGATCACCGTGACGGTCACCCAGTCCGAGGACCGCACCCTCGCGCTCGACTACCGCGACCCGGACGGCGACCCCGCCGTGTGCCGCAACAGCGAACGCGCCGACGCACAGGTGCGCCTGGAACGGTGGTGGCCGGGTGGCTGGCGGACCGAGGCGCGCTGGACGCTCGACGGCACCGCCCACGCGGAAGTGGGCACCCGGTGAGCGCCGCCGTGGCCGGTCTGGTGGCCGCCCTGATCGGCGACGACGGCTCCACCGAGTGGGCCGCGCGCGTCCCCGGCCGTCTGGAGACGGTGCTCGCCTCGCTGCCGGCCGGGCCCCGCTCGGCGTTCCGGGCGGCGGCGCACGCGGTGGACGCCTACGCACGGGCCCGCACCGGACGCGGCATGGCGGCACTCACCCCCGCCGAACGGGCGGCGACGCTCGCCCGGCTCGCCGCCCGGCCCGCCCTGCTGCCGCTGCTGGAGACGGTCAAGGTGCCCGTGCTGCTCGCGGCCGGGACCGAGCGGATGCTCGGGAGCACTCCCCCGGCTCCCACCCCCGTCCGCCCGGACCCGCCGCTCGACTGCACCCCCGCCGAGGCCTGGCCCTCGCGCAGCACCGCCGACGCCGTCGTGATCGGCTCGGGCGCCGGTGGTGCCATGGCCGCCCGGACCCTCGCGCGGGCCGGACTCGACGTCGTCGTCCTCGAGGAAGGCCACCACCACGGCACCGACGGTTTCCGCCGGCGCGCACCGCTGGAGCGGTTCACCGAGCTGTACCGGGACGGCGGAGCGACCGTGGCCGTCGGCCGGGTGCCCGTGCTGCTGCCGACCGGCCGGGCCGTCGGCGGCACCACACTGGTCAACTCCGGTACCTGCTACCGCACTCCGGACCGTGTCCTGGCCCGCTGGAGCACCGACTTCGGCTTCGCGCCCGCGGACGGCCTCGCCGCCCACCTCGACGAGGCCGAACGCACCCTCGGTGTGGCCCGTCAGCCCCTGGACGTGCTCGGCGCCAACGGCCGGCTCGCGCTGGCCGGTGCCCGCGCCCTCGGCTGGACCGCCGCGCCGCTGCGCCGCAACGCCCCCGGATGCCGGGGCTCCTGCGCGTGCGTGGTCGGCTGCCCCACCGGCGCCAAGCAGAGCGTCCAGCTGTCCGTCCTGCCGGACGCCTGCGCGGCGGGGGCCCGGATCGTCACGGGGGCGAGGGTGGAACGCGTGCTCGTCGACGGCGACCGCCCGGGCGGCCCCCGCGCGGCGGGGGTGCGGGTGCGCCGCGACGGCGGTCACCTCGAGATCCTCGCGCCCCTGGTCGTGGTGGCCGCCGGCGCCCTTCAGTCGCCGCCGCTGCTGCGCCGCTCCGGTCTGGGCGGCCATCCCCGGCTCGGCCGCAATCTCAGCGTCCATCCCGCCACCACCCTCGCCGGCAGCTTCGCCGAGCCGGTCACCGCCTGGGAGGGCGTCCTCCAGAGCGTGGGCGTGGAGGAGCACCACGAACGCGACGGGGTGCTCGTCGAGGCCACCGCCACGCCGCCCGGCATGGGCACGTTCGTCCTGCCGGGTCTGGGCGCGGGCCTGCGCCGTGAACTGGACGACGCCCACCGGCTCGCCACGCTCGGCGCGATGATCGCCGACCGTCCCTCCGGCCGCGTACTCGGCGGCGGTCGCACGCTGATCCGCTACGACCTCCACCGCCGCGACGCCGGACGGCTGCTGCACGCCGTGCGCGTGATGGGCGAACTGCTCCTCGCCGCCGGAGCCGAGGAGGTGCTGACGGGCATCCCCGTCACACCCCGGGTACGCACGCTCGGGGAGCTCGACGACCTGCTCGCCCGCACCGGGGCGCACCGGCTCCATGTCTCGGCGTACCACCCCACCGGGACCGTCGCGGCGGGCGCGGACCCGCAGCGCTGTCCGGCGGACGCCCGCGGCCGCCTGCGCGGCGTGCACGGCGTCCTGGTCGCCGACGCCTCCGTGCTGCCTTCCTGCCCCGAGGTCAACCCGCAGCTGAGCATCATGGCCGCCGCGCTGGCCGTCACGGACCTGCACCTCGGCGACTGAGGCACCGCCCCGGCCGCCGAAGGACGGCCGGGGCGGGCAACGGGCGCGGACCTCAGCAGATCCGCGGCAGTTGCTCCCCGATCGGCAGGTCGACCACCCTGGTTCCACCGAGGCTGGTCCGGGCCACGACCATGCCCGGGTGCGCCTCGACGGCCTCGCCGACGACCGCGGCGTCCCGGCCCAGCGGGTGGGCGCGCATCGCGTCGAGGACGGCGTCGGCGTGCTCGCGCGGGACGAAGGCCACCAGCTTGCCCTCGTTGGCGATGTACAGGGGGTCCAGGCCGAGGATGGCGCAGGCGTTGGCCACCTCCGGCGGCACGGGCACCTCGCGTTCCCGGACGACGACCCCCGTGCCGGAGGCGGCCGCGATCTCGTTGAGCGACGCCGCGAGGCCACCGCGGGTGGGATCGCGCAGTACGTGCAGGTCCGGGGTGACGGCGAGCATGGTCTCGACGAGGCCGCCGAGCGGCGCGCAGTCGCTCTCGATCTCCACGCCGAACTCCAGGCCCTCGCGGACGCTCATGACCGCCACGCCGTGGACGCCGACGGCACCGCTGACGATCACGACGTCGCCGGGGACGACCCGCTGCGGGCGCAGGTCCACGCCCTCGGGGACGACCCCGATGCCGGCCGTGTTGATGTAGACGCCGTCCCCGTGTCCGGACTCGACGACCTTGGTGTCACCGGTCGCCACCTCCACGCCGGCGTTGCGCGCGGCCGCGCCCAGCGCCTCGGCGACCCGGGTGACGGTCTCCAGCTCGACGCCCTCCTCCAGGATGAATCCGCAGGAGAGATAGGCCGCTCGGGCGCCGCTCATGGCGAGGTCGTTCACGGTGCCGTTGACCGCCAGGTCGCCGATGCTGCCGCCGGGGAAGAACAGCGGCCGTACGACGTAGGAGTCCGTGGAGAACGCGAGCCGGGCGCCGCCCAGGGAGAGGACCGCGGCGTCGCCCATCTGGGAGAGCGTCTCACCGCCGTAGGCGGGGGCGAAGATCTGCTGGACGAGTTCGGCGGAGAGGGCACCACCGCCGCCGTGGCCCATGACGACCCGGGGCCGGTCGCGCACCGGCGCCGGGCAGGTCCACGCCTCGATGTCCAGGGGGGCGGCGGGGAGTTCGGTGCGGTCAGACAACGGGGCTCGCCTCCCGGGCCGTGGTGGGCAGTTCCAGCCGCCGGTAGAGGTAGTACGCCGCGCAGGCGCCCTCGCTGGAGACCATCGTTGCGCCCAGCGGTGTACGCGGGGTGCACAGGGTGCCGAAGGCGGCGCACTCGTGCGGCTTGAGCAGTCCCTGGAGGACCTCGCCGCTGCGGCACTCGGCGGGTTCCTCGGTCCGGATGCCGTCGACGCGGAAGCGGTGCTCGGCGTCGTGGTCGCGGTACTTCGGCGCCAGCCGCCAGCCGCTGTCGGGGATCACTCCGATGCCCCGCCAGGCGCGGTCGGTGACCTCGAAGACGTCCTCCAGCATGGCGCGGGCGGCGGGGTTGCCGTCGGGGCGGACCGCTCGGGCGTAGGCGTTGTCGACGGAGTGCTCGCCGCGTTCCAGCTGCCGTACGGTGCGGCGTACGCCTTCGAGGATGTCCAGGGGTTCGAAGCCGGTGACGACGATGGGCACCCGGAAGCGTTCGGCCAGTTCGGGGTACTCCCCCATGCCCATCACGCTGCACACGTGCCCGGCGGCGAGGAAGCCCTGGACGCGGCAGGTGGGCGAGGACATGATCGCCTCGATGGCGGGAGGCACCCTGACGTGGGAGACCAGCATGCTGAAGTTCCTGATGCCCTCCTTGCGCGCCTGATGGACCGTCATGGCGTTGGGCGGGGCGGTGGTCTCGAAGCCGATGCCGAAGAACACCACTTCGCGGTGCGGGTTCTGGCGGGCGATCCGCAGGGCGTCGAGGGGTGAGTACACGACCCGGACGTCGCCGCCCTCGCCGCGCACCTGGAACAGGTCCCGACCGGTGCCGGGCACGCGCAGCATGTCACCGAAGGAGCAGAAGATCACGCCGGGCCGGGAGGCGATCTCCAGGGCCTTGTCGATGACCTCCAGCGGGGTCACGCACACCGGGCAGCCGGGCCCGTGGATCAACTCGATCTGGTCCGGCAGGAGTTGGTCGAGACCGTGCCGGATGATGCTGTGCGTCTGCCCTCCGCACACCTCCATCAGCGCCCAGGGCCGGGTCACGGTGGCGTGGATGTCGTCGAGCAGCCGCCGGGCCAGCTCCGGGTCCTGGAACTCGTCGATGTACTTCACTGGCCCTGCACCTCTTCCACCGGTTCGACGCCCGCCTCGGCCGCCGCCATCTCCCAGGCGTCGCCGAACTCCTCCTGGAGCATGCCGAGTTCGGCGAAGAGTTCGAGTGTCTGCTTCGCCGACTCCTCGTCCAGCCGCTGCAGGGCGAACCCGACGTGCACGATGGCGTACTCGCCGACCTGGAGGTCCGGCAGATACTCCAGGCACACCTCCTTGACGACTCCGCCGAAGTCGACGGTGGCCATCCGGGTGCCGTCGCGTTCCTCGATGTCCAGCACTCTGCCGGGTACCGCCAGGCACATGGGCCTCTCCTCGCTGTGGTCGCGGGTTTGCTCAGTCGTCGGTCGTCGTGCGGGCGGCCACCATCAGCTGGCCGAGCGCGAGGCCGCCGTCGCCCGGCGGCACCAGGCGGTGCCGCAGGACCGTGAAGCCGTCCTCGCGCAGGGCGGCCGAACAGGCGCAGGACAGAACGGTGTTGGCGAAAACGCCGCCGGTCAGGGTCACGGTGTCCAGCCCGTGCCGCTCCCGCGCCAGCCGGCACATCCGGTGCACCAGCGCGGCCACCCCACGGTGGAAGCGGGCGGCGATCACATCCGCTCCGGCGCCCGCGCGCAGGTCGGCGACGACCGCCGCCATCAGGGGCGCCGGGTCGGCCCGCAGCGGCTCGTCCTCCCGGACGTCGAAGGGGTACGCGGTGGTGTCCGCGTCCGGTGCGCGCAGTGCGGCCGCCTCCAGTTCGACGGCGGCCTGTGCCTCGTAGTCCGCCAGGTGGCACACCCCGGCGAGCGAGGACACGGCGTCGAAGAGGCGGCCCATGCTGGAGGTGGGGACGCAGTTCACCTCCCGCTCCAACTGCCTTTCCAGGAGCCGCAGTTCGTCGGGCGGGCAGGCCCTCGTGCAGGCGAGGTCGGCGGACCAGGGCAGACCTGCCGCGCGCAGATGGGCCAGGGCGATCCGGTACGGCCTGCGCACCGCGCTGTCGCCGCCGGGCAGGGGGACGTAGGCGAGATGCCCGAACCGCCGGAAGCCGTCGTAGTCCGCGAGCAGGAACTCCCCGCCCCACACGGCCCCGTCGTCGCCGTACCCGGTGCCGTCGAAGGCGACACCGATCACCGGCCGGGTGCCGTCGAGTCCGTGCTCGGCCATCGCGGAGGCGATGTGGGCGTGGTGGTGCTGGACGCGTGCGACGGTCCGCCCGGCCGCGTTGCGCTCTGCCCACCGCGCGGAGCGATACCCGGGATGCCGGTCGGCGACCAGGCTTGCCGGCCGTACGCCGGTGATGAACTCCAGTTGCTCCACGGCGCCTTCGAAGGCCTGCTGGGTCTCGACGCCGTCCATGTCGCCGATGTGCGCCGACAGCCAGGCCATGCGCCCGTCCCCCAGGCAGAAGGTGTTCTTCAGATCGCCGCCGACGGCGAGGGCGGGGCGTACGGGCAGCGGGAGCGCCACGGGCAGCGGGGCGTAGCCGCGCGAGCGGCGGAGCACCAGGGGCTGTCCGTCGCAGACCCGGACCACGGAGTCGTCGCACGGGACATGGATCGGCCGGTCGTGCGTAAGCCAGGCGTCGGCCAGGTGCGCCAGGCGCTCCAGGGCCTCGGCGTCGTCGGTGACGATCGGCTCGCCGGAGAGGTTTCCGCTGGTCATGACGAGCAGCCGGGGGCCGCCCGGGTCCCCGGGCAGACCGAGCAGCAGGTGGTGCACCGGGGTGTACGGCAGCATCATGCCGAGATCGGGGCTGCCGGGCGCGACGGCCCCGGCGGGGATCACCGACCCGGCCGGGCAGGGAGGTCCGGTGCGGCGCCTGAGCAGGACGACGGGGCGGGCCGCGCCTTCGAGCAGGGCACGCTCCTCCGGGCCCAGCCGGACGAGGTGGCCGACCTCAGCGGCGCTCCTGGCCATCACGGCGAACGGTTTGTCGCCCCGGGCCTTGCGCCGCCGCAGGAGGGTGACGGCGGCCTCGTCCGTGGCGTCGCAGGCGAGGTGGTAGCCGCCGAGTCCCTTCACGGCGAGGACCGCGCCGCGTGCGAGCAGGGCACGAGCCTCGGTGATCACGTCGGCCCCGTGCTGCTCGCCGTCGGCGGTGACCAGCCTGAGCCGGGGCCCGCAGGCCGGGCAGGCCACCGGCTGGGCGTGGAAGCGCCGGTCGGCCGGGTCGCCGTACTCGCGGGCGCAGTCGGGGCACATCGGGAAGCGGGCCATCGTGGTGCTGGCCCGGTCGTAGGGCACCCCGGTCACGATCGTGAAGCGCGGCCCGCAGTGCGTGCAGTTGACGAACGGGTGACGATGGCGCCGGTCGGCCGGGTCGGCCAGCTCGGCGAGACAGTCGGCGCAGGTGGCCGTGTCGGGCGAGACCAGGGTGCGGGCCGGGCCACCGGCGCGGGAGGCGAGGATGGTGAAGGCTCCTTCGCCGGTGGCGGGCATCTCCTGGTGCCGGACCGACTCCACCCGGGCGAGCGGCGGTGCCTGGAGCGCGATCCGGTCGCAGAAGCGGGCCACGGCCTCGGCGCTGCCCTCGACCTCGGCGACGACGCCCTCGGGTGTGTTGGTGACATGCCCGGTCAGGGCGAGTTCGGTGGCCAGTCCGTAGACGTACGGCCGGAAGCCCACGCCCTGCACCACACCTCGTACGACGACCCGGCGGCGGTGCGGCTGGTCCTGCGGGCCGGCGGCCGGCCGGGCCGGTGCGCTCACGGGCGGGCCGGGGCGGGGGCGAGCGCGTCGGCCGCGCCGGGGTGCGTATGGGTGTGCGGGTGACCGTGCTGCGGGCTTCGGGCCATGACCGGCGTGTGCGGGGGGCCGTCCTGTGCGGCGGCGAGCGCCCGGTCGAGCAGTACGCCGCCGCCCCGGCCCCGGCGCGCCGAGGTGAGGACGATCTCCACACCCGGGTTGACCTGCTCCACGTTCGCGCGGAAGGCGTCCTCGTCGAACTCGACGGCCTCGGCGATGTCGGTCTTCGTCACCACCACCAGATGGGCCAGGCCGAACGCGGTGGGGTACTTGAGGGGCTTGTCCTCGCCCTCCGTCACGGAGGCGAGGACGACACGGAGGGTCTCGCCGAGGTCGTAGGAGGCGGGGCAGACCAGGTTGCCGACGTTCTCCACGAACAGCAGCCGGGTGCCGAGGGGCAGCCAGCCGTCCAGGTGCCCGGCGAGCATGGCCGCCTCCAGATGGCACAGTCCGTCGGTGAGCACCTGTTTGACCGGGACGCCGGAACGGGCGAGCCGCGCCGCGTCGTTCTCGGTGGCGAGGTCGGCGGTGAGCGCCGCGACCGGCACGGCCCGCTCCCGGGCCAGCACCAACTCGCGTTCCAGCAGGGCGGTCTTGCCGCTGCCGGGACTGGAGAGCAGGTTGACGACCGTGGTGCCCCGGTCGGCGAGGTGGGAGCGCAGGAGTCCGGCGCTGGCGTCGTTCTTGGCGAGCACGGCCTGTTGCAGGTCGAGGACACGGCACATGGTTCAGCACTCCTCGGGGATCGGTTCGCGGGCGGCCGCGGGCGCGGGGTCGCCCCTCTCCCACCGCACGTCGGTGATCTGGAGCTCCCGGCCCGCGAGCAGTTCGACGGCCGACCCGTCGCAGCCCGGGCAGTTCAGCCGGGGCGGCATGCCGACGGCCCACTCGCGCGCGCAGGGCGTGCAGCGGGCCAGGCCGGGCACCTCCTCGGTGACCAGTTCGGCGCCCTCCAGCAGGGTTCCGGCGCAGGCGAGTTCGAAGCAGAAGGTGAGGGAGTCGGGCACCACACCGGCGAGTTCGCCCACCTTCAGCCGTACCGATCGCACGGCGGTGACTTCGGGGTGCTGTGCGGCGGCCGTCTCCACCTGGTCGATCACGGCCAGCGCGATGGACATCTCGTGCATAGGGTCTCGTCCTCCCAGGGCCGGGCCTCATTCAAGGCGAGGGCCCCTGGCTCGACGGCCCGGCACGCCGTGTCCGCGGCGGCGGGTACGCCGTTCGCCGCAAGGGCGGCGGCGTACCGGGCGGCGCGTCACATGCGCTGGATGCGGAGGTAGCGCCGGACGTCGGGAGCGATCTGCGAGACGACGGCGGCGACGGCGGCCAGGGCGGCACCGGCGGCGATGATCTTCTTCATGGGTTGTCTCCTTCTGTGGAGGTGTCGGCGGCGGGGACGCGCGCCAGGCCGGCAGGGTCGTCCCGGAGCAGTTCCCCGACGAGCCGGGCGGCCTCGGGGACGGCGTCGGAGACCGGCCGGCTCAGGCCGATGCCCTCCTCGACCGTGGCCGGTTCGCATCCGACGATCAGGACGCGCCGGGGGCGCTGTCCTCCGGTACCGGCGCAGAGCGTGTCCAGCAGTGCCAGCACCGCGTCCGGGGTCATGCGGTGACCATCGATCGCGGGGGCGGTGTCGCCGCCGTCCGGGCCGTCGTACTCGATGACGTAGAGGGTGCCGGGGGTCCCGCCGCGCTCGGTGGCGTCGAGCAGGACGAGGGTGTCGTAGCCGTCCAGCAGCTGGTAGGCGAGGTGCACCCCGCGCACGCCGACGTCGACCACCTCGACGTGGTCCGGCAGGTCGCGGGCGGCGAGGAGACGGGCGGTCTCCACTCCGAAGCCGTCGTCGCCGAGGAAGATGTTGCCGATGCCGGCGACGAGGGTTCTGGGACGGTTCATGCGTCGCCCTCCAGCGGAACGAGTTCGTCGGGCTGGAAGTACAGGTAGCGGCCCTGCTCCCGGCGGATGTCGGCACCGGGGTCGCCGTCGACGGTGACCGCGAGGTGCACCGTGCCGTCGACGTCGTGCAGCACCGCCTCCACGGTGGCGGTGCGGCCCTGGAGGAACAGGTCCTGGGCGTCCGTGTGCCGCAGGCCCGGCCGCAGTTCGACGCGGCTGCCCGCCCCGAGGGACCGGCCGCCGACGACGACCCGGTCCCGCGCCGGGTCGAACCCGGCGTCGCTCGCCGGGTCCCACCAGGGCGTGTCGGGGCGCTGGACGCCGTGCTCGTCGGGGAACCCGTCCGAGGTCTCGCCGGTGATCTCCCGCAGACCGCGCACCGCGCCGTGCAGGCGTTCCAGTACCTCCGCGGGCATGGAGTCCGCGAGGTCGATGACCGCGGCCGCGCGGGCGTCCGTGCCGCGGGCCTCGCGTTTCTCCTCGTCGGTGAGGGCGGCGGTGCGCAGCGCGAGGATCTCGTCGATCTCGGTGGCGTCGTAGAGCGCGCCGGGGCTCTCCGGGGCGATGGCGGGGTGGTCCTCCAGGATGATCGGCGAGGAGAGCACCAGGTCGCCGCGTCCGGGATCGCCCGCGAGGACGGGCCAGGTGTGCAGGTTGCGGCAGGCGGCGACCGCGCCCCTCGCCCACTCGGGCGGGTCGGTCATCGACAGGAACGAACCGGCGCTGAGGGCCATGAGGAGGTGGGTGGCGACCAGGGAGTGCGGCAGGGCGGCCTCCCGGCCGTCGCCCCGCTCCCCGCTCGGGGTCCAGTCGCTGGTGTTCTCGACGACCGCGGTCAGCCGCACCGTGCGGTAGGGGCCGTCGAGTTCGCGTGCGGACAGTGTGAGTCTGCCGCTGACCGCCTCGCACCGGCGCAGCAGCCGGCCGACGGTGTGCCCGGCGGCGTCCAGGACCGGTTCGGTGTCCTCCCGCGCGGGGAGCGTGAAGGGGCGGGTGACGCCGTCGCCGGGCAGTGCGGTCACGGGGACGACGACCTCGACGCGTTCCTCGGTGCCCTCGTCCCAGGGCATCAGCACCCGGTCGTCCAGGCGGAGTTCGGGAACGGTGGCGAAACCGCCGTCGGGGAGGGCCTGTTGGACGGTGCGCCGGCGGGCGCGCAGGAAGCGGACCTCGACGGAGAGGGTCGCGCCCGGCTTCGGTTCCATCAGGCACTCGGTGTGCTGGAAGTCGTGTTCGTCGTGCTCGGCGCCCCAGGCGGGCGGTACCAGCACCCCGAACTGCCAGCGCAGCCGGTTCTTCGCGGCCGAGGCGCGGTAGGGGTAGAGGACATAGCCCTCGAAGAGGACGGCGTCGGCCACCTGCCGGGCGAGGGCGAGGCGTTCCTCGGTCTCGGGTGCGAAGGCGGGCGCGGTCACGGTTGGGTCCTTCCGGTGGTGCCGGTGAGGGCGCGCAGTGGGTCGTTCGCGGGTACACCGGCGGCGGCGCCGTCGTCGAGGAGGGCCCGCAGGGTGGCGTCCCAGGAGGGCAGCGCGTGCCGGGAGCGGTAGGCGAGGAGGGCGTCCATGGTGGCGCGGGGCAGCCGGATCCAGCCGCAGCCGGGGAAGTGCTGCTCGACCATCTCGCGCCAGGTCGCGACGGGCATCCGGCAGGTCGCCTCGCGGTCCCAGGGGACGGGTTCCACCCGGAAGCCGCCGGTGCCGGTGAACGCCGTGCCGGAGAACAGCATCAGCAGCGGGACCTCGCCGTCGGTGAGGGCCTCCAGGTAGCGGGTCGCGGCGACGTCCAGGTCGTAGGTGCAGGGGACGACGAGGTCGGCCTCGGTCTCCCCGGTGAACGCGGTCACCATCAGGGGGACTTGGGCGAACTGCACCGGCTGGAGCGTGCTGCCCCAGCGGGAGCGCTCACCGAACAGGTCGGTGAGTCCGTCGGCCTCGTCGGCGGCGTAGCCGCGGCGGGCGGGTTCGATGCGCAACTGGCAGCGCAGCGCGAGGGCGTGCACGGGGGTGTCGCCGGAGGCGGTGACGCGCAGCCGGAAGACGAGGGTGGGTCCGGCCGCGTACCGGTCGGCGCGGACGCCGGTGCAGGAGAAGGAGAACTCGGTCATGCCCGCTCCGCCTCCTTCAGGGGCCGTGCCCGGCGCCGGACCTCGGTGAAACAGGCGTCCAGCGCGGCACGCGCCTCCGCTCCGCCGTCGAAGCCCTGCCACAACAGGCGCATCCGGCCGACGAGTTCGTAGCAGACGTCGATGGGGACGAGGTGGCACTCGCAGCTGTCGCCGGTCCGGCGCAGCAGGAGTGCCTCCACGTCGGGTTCGAGGAGCGCGGCGAGCCGGGTGCCCCCGAGGACCTCGTCGAAGGCGGCGGGTTCGAGTTCGCTCTCGGTGGCGCCCGCGGGGCTCGGGTAGAGCGCGACGAGCCGGTCGAGGGCGGCGTTGCGGAAGAAGAAGGCCACGCCGACGGGGATCTGCAGGGTCTCCCAGGCCCGGGGGCCGAGGCGGTGGCCGGGGTCGGTGAGGTAGCGGGCCGGGACCGCGCGGAAGCGGCCCGCGGCGGAGCCCGGCTGTTCCATGAGCACCGCGCAGGGGGCGCAGGCGCAGACGAGGGCGCGCTGTTCGGTGTCGACCAGGTGGCGGTGGTCCTCGGGCACCTCGGTGGCGCAGAGTTCGCACAGCTCGGGGCGTGGCGGGCGTTCGGTGACGAATCTGCGCAGGCCTGCGGCGGGCGCGCTCATCGGGCCACCGTGGGCGCCACGCCGATCTGGAGGAGAGTGGGCCCGGCGGGCGCGGTCTCGACGTCGACGACCGTGACCTCCGGGGCGAAGCAGGCGAGGGCCGCCTCGGCGGCCTCCCGGGCACCGTCCGCGTCGGAGCCGCAGCCACAGCCGCCGCCGCTCGCGGGCGCCCGCAGCCTCAGCCGGCCGGTGTCCTGGTCGAACCCCAGCACCTCCAGGTCCTGGCCGCGCAGGCTGTCCAGGGCGCGGCGGATACGGGTGTCGCGGTCCTCGGGGTGCAGATCGTGCAGGACCAGAAGGCTCGCGACGAGTTCGTCGCCGAGGAGCCGTGCGGCCGGGTCGCCGGGGCTCGCGGCCAGCAGCTGGAGGATGCGGGCGAGGCCGGAGCCGTAGAAGTCCATCAGGGACCGGACGAGTTCCTCGGCGGCGGTGACGCCGGCCGGGTCGCCGTCGGCGCTGAGCCGGTCGAGGATCTCCTCGACGCGGCGGCCGGTCTCCTGCGCGGTCACGGCCCGCGGTGCCGTCGGCGCGCTCATCCGCCCAGTCCGCTCAGGCCGGTGGGCACGTGCAGGGTCTTCACGGTCTTCCCGCCGCCGACGTACATGTGGACTCCGCAGGGCAGACAGGGGTCGAAGCTGCGGACGGCGCGCATGATGTCGATGCCCTTGAAGTTCTCCGGGGAGTTCTCCTCGAAGATCGGGGTGTTCTGCACCGCGTCCTCGTACGGTCCGGGGGTGCCGTAGCTGTCGCGGACGCTGGCGTTCCACGGAGTGGGCGGGTACGGGTGGTAGTTGGCGATCTTCCCGTCGCGGATCACCATGTGGTGGGAGAGGACGCCGCGGACGGCCTCGGTGAAGCCGCAGCCGATGCTCTCGTCCGGGACCTCGAACTTCTCCCAGGTCTGGGTGCGTCCGGCGCGGACCTCCTCGAGACCCTTCTCCGCGCAGTGCAGGGCGACGGCGGCGGCGTACGCCTGGAAGTAGGTGCGCGCGCGGTTGCGTTCCAGCGCGTTGGACCACTGCGGGATCTTCCACTCGAAGGTGGTCTCCGGCTTGGTCATCGTGCGGGGCAGGTTGATGACCACGCTGTGGCCGGTGGCCTTGACGTAGCCGATGTCGACGAGTCCCGACAGGGCGGTGGACCACAGCCGGGCGATGGGGCCGCCGCCGGTGTCCAGGGCGAGGTGCTCCTTGCCGTCGAACCAGCGCGGGGACATCACCCAGCTGTACTTGTCGTCGAAGTTCCGCTTCTGCGGGGCGGGGATGGTGTGCTGGTTCCACGGGTGGCGCGGGTCGACGGGGTTGCCGAGCGGGTCGTGGGTGACGAACTGCTCCTGGCCCTCCCAGTCCTCGTAGTAGGAGCTGCCCAGCAGGATGCGGATGCCGAGGTTGATCTGGGTGAGGTCGTTCGTCACCAGTTTGCCGTCGACGACGACACCGGGCGTGACGAACATGCGCCGGCCCCAGTCGGTCATGTTGGCGTAGGTGAAGTCGCAGTACTCGGGGTCGTTGAGCGCTCCCCAGCAGCCGAGCATCACGCGGCGGCGGCCGACCTCCTCGTAGCCGGGCAGGGCCTCGTAGAAGAAGTCGAACAGGTCGTCGTGCAGGGGGACGACCCGCTTCATGAACTCCACGTACCGCATCAGGCGGCTCATGTAGTCGGTGAACAGCTGCACGGAGGCGATCGTGCCGACACCGCCCGGGTAGAGCGTGGAGGGGTGCACATGGCGCCCCTCCATCAGGCAGAACATCTCCCGTGTGTAGCGGCTGACCTGGAGCGCCTCGCGGTAGAACTCGCCCTCCAGCGGGTTCAGCGAGCGCATGATGTCGGCGATCGTGCGGTAGCCGTGCTCGGCGGCGTGCGGGGCCTCGGTGCGCTCGGCGAGTTCGAGGACCCCGGGGTTGGTCTCCTTGACCATCTTCTCGCAGTAGTCGACCCCGACCAGGTTCTCCTGGAAGATGTTGTGGTCGAACATGTACTCCGCGGACTCGCCGAGGTTGAGGATCCACTCACCGAGGTGCGGGGGCTTCACGCCGTACGCCATGTTCTGCGCGTACACCGAGCAGGTGGCGTGGTTGTCGCCGCAGATGCCGCAGATGCGGCTGGTGATGAAGTGGGCGTCGCGAGGGTCCTTGCCGCGCATGAAGACGCTGTAGCCACGGAAGACCGACGAGGTGCTGTAGCACTCGGCGACCTTCTTCTGCTTGAAGTCGATCTTCGTGTGGATGCCCAGGCTGCCGACGATCCGGGTGATCGGATCCCAGGACATCTCCACCAGACCGGTACCGTCTCCGGCCGCCTTCGTCGTTGCCATGGTCGTTGCCGTGCCCTTCGTTGCGCGGGGGGTGCGGGTGTGTGTGGGGGGTGCACGAAGCAGAGCGGGTCACTCGTGGCCGGCCGCGTGGGGCACGCGGCCGTCAGCCGTGGGAGGTCGTCACCAGGGCGGCCGGTAGCCGGTGGTGATCTTCTCCCCGGTACGGCGCCACTTGGGCTCCTTGTCCACCGTCCGTGCCGTGATGGTCCGCAGCCTGCGGATCACGGAGCCGTAGACGGAGCTGCCCGTGCTGGACAGCTTGGCGCCGGGGGGCTCGTCCATGAACGGCATGAACTTGTCGGGGAAGCCGGGCATGGTGCAGGCGATGCAGATGCCGCCGACGTTGGGGCAGCCGCCGATGCCGTTCATCCAGCCGCGCTTGGGCACGTTGCACTTCACCACCGGGCCCCAGCAGCCGATCTTCACCAGGCACTTCGGCGAGTCGTACGTCTCCGCGAACTGGCCCTGCTCGTAGTAGCCGGCCCGGTCGCAGCCCTCGTGCACCGTGGCCCCGAACAGCCAGGCCGGGCGCAGCTTGTCGTCCAGCGGGATCATCGGGGCGGCGCCGGTCGCCTGGTAGAGCAGGTAGGTGAGGGTCTCGGCGAAGTTGTCGGGCTGGATCGGGCAGCCGGGCACACAGACGATCGGGATGCCCGCCTTGGACTTCCAGTCCCAGCCGAGGTAGTCGGGGACGCCCATCGCGCCGGTCGGGTTGCCGGCCATCGCGTGGATGCCGCCGTACGTGGCGCAGGTGCCGATGGCCACGACGGCCAGGGCCTTGGGGGCGAGGCGGTCGATCCACTCGCTGGTGGTGATGGGCTGGCCGGTCTCGGGGTTGTCGCCGAAGCCGCACCAGTAGCCCTCGGGCTTGATCGCCTCGTTGGGGATGGACCCCTCGACGACGAGTACGAACGGGTCGATCTCGCCCCGTTCGCCCTTGAAGAACCACTCGATGAACGTGTCCGCGCCGCCGACCGGACCGCACTCGAAGTCGATGAGCGGCCAGTGCACCTGGATCCTCGGCAGTCCGGGCAGCACGCCGAGGACGATCTCCTCGATGCTGGGCTGCATGGCCGCCGTCAGCGCGACCGAGTCGCCGTCGCAGCTCAGGCCCGCGTTGATCCAGAGGACGTGGATCGTGGGCGTCTCGTCGGCGGGCGCGCCGGTGGTGTCCGTTGCGGATGCCGTGCCCTGCGTCGCCTCAGTCATGGGACCGCCTCCTGGGGAGGTAAGGGATGAAGGCCTTCTTTTCGGGCCTTCGCCTCTCTTCGTATCAGCCGTTCGGCCGCTCTGGGACATCGGAGAGCGCCGTTCCGGTGACGGGGGTCACACAGGGGACGGAGCCGTTCGGCGCAACCGGAGGACCCGCCCGGTGTCCGGGAGGGCCCGTGAGATGCGCGGGGGTGGCCCGGGGCCGTTCCTTGCGGACGAACGCCCGGCGCAGCGCGTGGTACGGCGCGGCGGGGTCCTCGAAGGTGCGTCGCATCCGGTCCAGCTCCCGCTCGCGGAACACCGCCAGCGGGGTGGCCGACTCCTGCCGGTCGAGTGCCGCCTTCTTCGCGAGGACGCGGGCCGCCGTGGCCGGGTGGGAGGCGAGCCGCGCCGCCAGGGCGACGGCCTCCCGCGCGAAGTCGCCGGGGCCGCAGTCGAGCACCCGGTCCGCGAGACCGAGGTCCAGGGCACCGGCCGCGCTCACGGGCAGCGCCTCCCGCATCAGCCGTTCGGCCGCGGCGGCACCGACCCTGCGGGGCAGGGTGTACGTCCAGTACTCGGAGCCGTACAGCCCCATCAGGCGGTAGTGCGGGTTCAGCACGGCCCCTGCGCGGCACCACACCTCGTCGGCCGCCAGGGCGAGCATCACCCCGCCCGCCGCCGCGTTGCCCCCGACGGCGGCGACCACCAGCCGGTCCGTGGTGGTCAGGACCGCTTCGACGAGGTCGTCGATGGCGTTGATGTTCGCCCAGGACTCGGCGGCGGGATCGGCGGCGGCCTCGATGACGCCGAGGTGGATGCCGTTGGAGAAGAAGTCCCGCTCGCCGCCCAGCACCAGGACGGAGGTGGGGCGGGAGCGGGCCGCGCGGTAGGCGGCCAGGAGCCGCCGGCACTGCCCGGTGCTCATCGCCCCGCCCGGGAAGGCGAAGGACAGGAAGCCCGCGTCGCCCTCCTCGCGGTAGCGGATGTCGCTCCAGGTGCCGTCGCGTCCGTCGGGCAGCGGCGGCGGGGCGAGGTCGGGCAGGGGCGGGAGCCGATCGCCGAGGGCCCGCGCGGCAGGCAGTTTGAAGGTGGGCGGCCCGCCGGGCAGGCGTCGCGGGCGCAGTTCGGGGATCCATACGGCACCGTCGGTGGTGGCGCGGCACACCGCCCCCGTCCGGGTGGCCAGCAGCTCGCCCGGACGGCCGCGCAGCGCCCGCTCGGGATGACCGCCGTGCAGGTACCACTCGCCGCCGAGCAGTTCGTCCAGCACACCCGGCTGCGAGTCGGCCGCGCGCAGTTTGCGGACGACCGTCTCGGTGGAGTCCGCGTCCCAGTCGATGCGCCGGACGCTCTGGTCGAGATACGGCCTGACCCGCGGGGCCGCGCCCGCCAGACCCTCGTGGTCCTGCCGGAGCGGGACATGAGTGCCGCCCGCGAAGCGCTCCACGGCGAACAGGACGGCGGCCAGCGCGGCGTCGGCGACCTCACCGCGGTACAGGTCGCTCTTGGCCACGGGCGGGACCGGGCACGCCACCGAGGCCCACACGTCGCCCGCGTCCATCTCGGCGTCGGCCTGGAGAACCGTCACCCCCCAGTGCCCGGCGCCCTCGTGGATCGCCCAGTCCAGGGAGGACGGGCCGCGGTCGCCCACCGGCCCCGGATGCACCACGAGGCAGGTGTACGCCGACCACACCTCCTCGGGGATCACCGTCTTCAGCATCGGCGCGACCACGAGCTCGGGGTCGTGCCGCCGCACGGTGTCCGTCAGTGAGCCGTCGGGAAGGGCGAGTTCCACGGCCACCCTGTGGCCGCGGTCACGCAGTTCGGCGTGGACACGCTGAGTGAGGCTGTTGAACGCGCTGGCCACGAGCAGGATGCGCACGGCTGCCTCCGGGCTGGTGGACGGCGGCCGGGCTTCGACCGCCGACCGCGATCCTGGGGCAGAACGGCCGTTCGCGCCCGGAACCGGACGGCAGGGTCATCCGAAAGCGGGGTCGGATCCGCCGACCGGCCTCACGGAGCGCCCGTGATGCGCTTCCATAGGGAGCGAGTGGCGCCGAAACCGGTCTCGTGCGTCCAGACATGCGTGCACCCGCTGCACTGGAGGTGCAGCAGACTGCCCGTGTTGGAGAGCAGATAACGCCAGTGCTGCGAGCAGCTGCGCCGCTGGGCGCAGTCCCCGCAGCCCTGGTGGTCGTCGCAGTTCGGGCAGGCGACCCAGGCCCGGCGGCCGATGTCCGCCTGCGGGTCAAGGGGCAGCATGGCCGCCTCCTCGGCGGGGCAGCACTCCGGCCTCGACGAGTTCGTCGTACACACGCCGCTGGTCCGCGTCGAGCCCGGAGTACAGCAGGGCGTACGCCTCTTCCTCACCGCGCAGCGCGGCGCCCGGGTCCCAGTCGGGGCCGAGGGCTTCCAGGACGTGCGCGCGCCGGTGCATCTCGTGGGCCGTGAGGTCTACGGCGAACTCGAAGGCAGCGGGGTCATGGGAGGACATGCCGTCGAAATTAGGTAACCCTTTCTCGCCGGGGCAAGAGCGGGTGGGAGAAGTCACAGCGGGGTGCCGGGCGGGCGTGGGGCGTCGTGACCGTCAGGCGCCCGGCGGGCGAGGAGCGTCGCGGGCCTCAGGCGCCCGGGTGGGCATGGGGCGCCGTGACCGTCAGGCGCCCGGGTGGGCGAAGGGCGCCGGGCGGGCGAAGGGCGCCGGGCGCCGGGCGGCCGAGGAGCGGCGCGTGCCTCAGGCGCCGGGCGGGCGAAGGCCGGAAATGACCAGGTCGACGGCCTGTCCGGCCCAGCCGTGGTGACCACCGCGGCCGCCCAGGTAGTCGGCGTAGAAGGGGCCGAGCAGGGCGGAGACGGCCGCCTCCAGGTCGGCGTCCGCGCGGATCTCGCCACGGTCCCGGGCGCCTTCGAGGATCTCCCGCAGCAGGGCCCGGCGGGGCAGGACCGTGCGTTCGCGCAGCAGGGCGAGCAGGTCGGGGGTGTGGGCCTCCTCGGCCAGGCAGGTGCCGATCAGGGCCATGCCGCGCACCCGGCGGACCGTCTCGGCGAAGTCCTCCAGGACGGCCACCAGGTCGGTGCGGGTGTCGCCGCTCGCGGGCGGGGCGTGCACCATGCGCATGGCCTCGAGGGCGGCGGTGACCAGGTCCGCCTTGGTCTTCCAGCGCAGATGGATGGTCGACTTGCTGACCTGCGCGGCCGCGGCCACCTGGCTCAGGCTCATCCGGGTGTATCCGTGGGAGGCCAGGAGTTCGAGCGCGGCCTGGAGGATCGCCGCGTCCTTCTCCGCGGAACGGGGGCGTCCCGCGCTCCTGGCGGTGTTCGTCTCGCGCATTGCTGAAGGATAGAGCGATGCCGCACCGAGCGGTTCGGTACGGGTTCACGGTCCGGTACGGGCTCGCCGGTCCGGTACGGGCTCGCCGGTACGGCCGCGCGCCGGGCGGCCGGGTACGGCGTCGGCGGCCCGGCCGGTCGCACCCGAGCGGGTCGATACCGGTCCGGCGGACCTCGCCGGTCGCGCCCCCGCCCGGTGCCGGCTCAGGCGTCCGTGCGGGCGCCCTGGACGTGGAAGTTGAACTGGTCGTGGCCGAGCGCGCCGTAGAGGCGCAGCCAGACCGGCAGCAGCATCTCGGTGCCGCGTGCGGTGCTGATGTCGCCGAGGTCGATGATGTCGGCCTCGGGCCAGCCGAACTCGGCCAGCAGTTCGGTGACGTGCTTCTTGGCGCCCGCGTCGTCGCCGGAGACGAAGACGTTGTGCGGGCCGGCCACCCGGGACGGCTCCACCATGATCGCGGCGTTCATGGTGTTGAGCGTCTTGACGACCTTCGTCCCGGGGAAGGCGCGCTGGATCTGTTCGCCGAGGCTGTCGGTGTTCACCGGGTCGAGCGACGGCGGAAAGCCCTGGGAGAAGTCCAGCGGGTTGGCGAGGTCCAGCAGGACCTTGCCCGCCAGGTTGTCGCTGCCCGCGGCTTCGAGCGCCCGGAGCGAGCCGGTGCCGGAGGTGGTGTTGAGCACCGCCTCGCCGAAGGCCGCCGCCTGCGCGAAGTCCAGCAGCCGCACCCGCTCGTGCTCGGCCAGCCACTGGGCGAAGGGCGGGTTGCCGAAGGCGTCGGAGTCGGTCCGGGCGAGGGTGGCCCCGGTGTCCCGGGTGCCGACGACCACCTCGTGCCCCAGCGAGTCGAGCTTGGCGGCGAGGGTCCGGCCGACGCTTCCGGTGCCGAGTACTGCGTAACGCATGGGAGTCCCTTCCGGAGAGTGGGGCGCCCGCGCGGGTCCGGGCGGGACGCCTTCACTTCGATAAAACTAAACCGAGTGGTTCGGTATTTCAAGAAGGCCGCGCGAGTCCGCCGGAACGGCGGGCCGGGTCGGCGGCCCCCGGCCCGGCGGTGGGTGCACTCCCCCGTCGCGGGATGTTCACGCTCCCGCGACCCGACGCCCCCTTGCCTGATTGTCATGGCATCGTCATGCTTTTGGCTGCGGACGGATCTACCCGCATAGACCTACTCCCCGGCTCCATCTGACAGGGCGACACCGACCACTCTCCCCCTGGAGGACCGATCCCCGTGAGACCTCGTTTCCCCCGCCGTCGCGGGCTCGGCGCCGTCGCGGCCTGTGTCGTCGCGCTGAGCGTCGGCCAGACCCTCACCGCGCTGCCGGCCACGGCCGCCCCCACGCCCGCCCCCACGCCCGCCTCCGCCGTCGACGCGGCTCAGGACCGTGCCGCCCGGGCCGTCGCGGGCTCGCTCGCCGACACCGCCTGGCGCGCCCGCGTCCGTACGGTGGCGCTCAACTCCCCCGAGGTGGACATCGCTTCGCTCGCCGGACAGGCGCGCGGCACGCTGAAGTCGACCCTGGCCGACGCCGACCGGCGGATCGCCGCCGCCAAGGGCCTCGGCCCCAAGGCCGGTTCGCTGCTGCGGCTGCGCCTCGGGGACGACTCGATGCGCGCGGCCCTGGCCTCCGGGACCGTCCCGTGGGTGGCCGCGGCGACCACCGACGACGACCCCGCCGTCACCGCCTACGACAGCCGCGGCCGGGCCCACGCGATCGACGCGCGCAGGCCGCCCTCCCACCCCGTGTACGTCGTGGACATCGACGCCTCCAAGGCCCTGGCCGCCGGCCTCGACGTCCTGAACGAGGAACTCGGCCGCCACGGCCTCGCGTCCGCCGACCGGACTTCCCTGCGCACCCCGGACGCGGCCGCGGCCGCAGGCTTCTGGACCACCCGCGTCACCTCGGTCAGGCTGTCGAACGACGAGGAGCCCTGGATCAAGGGCGACGCCGAGATCTACACCCTCGTCACCGGCTTCGGCCTGGACGGCAAGGTCCGTGTCGACCCGGTCGACATGCCGTACCTCGACAACGACGGGACGGTCTACCGGCCGAACCAGATCCTCGTCAACTGGTCGAACTACAAGTACAACCTCGCCGACGCCGTGATGATGGAGGAGGACGGCAGCACCAACTACCGCGACCTCGCCAAGGCCATAGCCAACGCCCTGCTCACCATCGCCGACCAGGGCGCCTACGTCCCTCTCGTCAACGCCGTCCTGGACGCCATCCCCGACGACTGGTGGACGGACGACCCCGACTACGTCGACTCCTGGTACACCCTGGCCCGGGCCGACAACGGCACCCGCAACGGCGCCCGGGGCAACGGCTGGATGACCGTGGAGCCGTACTTCGTGTCGGCGTTCTGACACCGCCGTAGGCGCGTCGCGTCATGACGGCCGGCGGGCTCCCGGGTCCGCCGGCCCTCTCGGGTCTCCGCTCCGCACGGCACGCGGCGGGCCCGAGGGGGTGGGCCCGCCGCCGGATCGTGCGGGTCGGAAGTACCGGGGTGTGCCGGTTCAGGAGCGGCCCGGTCTCACATGCCGTACTCCCGGATGACCCGCCTGACCTGCGCGAACAGCATGCCCACGTTCACCGTCTTGCGGCACACCACCACCGCGACCACGTCCTGCTGATCGCTCATCCGTACGAACAGGTGCGTGAGGTTCTCGCTGTTGACCAGGATCTCCTGGAAGAAGTGGTTGTCGCTGCTGATCCCACGGCGCTCCTTGAAGACGTCCTCGATCATCACGACCGTACGGCCCTGGAAGAGGTCGAGGGTCGCGCCGGCGAGCAGGTCGAGCACCTCGGGCGGGTGGTTGTCGACGGTCTCGTAGGACAGCAGCATGCCGGTCGACATGTCGACTACACCGGACGCGACGCAGTCGGGCGCGTCCGCGCGCAGTGACTTGACCAGACCCAGGATCTGGTCCGAGAACCCGGCGCCCATACGCTTGGTGGCCATCGGTCACACTCCCTCGGGGGCTTTGGCGGTCAGAATGTCGCCGATCCGGTCGAGGGTCGGCTGCGAGGCCCGGTGCAACCGGTCCACGTCCATGCCCTCGTCACCGAGGACGATCATCAGCGCGGTGTCGCCGACCGCGTACACCGCGGCGCAGCCGTGGCTGCCGTAGGTCACCGTCTGGCGCAGGGTGCCGCGGGCGCTCGCCTGAGTGGTGCGGCGCGCGAGTCCGAGCCCGGCCGCGGCGAGGGCGGCGAGGCCCTCCGGGTCGATGGTGTCGGCGGTGTCGGCCGCGATCAACAGCCCGTCTGCGGCGGCGACGGCGGTGTCGGTGATGCCGGTCACCCGTTCGCGCAGCCCGCGCATCTCCAGCGCGAGTGCTTCGTGGTTCATGTACTCAACTCTCCATTTGCTGATCGCGGTGCTCCGGCTGTTTCGGCACGCGGCGATCCGCGGTCCACAGGCGGAGGAACCCTTTCCAACTCGCCCCGTTCTGCTGCGGGGTGAGAGCTTCGGTGATGCCGCTGGCGCCGGGGGTGCGGCGGGGCAGGCTGACGGCTGCGGGCTCGGGCGGCGCGGACGGGGGTGGCGGGGGTGGCTGGGGGTGCCGTACGGCGGTGTCCTCGGCGGCGGGCGGAGGCGGGGCCTGAAGCGGGATCGCGAGCGGGAGCGGGGTGAGGGCCGGGAGCGGGGTGAGGCCTGGCAGCGGCGTCGGGGCTGTGTTCAGGTGTGGGGCCGGGGCCGTGTTCACGTCCGGGATCGGGGCCGTGTTCAGGTCCCGGTTCAGGTCCGGGAGGGGTGCCGTCCGTGGGCGCAGGTGGTGTACGGGCCGGTCGGCGGCCGGCAGCCGGAGCGGGACCGGGGAGTCCCCGTCGGCGCACTCCAGCAAGCCCTCGCCGAGCATGCGGGCCGTCTCGACGGTGACGGTGTAGACCCCCCGGCCGGTACGGAAGGCGAGGTCACGGGTGGTACGACGGCCGTCGGCGTGCAGCAGCAGCTCCTGCTGGAGGGAGCTGAGGCGGCGGCCCGGCGGGACGGCGCCGGGGAGGGGGCGTTCGCGGTCGGGGCGTACGGGGCACGGCAGGGCGTCGAGGGCGGTGACCTTGCGGGCGGCCTCCTGGAGCAGCCGGGCGGGAGGCTCGCCCCCGGTGACCGTGGCGGGCGGCGGACCGGCGGCCGGGGCGCGTTCGCAGCCGTCGACCCAGCCGGCGCTGATCGCGAACGCGGCGTCCTGCAAGGCCATCACGCAGAGCACGCGCAGCTCGGCGGCTCCGGCGCAGCCCCGGGCGATCAGCCCGGCGGCCGGCCAGCGGGAGCCGCCCGCCTCGCGGACCAGTTCGGCCCACTGCTCGCCGTCGACCCGTCCGGTGCGCAGCAGCAGGGCCTCGGGGCCGGGTGCCCCGGGGCTCTCCGCCGCGACGACGAGCCCGTCGCGCAGATGGAAGGTGCCGCCGGGCGTTCCGGCGACCCGCAGTTCCCCGGTGAAGCCCTCGGTCCCGCAGGAGCCGAGTGCCTGCGTGAGCAGGTCGTGGCCGACCCTGCCGAGGGAATCCCGAACGCCCGCCATCGCTCCCCTTGGCATGTCGCACAAACGCCTGATGCGTCGCACTCAGGGGGGTAGGTGTATCAGCGGTTCGGCATATTCCGGAGCGCTCTGTCCCCAGCTGCCTGTTCCTGGCGGAAGTTGCCACGTCGCGTCGGTCAACTTCGTTTGTTCTACGGTCATTTGAACGAACGATGTCGGGACGGGAGCGCCGACTGGGCCGGTCGTGACCGGGCGGGGCAACGGCTGTGCGCGGCCCGCGCGTTCCACCAGGACCCAGCCCGCCAGGACCGTCGCCGCGGCCGCCGGAGCGGTGACCTGGACCGCGACGAGGGTGGCCGTGTGGCCTTCCAGGAGGCCGCCGAAGCCGGTTATCGACAGGCCCAGGACGCCGAGGAGCGCGAGGGTGATGCCGAGCGCGGCCAGGGGGCCTCCGCTGTCGGCGGTCGGTCCGAGGGGCGTGGGCCGCTCGAAGCGGCGGAAGGCCGACACCGGCAGCGCGGTGAGGGCGGCCGCGGCGGCGAGCCGCACCGGGGTCTGCGCCCGCCAGGCGGGGCCGGCGGGCTCGGGCAGCCGTACGCCGAGCGCGAGGAGGGCCCCGTACACGCCGAGCATCGCCGTGAGACGAAGAAGAAGACCGGCATGACCTGGAGGGCCCAGGTGAGGATCTGGAGGCCGGGCACGACGACGAGGAGACGCGGGCGCTCGCGGGTCTCGACCGCGGCCCGCGCACGGGCCCTCACCCCGACGAACTCAACTGACGGACACCGCCCTCCCGGTCGTGCCGGACCGGCGTGACCGAGCCGCCGGCGCTCCCCGTCGTTCCCCGGCGGCCCGCCCCGGCCGTGCGGGGTGACCGGCGGTCGGACGGACCGTACGACCGGGTCACCCCTGTCCACGCCGCCCGACCGGTCACCCCGGGACTGAGAGGTCAGCGGCGCCGCCTCCAGAACGAGCCGGTGCCGATCTCGCGGGGTTCGATCGACCAGGCGGCGGGCGCGGTGACGACCAGCAGGCGAGGGCCCGCGGTCAGCGGAGCCGAGCCGCGGCCCTTGTCCCACCGGCTGAAGACGTCGTCGCGCTTGCCGTTGGGCCGTACGGCCTCGATCTCGAAGAAGCCGTCGCCGTCCTCGTCGCCCCGGGTCCGGATCGCCAGATCGACCGCGTCTCCCGTGTGCGCGACGACGTCGGGGCCGTGGCCCTCGATCCGGCCCTCGCTCAGCGTGCGGAGCGTGGAGACGGGGCGCACGGAGAGCGTCCAGTCGTCCTGGGTGAGGACGTGGAGACGCAGCGGCCCGTGGCCGTCGTGGTCCACCAGCGCGCGGGCGCGCAGATTCTCGATCCAGCTGAAGAGGACTTCCTTGTCCTTCTGGTTGCGGTGGTCCAGCGTGACGATCTCCGTGGCGCCGTCCCCCTCCTTCACCAGCTCGACCACCACGTACCCGGCCGTGATCGGCACGTCGACCCGGACGACCTCGTCGCCGCTGCCGCTCTGCTCGAAGTGCGGGAAGTCGGGGCCGAATTCGGCGGGGAGTCCGTTGCGCGGGACTGCGGCACCGGCGGCCGTGGCGGGCGGGACCGGAGCGGGATACGGCGACTGCGCGGCCCCGTCGGGCAGCGGCGCGAGCACCGGGGCGGGCTGCGCGGCCGGGTACGGCGTTCCCGCTGCCCCGTCGGGAAGGGGCGCGAGCACCGGCGCCGGGAGCGGAGCCGGCACCGGCGCGGTCCGCGGAGCGGCGGACGCGGGCGGCTGCGGTGCCGGATACGGCGGCTGCACGGCCGCGTCGGGAACGGGTACGGGCGGTGTCACCGTGTCCGGCAGCGGTGGCGCCGGAGGCAGATGACCGGGCACCGTGGGCGCCGGGCCCGGCGCCGCCGCCGGTTCCTCCGCCACGGTGAAGCCGAAGTCCCCCGCCAGTCCGGGCAGTCCGGACGCGTAACCCTGTCCGACCGCGCGGAACTTCCAGCCTCCGTTGCGCCGGTAGAACTCGCCCAGCAGGATCGCCGTCTCGGTCGTCGCGTCCTCGACCTCGTACAGCGCCAGTTGGGCGCCGGTGGTGGCGCTCACGGCCTGCATGTACAGGTCCGAGACGTCCGCGAAGGTCCCGCCCTCGCACGACGCCGCCACCACGATCCGCTCCACGGACGCCTCGACGCCGCCGGGATCGATCTCCAGCCAGTCGGCGACGACACCGCCCTCGCCCTGCGCGTTGCCCAGCAGCTTCACGCCACTCCCCTGGTGCACGGGCTGGTTGTAGAACACCAGGTCGTGCTGTCCCCGAACTCTGCCACTCGCGTCGACCAGCAGCGCGGCCGCGTCGACCTCCAACTGCCCCGGCCCCCCGGAGCGTCGGACGACGGCGACGCGCATCGGCTCGCCGCTGAGTGGAAGGTTCCCCCCTTTGATGATCTGCATGGAGGCATCCTGACATCCGCGTCCGGTCATCGACAGGGGCGTTCGCGAGGATGACGCCTGAGATGATCGTCGTCCGTGTCCGCCCGGCGAGAGGGAGCCCGCGCATGGCCGTCATCCACCACACCGCTCTGGAGCCGTCGAAGCTGGAGCTGCTCGAGGCCTGGCTGCCCACCCGTTCCTGGTACCGGGGCGGCGCGCGGCCGCAGTTGGCGAAGGCCGGGGGCTTTCGGCTGGACGATCCCGAGGGCGAGGTGGGGATCGAGTTCATGGTGGTCACCGACGCGTCGGGACCGGAGCCGGCCGCCCTGCTGGTGCCGCTCACCTATCGCGGCGCACCGCTGGAGGGGTCCGAGCAGGCCCTGGTCGGCACCATGGAGCACGGCGTGCTGGGGCGGCGATGGGCCTACGACGCCTGCCAGGACCCCGTGGCGGTCGCCCAGTTGACCGCGCTGATCGAGGGACGGACACAGGCCCAGGACCAGAACGTCACCGACGCCCCCGACCGGGAGGTCACCGGCTCCTGCACGGGCGAGGGGCACCTCCCCGCGGAGTTCACCGCCGTGGACGACGGGGAAGGCACCGCCCTGGTCGCGCCGGACGGTGGCACGCTCCGCGTCCAGAGGATCCTGCGACCCGTCGGGGACGGCCCTGTTCTCCCGCCGAAGGGCGCGATCGGGCACGTCGCGGGCTCGTGGCAGTCACCCGACGGAGGCCGGGCCCGGGGGCTGTTCGCCGTGCTGCACGGCGCCTGACGCTGCCGCCGGGCGCTGCCGCCGGGGCCGGGTCGAGGGCGGCCCGGTCGGGCCGCCCTCGTGCTCCCCCCGGTCCGGCGGGGTTCAGCAGCCGCCGCAGTTGTAGTAGGTGACGTCCCAGTGGTTGCCCTCGTCGGCGTAGATGTTGCCGGAGCCGGAGCGCCATTGCGGGGCGCCGTCGCCGCGCACGCCGATGTAGGTGAAGGTGTTCTTGATGTAGTTGCCGACGCAGGTGTACTTGGCGTAGTCGAGCTTGTAGCCGTTCCAGTGCGAGTACGTCCCGGAGGCGTGGCCGGTCTCGGTGCCGCCGGTGATGTTCAGGGCACAGCCGCTGGCACGCTTGAGGGTCTGCGCGCCCTGGGCGGTGGCCAGGTTGAGCTGCTCGAAGGACGTACAGGTGGCGACGTTGCGGTTGGAGCAGTTGCCCGACGACGACCAGGTGATGCCGACCTGGCTGAACATCGAGGTCGCGGTGGCGTGCGAGATCTTGGTGACGGCGAAGGCCTCGCCCGCCGTGCCGACAACGGCGGCAGCCGGGGCGATGACGAGGGCGAGGGCGGTCAGGACCGAGCGGAGCTTCGGGGCCTTGATGGCCTTCATATGGGGACCTTCCTGCGGTGGGCCATGCTTCCGGTAGGGCGGCTGTGCAGGCGGTGCACGATGATGGTGCCGGGGTCTACGCGCGTTGGCCAGAGGACAAAACGGAAACCTGGATTCCCGATGCACACGGGTGTCCCGGCCACCGCGGTGCGGGGCCGGGACACCGGTTCCTTGCCCGGACGAGTCGGCCGCCCCTCCCGCCGCCGAAGAAGCCGCTGTCGTCGCCGGGATCACCGACGGCCTCCGTCTCCTCGGGCGGGACCTCGGGGCGACGGCCTCCTCGGCGGGCTCGACGATCACGGAAGGATCGTCCGTCGGGACGAGCACGTCCGTGGCCGTCACCACGAGAGTCACCACCGAGTCCGGTGGGGCCGGTTCACCGGGCTGCGGGCTCTGGCCGACGACCGTGCCGGGCTCGGCCCCTCGGACACCTCCTCGGTCGCCTCGACCACCAGGCGCCGACTTTCCGGGAGTTGGCGCGCCTCGTCGGCCGGCACGCCGGTGGGGTCGGGGAGCACGGCGGAATCCGTGGTCTCCCCGGGCGACAACCCACCGCTCGGCACGTCGGTCTCCGCAGCCGGCACGACCTCGCCCTCGGTGCCGCCCAGTTCCTGAGGCGGCCAAGTCGGCTCCGTGGAAAGCCCTTCGACCCTCGGGTAACGGCCAGGGGCCTGTCCGGCGGATCGGCCGGACAGGCCCCTGACACTGGGAGGGCTCAGCGCTTGAGCGTGAAGGTGAAGTCACCGGAGAGCCTGGCGTTCAGCCGGACCGCCGAGACGAGCCGGCCCTCCGCCATCAGCCTCTCCACCTCGGCCCGCGGCAGACCGAACCCGTCCGCGATCAGCCGCACCGGCCGGACGGGAATCGGCGCCGCGAAGCGGACCGAGACGTCGACGACCTCGCGGTCCAGGTGATCCGTTCCGCCGGTGTCGAGACGCCAGGCGCCGTCCCAGTCGAGGGCGACGCGATTGCGCCGCAGCACGACCGGGTCCTGGAGCAACCCGGCGGTCAGACCGAGGTCGTTGTCGTGCAGCCGGTCCAGCAGACCGGGGCGTACGGAACGCACGTTGGTCCGCTCCAGGACCGTCAGCTTCGCGGTTTCCCCGCACCCGGCGCAGAGCACGAGGAGCCAGACGTCGATGAGCTTGTGGTGTGCGTTGACGCGGAACCGCCCGCTTGCCCGGAAACGCCCGGAGGCGCAGGTGTGGCAACGACGGCGGACGAGAGGAAGGCAGGTGGGAACGACCACCCAGGTGTTGAGCACAGAAGTACACCGGTTTCAGTGAGAAATCCGCAGCAGGAAGCAGCGCGGCGCGGCAGCGCGACGCGCGACAGATCAGCTCTCGGGGGGTCTCACACGGTGTACAACGGCACGTCCTCACCTGGACAACCTGGGTCGGCAGTACGGTAGTGGCGCGCGGTGGTGCGGTTCCACCGGTTTTCGCGCGCCCCACCGCCCGACGTCCGCCGCCGGGGCCCCGACCGGCCGGTCGGGCGACGACCGGAGTTTGACGACAGACAGGACCTACCTCGTCGAGTCCGGCTTCCAGTCCTGGACGAGGAGGCCGAGGAGGACCTCGTCCAGGAACTGGCCCAGCACCCAGGCCGAGGAGCGCAGCACGCCCTCGCGGACGAAGCCGTTGCGCTCGGCGGAGCGCAGCATCGCGGTGTTGTCCTCCAGCGTCTCGATCTGGAGCCGGTGCAGACCGCGCACGACGAAGCCGTAGTGGCACAGCACCGAGACCACGTCGGTGCCGTAGCCCTTGCCCCGGGCGGACGGCAGGAGACCGAGCCCGATGTGCGCGGCCCGGTTGTGGTTGTCGATGCCCCACAGCGTCGCGGTGCCGATCAGCGTGCCGCCGTCCAGCTCGATCACGGAGAAGGGGACATGCCCCTGCTCCGTGTCGTCCACGACGAGCCGCCGGTCCTTCGCGCCGGGCGTGATCGGCCGCCATGGGCCGGCCTCGGCCCGCGAGGCGTTGACCACGTCGTCGTAGAGCTCGGCCCGCAGGACCGGGATGTCGTCGTCGTGCCGGGCCCGCAGCCCGACCTTGCTGCCTCTAAGCATGCGAGTTTCCTATCCGACCCGGCCGAACGGCCACAAGCCGATAAGGGCTCACTCCGGCCCAGGGCGGTCCGGCGAGGGCGCTGCTCCTGTCCACCGCCCGCCGGGGCTTCGCCGAGTAGGGTCAGGTACGAGGATGCCGAGCGGGGAGTGGAGAACCGTGCGCATCACCGTGCTCACCGTGCCCGGGTGTCCCCACACGGCGCTGGTCCGCGAGCGGCTCGCCGACGCGCTGGCCGGGCGTACGGCCCGGGTGGAGCTGGTGGAGGTCGACGACGAGCGGGAGGCCGCGCGCCTCGGGATGAGCGGGTCGCCGACGGTGCTGATCGACGGGGTGGACCCGTTCGCGGTGCCCGGCGCTCCGGCCGCCGTCTCGTGCCGGCTGTACCGGACCCCGGACGGTCGGGCGGAGGGGGCGCCGGGCGCCGAGGACCTGCGCCGGGCCGTGGAGTCGGCTTGGGCGCGGGAGACGGCCGGCTGAAACCGGGGGCCGTGTCAGTCGGCGTGGGCGGGTCCGTGGTCCGGGACGGCCGGCGGAGGCGGCTGTTCTGTGACGACGTCCCCTGCGGGCTGTCGCGTGGAGTTCTGGTGCGACCGTGCGGCGCCCCTTCGTCATCGCCTGGTCGGGCGGGGTGTGCGGGTGGTGGCGCGGCCCCGCCGTCGTACGTCGGCCGTCCTCTCGTCGCACCATTTCCTCACCAGGGTGGCGAGTTGCCCGTGCGCGCCGGGTTCCACGAACAACCGCGTCGCCCCGGGGACGAGTTGCAGGGAGTGCGGGGCCATGAGGCGCTGGGCGGCCTCCACGTTCAGGTGGAGGCCTTCGGTGTCCTGGGCGCCGACCACGAGCAGGACCGGCGCGGTCACCTTCTTCAGTGCGCCGTCCACCAGGTCGGGACGACCGCCGCGCGAGACGACGGTGAGCACACGGCCCGGCCGCTCGGTCGAGGCCATGAGCGCGGCGGCGGCGCCCGTGCTCGCGCCGAACAGGACCACCGGGACCCCTCGCGTGCCGGGCTGGGTGTCCAGCCAGTCGATCGCGCCGACCAGGCGGCGGGTGAGGAAGGGGATGTCGAAGCGGTGCTCGGCGGTGAGCAGGTCGTGCCGTTCCTCGCGTTCGGTGAGGAGGTCCAGCAGGAGCGTGCCGAACCCGGCGGTGCGCAGTTCGGCGGCGACGGTCCGGTTGCCCGCGCCGTGCCGGGAGCTGCCGCTGCCGTGCGCGAAGAGCACCACGGCCCGCGCCTTGGCCGGGACGACGAGGTCTCCGGGCAGGTGGGCGTCCTCGGTGCGCACGAGAACCAGCTCGGAGATCATCGTCATCAGCTTCTTCCGTCCGTGCCCGGTCCTCGGTGGATCGACGCGCCGCCCTGGGTGCCCCCACCGGGTACCCCCTCCGGCGTTCGCCACCCGTCGGCCCGACGGGCGCCGGGCCGACCGGGTGCGGGGGTGCGGTTACGCCGTGCCGCCCGTGAGCTGGTACGCCTTCAGGTTCCGCAGCAGGAGGTAGGTGTCGCGGAGTGAGCCGGAGGTGTCGCCGAGGGAGCGGTAGATGCCCCACTTGGGCCGTACCCGGTCGGCCAGGAAGGTGTCCACGCCGGTCTTCCTGGCGTCGACGACCGTGGTGCCGGCGTTCCTGACGACCCAGCGCACGGACCCGGAGGTGCCGTCGCCGATCCTGATCTCGTACTCGATGTCGATCCACTTGTTCTGGAGCGGTTCGAGGGCGGTGCGGCCGACCAGGACGTCTCCGGCGAAGACCTTGTGCTCGATGGTCTGGACGCCGTTGACGCGGCGCAGCGAGGTGACGGTGATCGGGGAGGTGCCCTGGCCGGGCTGCTTGGTCTGCATGATGTGCGTGAAGCTGGTCGTGGCCCTGAGGGTGCTGGGGATGTACATCGAGTAGGTGACGCGCCAGGTCTCGCCGAGCCGCCACTGGAGGTGGCCGGAGGAGGAGGTCCGGTTGCCGGTGACCTCGTGGCGCTGCCGGTCGGTGGACGAGTCCCGGTCGACCATGTGCATGTCAAACCGATAGGTGTCGCCCACGGTCCTGATGTGCGGTGCTCCTCCGGGGTGCGAGTCGGCCCGGTCGTCCTCGATCGTCTCGAAGGCACCGAGCCCGACGGAGGCCGGGGCGGGCGACCAGCGCAGCGTCCAGGCCGGGGCGGCCTCGGCGGAGCGGGACGGCACGGCGATGCCGACCGCGGCCAGGGCGAGGGCGAGCGCGGCCAGGGTGGCCGTTGCCATGGAGCGGCGATGCGTCATGGGTACCCCTGGAGTGAGGTGGCGAGGTACACGGCATGCTGCCCCAGACCGGACTGACAGTAAAGGTTCCTAACAGATAAACCCCGCCGCCTTCGCGCCTCCGTTCCCGGCCGACCGCTCCCTCACGTCTCCGCTCCCCCGGCGCACCGCACCCTCACACCGCGCGCCTCAGGACCACCGTGCGCATCCCGCCCGGCTCGCTCCGCTCACGCGTCACTCGGAGCCCGGACAGCCGCAGTTGCTCGACGACCCAGGCGTGCGAGAGCCGCAGCTTGCGGTAACTGTGGGCACTCATGGCCCAGTTGCCGGTTGCCCGGTCCCGGCGGTGGATCAGGTCGTGCACGACCACCGTGTAGTCGTCGAAGTCGTCCGGATACTCCAGGAAGCAGGTCATGATCCGGTCCTCGGTGGAGCGCACCGGGAGGAAGCGGTCCGTGCCGGTGAGCGGGACCTCCAGGTCGCGGTAGGCGAACACGGCGACGCCGTCGGGCGCGAGCGCGACGGCGACCTCGCCGAACAGCGCGGCCACGTCACCCCTGGTCGGCAGGTGCGTCAGCGTGTCGCCGAGGCACACCACGACGCCCGCCGAACCCGGACGGACCAGGTCCCCGAGCGCGGTGCGCAGGTCGGCCCGCACCGGCCGCACGGCGGGTACGGTGTCGGCGTGCGCGGCCAGTTCGTCCAGGAGCGGGCGGCTCAGGTCCACGGCGAGGACGGGATCGAAGCCCAGGCCCGCCAGGGCGAGGCTGGTGTGCCCCGGGCCGCAGCCGAGGTCCACGGCCGCCGGACCGGCCGGGCCGGGCACCACGCCCCACTCGATCAGATGGGCGCGCTGGGACGCGGCGAGCGCCGCCAGATCACCGCCCAGCATCCAGGTGTAGTGCTCCGCGAGAAACCGGTCGTAGTGATCGACAGCGGTCGTCATGGACCCCGACTCCCTTCGGATAAGGCAGGTGTTGGGCAATCTAGGGCGCGATACGGCCGAATCGGCGGACGGCCGAACGAAATTCGGGACACTGGGCAGACTGACGGCCATGGACAGCATTGATTCGGCGATCCTGGGCCACCTCCAGCGCGAAGCACGGCTCACCAACCGCGAGTTGGCGCGCAAGGTGGGTGTCGCGCCCTCCACCTGTCTGGAGCGGGTCCGCTCGCTGCGCGCCCGTGGGGTGATCACCGGCTATCACGCGGCCGTGCAGCCGCGCCTCCTCGGGCGCTCCCTCCAGGCCCTCGTCTTCGCCCGGCTCCGTCCGCTCAGCCGCGACGTGATAGCCGGCTTCGAGGCCTATCTGGCCGAACTGCCCGAGGTGGTCTCCGTGTTCGTGGTCTCCGGAGACGACGACTTCGTCGTCCATGTGGCCGTGCCGGACATCGAGCGGCTGCACGCCTTCCTGATGGACCGGTTCAGCGCGAGACGGGAGGTGGTGAGCTTCCGGAGTTCGGTGATCTACCAGCAGACCAGCGCACGGGTGATGACCCCGCTGCCGGGGCGTCACGACGGAGATTAGGGCGGGCGTGAGGGAGGCGCGGCGCCGTCGACGCCCTCGGCGCGCCGCACCCGGCACGACGTACACCCCGCGACGCCCTCAACGCGCCGCGCGCAGCTCCGCGTAGAGATCCGGGCCCGTCCAGGTCCGGGGCACCGACTCGGCCTCGCGGACCAGGGAGAGCAGCCGGGCGTTGACCGGGGCCGTGCGGCCGTGGGCCGCCGCGAGGGCGACGATCTCGCCCTGGAGGGAGCCGATCTCGGTCGGACGGCCCCGTTGGAGGTCCTCCCACATCGACGAGCGGGCGTGGGCGTCGATCGGCAGGGAGGCGGCGGCGATCCGGCGGAAGAGCGGATCGGGCAGCCCGAGGACGTACGGGGTGAGGCCCGGGGCGGTCGGTCCGAGCCGGGCGGGCGTGACACCCGCGGCGCGGTAGGCGGCCAGGGCCTCGCGCTGGCAGAGCGCGAGACAGCGGCGGTAGGCACGCTGGGCGAGCTGGTCGCGCAGGGGAAGTCCGGACAGCGCGTTGACGGCGTTGTTGAGGTTCAGCAGCAGTTTGGCGTGCTGCACGTCGGACATGTCGGTGCGCGGTTCGATGGCCAGGCCCGCCGCGCGGAAGGCGGCGACCAGGACCGTATCCGGCTCCACCATCACGCTGCCCGGCATCCCCTGGTGGACGGTGCCGGGTTCGGACTGGACGACGTTGTACGGCACCATCCCGGCCAGCACGGTGTGTCCGGGGAGGGCGGCGCGCAGGGTGGCGGGGTTGTGCAGGCCGTTCTGCAGGCTGACCACGGCCGCGCCCGGGGCGAGGTGCGGGGCGAGCTCGTCGGCGGCGGCCTCGGTGCCCGCCGTCTTCACCGTCACCAGCACATGACCGGCGCCGGCCGCGGCCTCCGCGCTCGTGGCGAGGCTCAGCCGTTCCGGCGCGAGACGCACCGGCGGCCGGCCGGCCACGCTGAGGGTGAGGCCGCGCTCGCGCAGCACGTCCATCGCGGCGGGCCTGCCGATGAACGTCACGTCGTACCCGGCGGCGACAAGGTGACCGCCGAGATGGCAGCCGATGCTGCCGGCGCCAAGGACGGCGAAGCGGGGCTCGGACATGAGTGACTCCTGCGGAAGCGGCGGGGTGAGCGGCTGCGGCCCGGACCGGGTACCCGCGCGCCGGCCGCGGGGGCGATCGTCGCGATCACCGTCCCGAGGATTGCGTCAGGCGTCCACTGGACGCATAGTGGCGCTCGCGCCACCGCCGCCGCAACCCCCAGGGAGCCGCCGTGAACCTCGCCGATTTCCAGAACGAGATCTATCTGGCCGGTCTGGGCGGGGTGGTGCCGCGGTTGCCGACCGATCTGCACCGGCTGGAGGAGCTGGCGGCGGCCCGGCTGACGGCGCAGGCGCACGGGTACGTCGCGGGCTCGGCGGGTGCCGAACGGACCGCCCGCGCCAACCTGGAGGCGTTCGACCGGTGGCGGATCGTGCCGCGGATGCTGTGCGACGTCGCCGAGCGCGACCTGTCGACGACGGTCCTCGGGACCCCGATGCCCGCGCCGGTCGTCATCGGCCCGGTCGGGGTGCTGCGGATCCTGCACCCGGACGGCGAACTGGCCGTGGCCCGCGCGGCCAAGTCGCTCGGCATCACCATGACGCTGTCGACGGCCGCCTCGGCCTCTCTGGAGGAGGTCGCCGCGGAGGCCGGTCCGCGCTGGTTCCAGCTGTACTGGCCGAAGGACCGCGAGCTGGCCGCCAGTTTCCTCCAGCGGGCGAAGGACTCGGGCTACAGCGCCCTGGTGGTCACCCTCGACACCTTCGCCATGGCCTGGCGGCCACGCGACCTCGACACGGCGTATCTGCCGTTCCTCCAGGGGATCGGGGTGCAGAACTACTGGAGCGACCCGGTCTTCCTCAAGGCCGTCGGCGGCCCGGTCACCGAGGAGAACCGGGACCGCGCCCTGCTGCACTGGGTGGCCAACTTCGGCGATCCCAGCCTCACCTGGGACGATCTGGCCTGGCTGCGGGCCGAGTGGGACGGGCCGATCGCCCTCAAGGGCATCCAGCACGTCGACGACGCCCGCCGGGCCGTCGACGCGGGCATGGACGGGATCGTGGTGTCCAACCACGGCGGCCGCCAGGTCGACGGCGCGATCGCCTCCCTGGACGCGCTGCCCGCGATCGCCGCCGAGGTCGGCTCCCGGGTCTCCGTGCTGTTCGACTCGGGCGTCCGCTCGGGCGCCGATGTCGCCAAGGCCCTCGCCCTCGGCGCCGACGCGGTCATGATCGGCCGCCCGTACGCCTACGGGCTCGGGCTCGCGGGTGAGGACGGCGTACGGCACGTGCTGCGCTGCATGACGGCCGAGCTCGACCTCACCCTCGCACTGACCGGCCGGTCCTCGCTCGCGGAGGTCGGCCGGGATCTGCTGAGCCCATGACCCGTGCGGCCGGGTGGCGCGGATGAAGGCGGGATCGGCAGCGTGGTGGCGGGCCAGGTACGCGGCGCGCGAGAGGCAGCGTCCGCGGGCGGGCGGGATCGAACTGGGCCGGATCACCGCGACGGCGCTGCTCATCGCCGACGCGGAGGGGCTCGCGGCGCTGACCATGCGCAGGGTGGCCGACGCGATGGGCGTGCGCCACACCTCGCTGTACCGGCATGTCGCCAGCAGGGACGAGCTGTTGGTGGAGCTCGTCGACCATGTGCTGGGCGAGGGCGACCCGCCCGACACCGGCCGTGGCTGGCGGGCGGATCTGGAGGCGGGCGCGTGGGAGTTCCGGCGGGTGCTGCTGGCGCATCCCGCGGTCGTCCCGCTGCTGACCGTGGGGCAGTTGCTCGGCCCCAACGCCCTGCGCGCCCGCGAGACCGGGCTCGGCCTGCTGATCCGGGGCGGTTGGGAGCCGTCGCGGGCCGTCCAGATCTACCTGACGGTCGCTCACCACGTCATCGGCACCGCGCTGCTGGGAACCGGCGGCGCCGCCCGCGGCGTCGAGGAGAGGGCGGCGATGACCGAACTGTTCGCCGGGATGCCGCAGTTCCCGCTGGTCCGGGAGCTCGCCGAACCGCTCAACCTCCCCGACGGTGAGCAGGAGTTCCGATTCGGTCTCGCGGCCCTGCTCGACGGAATGGGAGACCCGCGATGAGTCGTGCCACGGCCGCACCGCCCCGGCGCCGGTCGGTCGCCCGGTTCACCGCGGCCGCCATGACCGCGGTGGCCGTTCTCGTGCTCACGGGCTGCGGTGAGCCGTCGCGGCCGGGCGGGACGGACGGGGCTCACGGGCCCTGGGGTTCCGCCGCGAACGCAGGTTCCGGGGGCTCGGTGCCGACCGCAGGTTCCGGAGACGCGGAGGCGGCCCCAGGTCCCGGAGGCTCGGTGCCGACCGCAGGTTCCGGAGACGCGGAGGCGGCCCCAGGTCCCGGAGGCTCGGTGCCGACCGCAGGTTCCGGAGGCCCGGAGCCGGTCTCAGGTCCCGGAGGCTCGGTGCCGGCCGCCGGGCCCGGGAGTGCCGGGCGTCGCGCGGACCGGCAGGAGGCTCCCCGGGGACGCCTGCGCTACGACGAGGAGCCGGTGCGGGCCCGGTTCCCGGAGTTCGGCGACTTCACCTCGGTGGTCTGGAGGGGCGAGGCCCTCGGCGTGAGCGACCGGTCGGTACCCGGACCCACCGACGTCCGGATGGCCGGCGTCGTCCGTCTCGCCGACGCCGACGCGCGACGGCTGCGGGACGGCTACTCCTGGCGGGACGCCCCGGCACAGCCCGAGGTCCCGGCGGACCTGGGCCCCCACGTCCCGGCAGGCGCCCGCTGGCGGACGAGCGACGGCTTCGCCCGTGCGGTCACCGGCGACCGCTACCCGGCCACCTTCCACGCCGACCTGGAGCGGAAGTTGCTGGTCTTCGAGGCGGTGAACCCGCAGCCGAAGGCTTAGGGCCGCCCGGGCGTGCCGGGCGTCAGGTGTCGTCGATGCGGATCAGGGCGATGGTGATGTTGTCCGGGCCGCCCGCCTCGATCGCGGCCTGCCAGAGGACGAACGCGGCGGGACCGTCGTCGGACTCCTCGTCGAGCAGACGGTCGATGGTCTCGTCGGGCACCGGGTCGGTCAGACCGTCGCTGCACACGAGCAGGCGTTCACCCGCGCGGAGCGGGCAGGGCACGAGGTGCGCGGTCACGGGCGTGTGGAGGTGCGTGCCGCCGATGGTCTGGGTGACCCGGGAGGTGACGCGCTGCCCGGGAGGCGGGGCCGGGCTGTCGTCGACACTGATCTGGCGCAGACCGTCGTCGTCCTGGAGATACACCCGGCTGTCACCGATGTTGAAGACCAGCAGGCCGTCCCGGAGGATCAGCACGCCCGCGACCGTGGTGCCCATGGTGGCGAGCTCGGGGTGTGACTCGCCCGCCTCGAACAGCTGGCGGTTGCAGGTCTCCAGAGCCGCGCCGACGTCCTCCGCGTCGGTGAGGGTCGGACCGAGCTCGGCCAGGCGGTTGACGACGAGACCGCTCGCGATCTCTCCGCCGGGCTGGCCGCCGAGGCCGTCCGCCACCGCCGTCAGCAAGGGCCGGGACCGGGGGAAGACCAGGGTCTGGGGCGTCTCGGTGACCGTGCCGCACAGCGTCCACGGCCCGACGACGAGGCTGTCCTCGTTGTGGTCGCGCACCAGTCCGCTGTGACTCAGCGCGGTCACGGCTGTGTACGGCACATCGCTCCTTTCCCTCCCCCACCATTGTCCGCCCGCGCGAGCCGCCTGTCAGGGCCGGACCGGCCGGGTCCTCACCGTGGGACACCCGTCACCCCGTGTAGCCGGGTCACGGCCCCCTGGCGGATCCACGTCCCGCCCGCCGGGTGACCGGCGGGCGGGACATGGAGGTGCGGGCGGCCGCGTCAGCGCGCGGGGCGGATGCGGTGGATGGAGTCCAGGGCCCGCGGGCCGGCGGCGGCCTTGTCGACGACGTACGCCGTGCCGTGGACGAGCACGACGTGGTCGCTGTTGGCGCCGGTGGCCGGGTTCGCGAGGACGGTGCCGGTGCGCGGGTCGAGGATCGTGGTGGTGCCCGCGTCCTTGTTGACCGCGTAGACGTTGCCGGTGCAGGCGTCGGTGGCGACCGCGAGGGTGCCCGCGCCCGTCGCGATCTCCCGCTGGACCCGGCCGGCCGCGAGGTCGACGACCGAGACGGAGCCCGCCGCCTGGTTGGCGGTGTAGGCGGTGCGGCCGTCGGCGGACAGGCAGACGTCGATCGAGCCCTGTCCGGCCGGGAGCAGCCTCGGCTCGGCGGAGCCCGGGGTCACCTCGATCAGGCGGCCCTTGGCCAGGTCGGCGGCGAGGACACGGCCGTTGTACGGGTTGACGGCGAGGCCGGTGGGCCAGGCACCCTCGACGGTGACGCGCTGCTTCTCCTGGTGGGTGCGCAGGTCGAAGGCGACGATGCTGCCCTCCTCCAGCGCGCTGCACCAGGCCACGCCGCGCGGCAGGTCGACGGCGACGTCACGGGGGTGCTTGACGCCGGGGAGGGTCGCCAGGTGGCGGCCCGTGCTCTGGCTGTACACCGCGAGGGCGTTGTTCAGGGTGGCGGTGACCCACACCGTGTTGTGGACGTCGTCGACGGTGACGCCGTAGACGGCCTCCAGCGCACCGGTGGCCGGGTCGGTCAGCGGGGGTGTGTAGGCGTCGAGCAGCTCCAGCGTCCGGGGGTCGACCTTGAGCAGGCGCGACTGGGTGACCGGCGGGAAGCCCACCGAACTGGTCACCCACAGCACGTCGTTGCGGGCGGAGTGGGCGACCTGGTAGAGGCCCTGGGCGAGCTCTGCGGAGTTCACGGCGTAGGACGTCTCCAGCGTGCGGGGGCGCTTCGGGGTGGCGGCCGACGCCGTGCCGGTGGCGGCGAGCACGCCTCCGGTGGCGAGTGCGGCGCCGAGGACGGTGCGACGGCCGATCGGGTCGCGGGTGCCGGACATGGTGTTTCCTTCCGAGTAGGGGGTGATCTGGCAGGACTCATGGGTCATGCGTCCAGGTCCTGGAGCCGGGTGGCGAGCACGGCCGCGATCTCGTCGATCGGGCCCGGCCGGGTCATCTCCGGGTGTGTGCAGTCCAGTTGGTGTTCATCGATCGCCCCGCCGAGGTACGGCTTCCAGGCGCTCGGCGTGAGCCAGTGCTCGGCGCGCGGCGCGGCGGCGGTGAAGAACAGCACGTCGCCGTCGAAGACCTGGTGCCGCTGGGTGCGCATCAGGCGGGCGTTGTTGGTGACGATCCCGATCACGGCGTCCACGACGTGCTCGGGCAGTGCGGCGAGGGCGCTGCCCTCGCGGCGCAGCACCGCGAGGACGCCCTCCCGGGTCAGGTCCGTGCCGCCCTCGTAGCCGGCCATGCGCAGCAGGGCGCCCAGCGCGTCGGCCTCGGTGGGACCGGCCAGGTCGCGCCACTGGTCGGACGGGTAGGCGTCCATCAGGGCGAGCAGCTCGACCGCCTGGCCCGCCTGCCGGAGGTGCACGGCGACGGTGTGCGCGACGACCCCGCCGACCGACCAGCCCAGGAGCCGGTAGGGGCCTTCGGGCTGCACCTCGCGCAGCCGGGCGACGTAGTCGGCGGCCATCTCGTCCATGGTCGCGGGCAGCGGTTCGTCGGCGTGCAGGCCGCGGGCCTGGAGTCCGTGCACCGGTTGGTCCGGGCCGAGCGGGGCGAGCAGCCCCGAGTAGCACCAGCTGATGCCGCCGGCCGGATGGAGGACGAACAGCGGGGTGCGGGTGCCCGTGGCGCGCAGGGGCAGCAGCACGTCCAGGGCGCTGTCCCCCGCGTCGCCGTCGGTGAGGCGGTCGGCGAGCGCGGCCGGGGTGGGTGCGCGGAAGAGGGTTCCGAGCGGGGTGGTGGTGCCGAGGGTGTCGCGGATGCGGGACATCAGCCGGGCGGCGAGCAGCGAGGTGCCGCCGAGGTCGAAGAACCCGTCGTCCACACCGGCCCGTTCGACGCCGAGCACCTCGGCGAACAGCCGGGTGAGGGTCTCCTCGGTGGGCGTGCGTGGTGCGCGTCCCTCGGTGGCGGTCGCGGCGGCGGGGGCGGGGAGCGCGGCGCGGTCCAGCTTGCCGTTGGCGCTGAGCGGCAGGTCGTCGAGGGTGACGAACGCCGACGGCACCATGTAGTCGGGCAGCGTCGCGGCGAGGCGGGCGCGCAGCTCGTCGGCGCCGGGTACGGTCCCGGTGGAGTGCGTCGCGGCGTCGGCTACGGTCCCGGCGGGGTGCTCCGCGGCACCGGATACGGTCCCGGCGGGGTGCTCCGCGGCGCCCGCGCCGGTGACGTAGGCGACGAGGCGCTGGTCGCCGGGGCGGTCCTCGCGCAGCAGGACCACGGCCGCGCCGATCCCGTCCACCGCCGTCAACCGGGCCTCGATCTCGCCGAGTTCGAGGCGCTGGCCGCGGAGCTTGACCTGGTGGTCGGTGCGGCCCAGGTAGACGGTCTCGCCGTCGGCGGTCCAGCGGGCCAGGTCGCCGGTGCGGTACATGCGTGCGCCGGGCGGGCCGAAGGGGTCGTCGACGAACCGTTCGGCGGTGAGGTCGGGCCGGTGCAGATAGCCGTCGGCGAGCTGGGCGCCCGCGAGGTACAGCTCGCCGGCCACCCCGGGCGGGCAGGGCTGGAGGGCCGGGTCCAGGACGTACAGGCGGGTGTTCCAGACCGGCCGGCCGATCGGGACGGTACCGGTGGCGCCGGGCACGCAGGTGTGGTGGCTGACGTCGACGGCGGCCTCGGTCGGCCCGTACAGGTTGTGCAGCGGGACCTCGGGCAGTGTGCGGTGGAACTGCCGCGCGGTCTCGCGGGGCAGGGCCTCGCCGCTGGCGAAGACATGGCGCAGGCCCGTGCATCCGGCCGCCTCCGGCTCCGCCAGGAACAACTGGAGCATGGACGGCACGAAGTGGCAGACGGTGACGCCCTGTTCGCGGATGACACGGGCCAGATAGGCGGGGTCCTTGTGCCCTTCGGGGTCGGCGAGGACGAGGGTGGCACCCTCCCGCAGGGCCCAGAAGAACTCCCAGACCGAGACGTCGAACCCGGACGGTGTCTTCTGGAGCACCCGGTCGCCGGCCGACAGCGGATAGGTGTGCTGCATCCAGCGCAGCCGGTTGTCGATCGCCGAGTGCGGTACGACGACGCCCTTGGGCCGGCCCGTCGAGCCGGAGGTGTAGATGACGTAGGCGGGACGGCCCGGGGTGAGGGCGCGGGGCGGGTCCACGCGGAGCCGGCCGGTGAGGTCGAGACCGTCGAGCAGGACGTACGGCGTCGTCGTGCGGGGCAGTCGGACGGCGGTGTCCGTGTCGGTGAGGACGCAGACCGGGCCGGCGTCGTCGAGCATGTGGCCGAGCCGCTCGGCGGGGTAGCCGGGGTCCAGCGGCAGATAGGCGGCGCCCGTCTTCAGGACGGCGAGCAGGGCCACGATCAGCGGCACCGAGCGGGGCAGCGCGACGGCGACCAGTCCGCCGGGGCCGACGCCGCGGTCGAGCAGGTCGTGAGCCAACCGGTTGGCCCGCTGGTTGAGTTCGGCGTAGGTGAGGGTCAGGTCGCCGTGCACCAGGGCGGGGGCGTCGGGGGTGCGGCGGGCCTGGGCCTCGACGGGGCCGATGAGGGTGGTGGGCGGGACGCTCCGGGTGGTGGCGTTGAACTCCTCCAGCACCAGATGGCGTTCGGTGTCGGTGGCGACGCCCAGGCGGGCCAGGGGCGCGGCGGGGTCGCAGTCGGCGACGCGGGCCAGCAGGGCGAGGAAGCGCTCCTGGTGGACGGCGACCTCCTCGCGGGTGTAGAGGGCGGGGTTGGCGTCGTGGTCCATGCGCAGGCCCCTGCCGTCGGCACGGTCGTAGACGTTGACCGTCAGGTCGTCGACCGGGCCGGCGGACAGGTTGTGCGCCACCGCGCGGGCGCCCGCGAAGGTCAGTTCATAGTCGAACGGCATGATGTTGACGAGCGGTCCGACCAGCGGGCGTCCCTCCCCCAGCAGGCCGAGGTCGCGCCGGATGTCCTCGTAGCGGTAGCGCTGGTGGCGGCGCGCGGCCCGCATCGCGAGCACGACCTGCCGGGTCAGCTCGGCGAGGGTGGTGGCGGGCCGGACCTCCAGACGCAGCGGCAGGACGTTCATCACCATGGCGGGCACACGCAGGGCCACCGAGCCCATGCGGCCCATCAGCGGCAGGCCGAGGACGACGTCGGGGCGCGCCGTGACGCGGGAGACGTACAGGGCCTGGGCGGCGAGGATCAACTCGGGCCAGGTGGCGCGCAGTTCGCCGGCGAGCGTGCGCAGCCGGGTGGTGACCTCCTCGGCGATGTGGGCGCTCGACCGCAGGAAGGTACGGGAGGGCAGCGCGGCACGTCCGGCCAGGGCCGGTGCCTCGGGACGGTCGGCGAAGGCCTCGCCCCAGTACGCGCGGTCGGTCGTGTACTGCTCGGAGGCGCGGTAGGCGAGGTCGTCGGCCACCAGGTCGGTCACGGAGCCGAAAGGGGACCCGCCGGGCTGCTCGCCCGCGACCAGCGCCGAGTAGATCTCGGCGGTGCGGCGGACCAGGAGCGAGTAGCCGAAGCCGTCCATGACCAGGTGGTGGACGCGCTGGTACCACAGCCAGCGGTCGTCGCCGACGCGCAGCAGGGCGTGCCGGAAGAGAGGGCCGGTGGCGAGGTCGCAGGGCCGGGCGAGGTCGGCGTCCATCCAGGCACGGGCGTCGGCGTCCGGATCGGCGGCCTCGCGCAGATCGGCGGTGTGCAGCGGGAAGTCGTCGAGGCGGACGGTGAACTGCCTCGGCCCGTCCGGCGTTTCCGCGATACGAGTGCGCAGTGACTCGGCCTCGTCCGCGGTGCGGACGAGGGCTTGGGCGAACAGGCCGGGATCCACGGTGCCATGGATCTCCAGGCACTCGGCCGTGTTGAGCGCGGGGCTCCGCGGGTCCAGTGCCTGCGCGAACCACATACCGGTCTGGGCCGCGGTCAACGGCAGCCCGGCGTCGGGCCCGCCCGGGGTCGGCTCGGCGTCGGGCCCGCCCGGGGTCGGTTCGGTGTCGGGCCCGCCCGGGGTGGCCGTCCCGGCGCCGGGAGTGGGGGGCGGCACGACGCCGCCTTCGGAGGACGAGGTCACGGCCGTACTCCCAGCAGCGGGGCCCAGGCCTCGATGGCCGGGCGTTCGGCGAGGGCGACGAAGGTGATCTCGGCGCCGTGGTCGCGGCGCCACCGCTCGACGAGACTCATGAGGCGGACCGAGTCCAGGCCGTAGTCGGCGAGGTTCTCGTCGTCGGGGATGTCGGCGGGGTCCTCACCGAGGACGTCGGCGACGTCCTCGCGGATGCGCTGCACGGTCAGCGTCATGGTCGGTCTCCCTGGAAGACGGAGTCGGCGGTGATGACGCGGGCGCAGGAGCGTGCGGCCCAGTGCAGCGCCTGGAGGTGTTCGCGAGGGCCGAAGTCGGCGGTCGCGTCGGCGACGACGAACGGCTGGATGTCCCGCATCCAGGCGTCGCAGGCCGTCATGTTCACCCCGAGGTGCGCGTAGACCCCGGTGATGACCAGTTGGTCGCGCTCCTCGTCCGCCATCAGACGGGCCAGGTCGGTGCGGACGAACGCGCTGTACTTCCACTTGGTCAGCAGCCGGTCGCCATGGAGCGGCGCGACGGCGGGGGCGATGGCGACGGAGTGCGCGTCGGCGGGCAACCCGGGTCCCCAGAAGTCCCGTTGCAGTCCCCGTTCCTCGGGGCTCTGCCCGCCGGGCTGCGCCGAGTAGACGACGGGCACGCCGAGCCGACGGGCCTCGTCGGTCAACCGGGCCACGGCGGACAGGAGTTCGGTGAGGGGCAGGGCGTCCGGGGTGAACGCGGACAGGAAGTGGTTCTGGAGGTCGTGGACCAGCAGGACGGCCCGTGCCGGGTCGACCTTCCAGTCGACACGGTTGGCGGGCAGCTCGGCACCGGCCGGCATGGCGTACGCGGGGATGGAGGGAAGGGCCATCGTCTCAGGTCGTCTCGTGGTGGGAGGTGGCGGCGGTGACGCGGAGGTCCTTCTTGCTGACCTTGCCGACCCCGGTGTGCGGGAAGGCGTCCACGAACTCGACCAGGTCGGGCACCTTGAAGGCGGCGAGTCCCCGCTCCCGGACGAACCTGCGCAGGGCGGGGGCGCGCAGCGCGGCGCCCTGGCGCAGAATCACGTACGCGCAGGTGCGTTCGCCGAGGAAGTCGTCGGGTACCGGGACGACGGACACGTCGTGCACGGCGGGGTGGCCGAGGATGACGTTCTCGACCTCCTCGGCGGCGATCTTCTCGCCGCCGCGGTTGATCTGGTCCTTGGCGCGGCCCTCCACGACGAGATGGCCGGTGCCGGTCATGCGGACGAGGTCGCCGGTGCGGTAGAAGCCGTCCGCGGTGAAGGAGCGCCGGTTGTGCTCGGGGGCGCGCCAGTAGCCGCGGATGGTGTACGGACCGCGGGTGAGCAGATGGCCGGTCGTGCCGGGTTCGACGTCCCGGTCCTCGTCGTCGACGATCCTGATCTCGTCGTCCGGTGAGATGGGCCGGCCCTGGGTGGTGACGACGGTCTCCTCGTCGTCGTCCAGCCGGGTGTAGTTGACCAGGCCCTCGGCCATGCCGAAGACCTGCTGGAGCGTGCAGCCCAGCGCGGGCCGGACGCGGCGGGCCGCGGTCTCGCTGAGCTTGGCGCCGCCTACGAGCAGCGACTTCAGGCTCCCGAGGTCGTACGTCGTGGTCCTCGCGGCCTCCGTCCACACCAGGGCGAGCGGCGGGACGACACCGGTGAGGGTGACGCCCTCGCGCTCGATGAGGGGGAAGGCGGTGTCCGGGTCGGGGCTGGGGCACAGGACGACGCGGCCGCCGACGGCCAGGGTGCCGAGTGAACCGGGCGAGCTGAGCGGGAAGTTGTGCGCGGCGGGCAGGACGACGAGGTACACGCCGTTCTCGTCCACCGCGCAGATCTCGGCGGAGGCACGGACCGAGTAGAGGTAGTCGTCGTGGGTGCGCGGGATCAGCTTCGGTACGCCCGTGCTGCCTCCGGAGAGCTGGAGGAAGGCGAGGTCGTGCGGGGCGGGGGCGTCCTCCTCGAGGGGCAGCGCGGCGTCCGCCGGGACCGGCACGTCCGCCAGGGCGGTGTGCTCTCCCGGGTCGCCGACGACGTAGACGCGTCGCAGGGCGGGGGCCTGGGCCCGTACACGGGTGGCCAGTTCGCGGTAGTCGTAGCCCTCGTGCACATCGGCGACGACGTAGGCGACGGCCTCGGTGAAGGTACAGAAGTAGCTGATCTCCGTGTCCCGGTGGGCGGGGAGGGCGAAGACCGGCAGGGCACCTATGCGGAAGAGGGCGAAGACGGTCTCGAAGAACTCGGCGACGTTGGGGAGCTGGACGACCACGCGATCGCCCCGGCGTACTCCGTCCGCGCGCAGGCCCGCGGCCAACCGGTCGGCGCGGGAGTCGAGTTCGGCGTAGGTCCAGCGGCGTCCGGTGCCCGCGGGGTCGACGACGGCGATGCGGTCGGGGTGCAGGTCCGCCCGGGTGCGCAGCATCTCGCCGAAGGTCTCGCCGCTCCAGTAGCCGGTGGCCCGGTAGCGCTCGGCGAAGGCGGCGGGCCAGGTGGGGGCGTCCCCCTCGGCGGGGGCGGGCCGGGCGGTGTCGCGGGCGTCGACGCTCACAGCTCGGCCCCCACGGCGTGCAGGAACGTGCGGAACTTGGCCCCGGTCTCGGCGGTCTCGGCGGCCGGGTCCGAGGCGGCGACGACGCCCGCGCCGGCGAACAGGCGCAGGGTGCGCCCGGAGACCTCGGCGCAGCGGATGGTGACGACCCATTCCCCGTCGCCCTCGGCGTCCTCCCAGCCGACGATGCCGGTGTACAACCCCCGTTCGAAGGGTTCCAGTTGGCTGATGGCCCGGCGGGCGGGCGCGGTCGGGGCGCCGCAGACGGCGGGGGTGGGGTGCAGGGCGGAGGCGAGTTCGAGCGAGGTGGTCCCGGGGGTGGCGAGGGTGCCGTGCAGGGTGGTGGACAGATGCCACATGGCGGCGGTCCGCACCAGGGTGGGCCGTGCGGGCACATGGAGTTCCGCGCAGAAGGGCGCCAGAGCGGCCCTCATGGCGTCGACCACGACGGAGTGTTCGTGCAGGTCCTTCGGTGACTCCAGCAGGGAGGCCGCGCGCCGCACGTCCTCGGCGAGGTCTTCGCTGCGCGGTACGGAACCGGCAAGCGGGTTGGCCACGAGGGTGGCGCCGCACCGGGAGACCAGGAGTTCGGGGCTGGCGCCGAGCAGGGTGGCGCCGGTGGCGGTGGGCATCGCGAAGGTGTAGCCGTGGGGGTCGCGGCGCGCCAGGCGTTGCAGCATCGACGCCGTGCCGGGGTCGCGGTCCCCGGTGAGGTCGAGGGCGCGGGCGAGGACGACCTTGGTGAACTCGCCCGCCTCCATCCGCTCCACGGCGGCCGCGACGGCGGCCGCGTACCGCTCGGGCGCGGGCACCGGGCGGACGGTCCAGGCGACCGGCTCGGGTTCGGGTGCCGGGAGGGTGATCAGCGGGTCCGCGGCGAGGGCGGGGGCCCGGCGTACCACGGTGGGCACGACGAGTTCGGCGCGGGCCGCGGGGTCGAAGGGGATGGCGCCGATCACCACGGGGTCCGGCCGGCCGGCGGCCCGCGCGGTGCTCAGCGCGACCCGCACTCGCTCTTTCAACGGCCGTGAATCGTGCGGGACATGGGCGCGGACTCCACGGGCGAGCAGGGTACGGGTCGGCGACGCGAGAAGCCGGTCCGAGCCCGGCCGGTAGTCGTCGAGGAGGGCTGTCGCCGCACCGACGGCGCCGACTGCGGACTCGCCTGCGGCGAGCGTTTCGGGGACCGTGGTCACCTTGGGTTCTCCGGTTTTCTCCGGTACTGCGGGTACCGGGCCGATGGTCGGGCAGTGCGGGTGGCCGAGCGCGTCGGGCGGAAGCGGGCAGGTTGGGGCGATGCGGGCTGGTGCGCTGTCGGGCGGATACGGGTAAGGCGGGGCGTCGGGCGGATGCGGGCTGGGTGCGGCCGTGCGGCGACAGGGTCGAACCGGTGCGGCCGGACATCGACTTGTCGATACGGCGCACGTGACACGAGCACCGGGTGTGCGGCCGGTGGCGCGCATTCCGTGTGCTCGTCCGCCGGGAACGGTAGTCGCGGCCGAAGCGCGGGGGCCCACCGTCTGACACGGTCTGACGTGGGACGGGACGACACCGGACCCGCGGGCCAAGGAATGGCAAAGCGCTCAACCCTGGGGGCCGGGAGCGCGTCGGGCGGGGCGATCCACGCCCGCCACCCGAGTTAGGTCTACCTTACCCAGAACACGCCACCACGGGGAGTGCCGCGAGCACTTCTCACAGGAACGGAGCCGCCCCGGCATCACCGTGGTGACGGGGGGGGCGGCCCCGGGCTCGGTCGCCGTCACGTCGGGGCGGCCCCGGGCAGGGTCGCGCCGGGCTCCTGGCCGCCGTGCGCGGTGTGGGAGGCGGTGAAGGCCGAGTACCCCATGTCCGCGAGCCCGCCCCGGAGCCCGAGGCGGCCTCGGCGGCCCGGCACGCCGATGTCGTCCGGGCGTTGAAGGAGGCCTGGCAGGCCAAGGACATGGGCGCGCTCGTCGGCCTGCCGGCCCCCGACGTCACGGCGACCGGCGAGGGAGGCGGAGTCACCGCCGCGCCGGAACCCGTCGCGGGTGCCGAGCGGGTCGCGCGCTTCTTCGCCGAACCGACCGCGGCGGCTCCCGGCACGCGGCTGGTGGAACGCTCGGTGAACGGCCGGCCGGGGCTGGTGACCCTGGTGGACGGCGTCACCGTCCGTGATGGCCTTCGACGTCACGGACGGACGGATCCACCACATCCGGTCGGCCCTCAACCCAGACGAGCTCCGTCCCTGGAAGGCAACTTGACGGTCACTCAGCGGATGGCACTCCCGAGCGGCCCCCGCCCCGGGCCGGAGACAAAGACCTCGACCCGGCTCAGACCCGGAACGCCCCCAGCGTCACCTCGGGGCCGCAGACGGAGAAGACCGCCGCGGAGCCCGCGCCGTCGACGGCCTGCACCTCACGGCCGACATCGTCGGGCAGCGCGATCTCCACCTTCGACGCCTGGACCGCGCACACCTCGCGGGCCGAGGCGCTGCCCTCGAAGTTCAGGTCGGTGTAACGGACTTCGGCCGTCGCGGTGGCTCCGGGGGCGACGGTGACGGAGTCGGTGCCCGCGGTGGAGCTGTCGGTCTCCACGGGCGCGCTCTTGTCCTGGTCGTCGCGGGCGGTGAGGGTCACGGCACCGACGACGGCGCAGGGCTGGGCCGAGGTGTTGGTGAGCTTCACCGTGGCGGTCGCGGGCTCGGAGGCGGTGGCGTGGGCGGCCGCCACGACGAAGGTGAGCGTGGTGGTGGCAGTGGTGCACGCGGAGACCGGAGTGCCGGACACCCCGTCGGCGCCGCTGCTCGAGCCGCTGCCCTGAGCGGAGTCGTCGTCCGAGCCCGAGTGCGCTCCGCCGTGCGCGCGCTTCTTGCCCGAACTGCTGCCGTGGCTCTTGCCCTTGCCGTCCTGACAGCCCGTCAGGGCGAGCGTGGCGACGAGTGCGGCGGACGCTGCCGCGATGACGGTGTGACGGACTCGCATGATCTCCCCCGATGACTGGCGTGCGATGACAGGGCTTATCACGCAGTTCACCGGCCGTCGGTTCGGCACGTCGAAGTGAGGGACGCCACAGCGCGGTTCCACAAGGCGGTTCCACAAGGCGGTTCCACAAGGGCGGTTCCACAAGGCGGCCTCACAGGACGGGTCCAGGGGCAGGCCCACAAGGCGGTTCACAAACGAGGCATGGTGCGGGAGTTTCCGCGCCGGCCCGGTGGGCGCGGTGCGGTCAAGCGGAACGCCTCGGCACGGCCGCGCGCCACGCGACTTCGGCCAAGAGCGGAGCGGGGAGGGTGAGTTACGCGCCAGGTCGGCTCCACCACGGCTCAAGTCGCGTAGTCTCGCGGTGTGGGGTATTCATCTGAACCGATTTCAGAGCCTACGTACGCATGGCGTGAGCTGCTCCAGCGATGGAGCGACGACTGGCTCGACCCGGTCCTGCACGAGGACGAGCGGGTGGAGCCCTTCCCGGCCGAGGTCCGGGCCGCGCGATGGCTGGGCCGCGCCGGGGCCGACGACGGGAAGATCACGCGACTGGAGGCACGGCTCGGCCGCAGACTGCCGCCGAGTTACCGGGAGTTCCTCCAGACGACGGACGGGTGGCTCAACACGACCACCGAGATCGACCGGCTGCTGCCGGCCGGCGAGGTCGGCTGGACCAGGGACCTCGCACCCGGCATGGCCACCTGGACCACGGACACCACCCTCAAGATCAGTCACACGCCGGACGCGACGGCGACCTACCTGCTCAACCCCGAGGTGGTCACCGCCGAGGGCGAGTGGGAGGCGTGGTACGTCGCCCACTGGATCGACGTGGTGATCCGCTACCGGTCCTTCTGGGATCTCATGAACTGCGAGTACGACTCCTTCCGCCTGGCCGAGTAGGCACCGGGCGGCCCCCGCCCGGGCAGCACCCCGCGCGGCGCGCCCCCGGCCGGCACGCAGGGCGACACGCACAAGCGCAGGCACCTCCGACAGCGGCCCGGTCCCACGACCGGGCCGCTGTCACGCGTACGGCCCGCGACACCGCGCCCCGAATCATGCGCGCACTCCCCACGCCGGAAGCCTCCCCGCGAGACCCCCATCCCCTGGGAGCCTCCTCACGCCGAAAAATACCCCCCGGGGTACTCGTGCTACGGTCGAGATACCCCCGGGGGTACATTTCGCTGGAAGGGAGTACCGCGTGTTCTTCGTCGACACGATCGACCTGGCCGGGCTCGGCAACCGCAGCTACCTGGCGGGCGGCGAGCGGACGGCCGTGGCCGTCGACCCGCCCCGTGACATCGACCAGGTGATCGCGGCGGCGGCCCGGCGCGGCGTGCGGATCTCGCACGTCGTCGAGACGCACGTCCACAACGACTACGTCACCGGCGGGCTCGAACTGGCCCGGCTGACCGGCGCCGCCTATCTGGTCCCGGCCGGAGCCCGGGTCGCCTACGACCGCGTGCCCGTGCACGACGGCGACCGCTTCGGGATCGACACCCCGGCCGCCCTGACCCTGCGCGCCCTCGCCACGCCCGGTCACACTCCGCACCACACCTCCTACGCCCTGGAGGAGAACGGCACGGCGGTGGCCGTGTTCACCGGCGGCTCGCTGCTGATCGGCGCCGTCGGGCGGCCCGACCTGGTCGAACCACGGCTGACCGAGCGGCTCGCACGCGCCCAGCACGCCTCCGCGCACCGGCTGGCCGCCGAGCTGCCGGACGACACGGCGGTGCTGCCCACGCACGGCTTCGGCAGCTTCTGCTCCTCCGCCCGGGCGACGGGGTCGGCCAGCACGATCGGCGCCGAGAAGGCCGCCAACGAGGCGCTCACCCGTGACGTGGACACCTTCGTAGCCGGGCTGCTCGCCGGGCTGGACGACGTACCCGCGTACTACACGCACATGGGCCCGGCCAATGCCGAGGGGCCCTCGCCCGTCGACCTGACGCCGCCCGCCCCGGCGGACGCGGACGAGATCGCCGCCCGGCTCGCCGCCGGAGAGTGGGTGGTCGACCTGCGCAACCGGGTCGCCTTCGCCGAGGGGCATGTGGCGGGCTCGTTCAACTTCGAGGCCGAGGGGCAGCTCGCCACGTATCTGGCCTGGCTCGTCCCGTGGGGCAGGCCGGTGACCCTGCTCGCCGAGTCCGCCGAGCAGCTCGCCGCCGCACAGCGCGAGCTGGTCCGGGTCGGCGTCGACCGACCCGCCGCGGCCGCGACCGGGGACCCCGAGGAGTGGGTGCGGGAGGGCGAGGACCTGGCCTCGTTCCCCCGGCGCACCTTCGCCGACCTCGCGGCGCGGGCCGGGCAGGGCGTGGTGGTCCTGGACGTCCGCCGCGACTCGGAGCGGGCCTCGGGCCATGTGCGGGGCTCGGTCCACATCCCCGTCCACACGCTGCCCCGGCGCCTGCACGAGGTCCCCGACGGACACGTCTGGGTGCACTGCGCGGGCGGTATGCGGGCCGCCGTGGCCGCCTCCCTGCTGGACGCGGCCGGCCGTGACGTGGTCGCCGTCGACGACTCCTTCGCCGCGGCGGAGGAGGCCGGGCTCCCCGTCGTCGACGCGCGGGGCGGGAACGGGTCCGTCGCGTGAGCCCGGCGATGCTCGCCCTGGGCGCCGGGGCCGTCATCGGTCTGGCGCTCGGGGCACTCGGGGGCGGCGGCAGTGTGCTCGCCGTGCCGGCCCTGATCTATCTGCTCGGCTTCACACCGGTCGCGGCCACCACGGCCGGCCTGGTCATCGTCGCCGTCACCTCGGCCGTCGCCCTGACCGCGCACGCGCGTGACGGACAGGTGCGCTGGCGTACGGGGCTGCTGTTCGCGGCGGCCGGGATCGGCCCGGCCGTGCTGGGCGGCGCGCTCGCCGCTCGCCTGCCGGACACCGTACTGACCATGGGCTTCGCCGTGGTCGCGGCCGCGGCCGCCGTCCGGATGCTGAGGTCCGGGCCCGTCGCGCGGGGGCCCGTCGAGCCCCGGCCGGGGCGGGCGGCGGCGGCCGGGGCCGGGCTGGGCGCGGTGACGGGCGTGCTCGGGGTGGGCGGCGGTTTCCTCGCCGTCCCGGCGCTGGTCGGGGTGCTGGGGCTGCGGATGCGGGCGGCCGTGGGCACCAGCCTGGTCGTCATCACCGTCAACGCGCTGGCCGCCCTGAGCATGCGCGCGGGCACGGCCGACGGCCTGGACTGGGCCGTCATAGCGCCGTTCGCCGGGGCGGCCGTGCTGGGCGCCTGGGACGGCCGCCGGCTGTCGGCGAAGCTGTCCGGGCCGGCGCTTCAGCGCGTCTTCGCCTTCGCCCTGCTGGCGGTGGCCTGTCTCATGCTGCTGGACACGGTGGTGTGACGGCCGCCCGCACGACGGCGAGGGCGGCCAACCGGCTCCGGCGGCGGGCCGACGGCGGACGACCGCTCAGGCCAGCGACAGGAAGAGCTTCTCCAGCCGGGCGCGCATCGCCTCGCTGTCGTCGCCGTTCTTCCGGCCGGACTCGATGTCGGCCACGCACTGCTGAAGGCCGGTGGCGATGATGGCGAACCCGGCCCGGTCCAGCGCCCTGGACGCGGCGGCCAGCTGCGTGACCACGTCCTCGCAGTCGCGCCCCTCCTCGATCATCCGGATCACTCCGGAGATCTGACCCTGCGCCCGCCGCAGCCGGTTCAGCACGGCCCGCAGGGCGTCGCCCTCAAGCTCCAGTTCCACGATCACTCCTCCGCGAATACCCCTAGGGGTACTGTACGTCCCGGTTCGGGACTGCGGCGAACAGCAAGGATCACATCTGCCATGACGACCCCCTTCACCACCCTCGGCACCGACGAGGCCCGCTCCCGGCTCAGCAACCTGACCGTGATCGACGTCCGTACGCCCGGCGAGTACGCCTCCGGCCATCTGCCCGGCGCGCTGAACATCCCGCTGGACCGGGTCCGGCGGGCGCTGCCCGAGCTGCGGCACGCGGCCGGCCGGGGCGACATCCTCGTGGTGTGCGCGTCCGGGGCCCGGTCCGAGAGCGCCTGCCGGCTGCTCGCCGAGCAGGGCATCGCGACGGCCACCCTCACCGGCGGCACCAGCGCCTGGGCCGCCGACGGCCACGACCTGGACCGGCCGGCGGCCTGCGACACCCGCTCCGGCTGGAGCATGGAGCGCCAGGTCCGCCTCACCGCGGGCTCGCTGGTGCTGCTGGGCCTGCTGCTCGGCCTGCTGGTGCACCCGGCCTTCCAGCTGCTGTCGGCCGGCATCGCGGGCGGCCTGGTCTACTCGGCCCTCACCGACACCTGCGGCATGGCCGCACTGCTCGGCAAACTCCCCCACAACCGCCCCCGAGCAGCCGACCTGGCGACAACCCTCACCACCCTACGAACCCGCTGACCCCACAACCCGCGCCCCAAAAGGAGCGCGAGGAACTGCGCACAAAGGGGCTGGGGAACTGCGCAAACCGGCACAACACCCCCAGCCCCCCAGCGCCGCCCAAAAAAGGGGCGCGGGGAACTGCGCAACCAGCACAGCACCCCGGAACACCCCGACGCCGCCCCGCACCACCACCCCAAAAGGGGCGCGGGGAACTGCGCGACCAGCCGCAACGAACGCAGGCCCAAAAACAACCCGCACCCCCACGGCGCCCCCGTCACACACCCCGACGGCACGCCGTCACACACCCGAGGGCGGCAACCCCGTCACACACCACCCCCACGACAGCCCTACCGCGCCACCCGCCCCCGCAAAGCCGCCCGCCAGGCCGGCACAGGCGCATCACGCACCACCTCGGCCCGCCGCCCACCCCGCGCGAAGAACCCGGCCAACGGCAGGATCGCCGCGCCCACGGTCACCGCCTCCGGCCCCAACGTGCCGAGACCGACGACCGTACGGGCGGCGGGATGCCGCAGCGCGTACGCCGTGGCATGGGCCTTGACCTCCTCCAGGAAGCGGCTGCCGAGCTGGAGGCCCGCCCAGCCGCCGACGAGGATGCGCTCGGGCTGGAAGAGGTTGATCAGGTCCGCGAACCCGGCGCCGAGGTACTCGGCGGTCTCCGCCAGCACGGCCCGGGCGACCTCGTCGTGGGGTTCCCCGGCACCGGGCGGCGGGTAGGCGGCCGCGAGCATCGCGGTCAGCGCGGTCTCCTCGTCGGCGCCCTCGGGCGGGGCGCCCCCGGCCTCCCGCCAGCGGTCGAGGAGCGCCTCGGCACCCGCGTACGCCTCCAGGCAGCCGTGCGTGCCACAGCGGCAGCGCCGGCCGCGGACCCGGACGGTGAGATGACCCCACTCGACGGACCGCCCGGACCCCGTGTGCTCGGAGATCACGCCGGCGCCGACGCCGGACCCGAACAGGACGAAGACGGCGTTGCCGGCCCCGCGCCCGGCACCGAACCACATCTCGGCCTGACCGAGCGTCTTGGCACCGTTGTCGATGCAGTACGGCACGCTCGGCGGCAGGCCGTCGCTCTCGCGCAGCAGACGCTCCAGCGGGACCGCGTCCCAGCCGATGGTCTGGCCGTGCACCACGGCGCCGTCGCGGCCGCCGCGGGCGACGATGCCGGGCACCCCGATCCCGACGCCCAGCAGCCGCTCGGCGGACACCCCGGCCCGGTCGAGGACCTCGGCGATGCCGTCCCGGATGTGCCGGACGACGAGGGCGACCTCGTAGCGGGCGTGCCGATCGGTCTCGCTGGTGGACAGCGGGCGCTCGGCGCGGGCGAGCTCGTTGAAGGCCAGGTCGAACAGCTCGATCCGGATCCGGGTCTCGCCGACGTCGACGCCGATCATGCTGCCGCTGGCCGGGCTGACCCGCAGGAGCGTGCGCGGCCGCCCTCCGACGGAGTCGACGCTCCCGGCCTCCTCGACGAGCCCCTCGGCGACGAGCTCCGCGACCACGTTGCTCACCGAGCCGGAGCTGAGTCCGATGGCGGGGCCGAGGGCGAGCCGGCTGAGGGGGCCGTCGAAATACAACCGTTGCAGAACGGCGGTACGGTTCTCGCGTCGCAGGTCACGGACCGTGCGACCACTTCTCGCAGACACCTTGCTCCTGTCTCCGCAGTGGCCGTGCGCAAGCTCCCCGGGGCGGAGCCCTTGACGCACACTTCTCATGGATATTAACTCACGGCGTAAATTAAGCCGTTACGGAGAGCCGAGCGGGGCCTCGCCGTTCCGGTCAGCCACGTCTTCCCGAAAGGGTCTTCGAGGAGCCATGCGCAGAATCAGAGCCGCGGCCGCAGGTGCCGTCACCTTGTCTCTCGCTCTCGTCACCGCGGCCTGTGGGGGCGGTTCGTCCTCGGGCGGCGGGTCGGACGAT